>MFVU01000001.1:0-11857 GCA_001787125.1 Candidatus Nomurabacteria bacterium RIFCSPLOWO2_12_FULL_44_11
TTTGAAAAATCCATTTCGCTAAAATTTCGGTGTCGGTCTCCGATTCGAACGGCCCTTTTACTTTTGCCTTAAGTTCGCGGTAATTTTCTATTATGCCGTTGTGCACTAAAACTAACTTCCCTTCTCCGGCAAGATGCGGGTGGGCATTTTGTTCAGTTACGCCCCCGTGGGTAGCCCAGCGAGTGTGCGCGATGCCGATGTTGCCGGGAAATTTTTGCCGGTCAATTTTTTTAACCAGCATGTCCACCTTGCCTACTTCGCGAATCCTCTCTATTTTGCCATCCTTGATTACGGCAATCCCTGCAGAGTCATAGCCGCGATACTCCAAATCCCGAAGTCCTTGCAAAAGGATCGGCAGCGCTTCCCGTTTTCCAATGTATCCAATAATGCCGCACATAGTGCGCCGGGTAGGATTTGAACCTACGTAGGCCTAAGGCCAGCACGTTTACAGCGTGCCCTCGTTGACCACTTGAGTACCGACGCATGTCCGCCTCGAGCGAGACATGTGTCATAAAATACCATAAAAATCTTATTTTTGCACGTGAGTGCTGGTTCGAATATTGCTTTTGATTTTACCGGTTCGGCCTTTTTGGGTCTCAATGGCAAGCTCGTTATTTTTTACCGTTACTACTATCGTGTCCCCTTTCTTTACATCATTGGATATTATGTAAGTCGCCACTGGGTTTAGAATTTTATTTTGGATTAAACGGTTAAGTGGTCTTGCACCATAATGCGGATTGTAGCCTTCTTTGGCAAGATAACCGAGCGCTTCATCGGAGATCTTAAATTCAATACCTTTAGTCAAGAGGCGGTCTTTCACCACTTGCGCTCGCAAATCGACTATTTTTTTGATGGCCGTTTCCGAGAGAATATCGAAAACGATAATTTCATCGATGCGGTTTAAGAATTCGGGACGGAAGTGGTCTTTGAGCGCTTCCAATACTTTTTCTTTGGTCTTGCCATAGTCCTGTCTTTCAGAATTATTGGAAAACCCGATTGATTCCATTTTTTCCACGAACTGGCTGCCGATGTTGGAAGTGAGAATGATGATGGCATTCTTGAAATTCACCACTCGCCCCTTGCCGTCAGTCAGTCGGCCTTCGTCAATCACTTGGAGGAGCATATTGAATATCTCCGGATGCGCCTTCTCAACTTCGTCAAAGAGCACCACCGCGTAAGGTCGGTGCCGGACGGCCTCGGTTAATTGTCCGGATTCATCATAGCCCACATAGCCCGGCGGCGAACCGATGAGCTTCGATATTGAATGCCGCTCCATATATTCGGACATATCCACGCGGATCACCGCGCGGTCGTCATTGAACATGAAAGCGCCGAGAGCTTTGGTGAGTTCGGTCTTGCCCACGCCGGTGGGACCGAGAAAAATAAAGGAACCGATAGGCCGGTTCGGATCGGAGATGCCCGCTCGAGAACGGCGAATGACATCGGCCACTCTTTTGATCGCCTCCTCCTGGCCGACAATTCTTTTCTTCAGTTCTTCTTCCATTCTCTCTAGTTTTGCGCGTTCTTCTTCGAGCATTTTGGCGAGCGGAATACCGGTCCAGCGAGCGACGACTTCCGCGATATCCTCGGCGGTAATTTCTTCTTTGAGGATGCGGCGGGACTTCTGTAATTTTTTTAGTCGCGCCAGTTTGGTATCCAGATCTTTTTTGAGTGCTGGAATCTTGCCGTAACGGATCTCCGCCGCGCGGGAAAGATCGGCCTTCATCTCTGCATTTTCCGCTTCGAGGCGAAGCGTTTCGAGTTCTTTTTTAATCGCGCGGATTTCAACCACCGTCCCCTTTTCATTCTGCCATTTGAGCTCTAGCTCCTTGGTCTTCTCGTAGAGATTGCCAATCTCTTTATCTATTTCTTTGAGGCGAGCTTTGGTCTCTTTTTCTTTTTGTTTGTCGCCCTCGGTGGCCAGTTCTTTCTTCAGCGCTTCTTTTTCAATGTTCAGACGCATTATCTTCCCGTGCGCGTCTTCCAGAACCGGCGGCTTATTTTCCAGCATGATTTTGAGCGAGGATGATGCCTCGTCGATCAAGTCCACCGCCTTGTCCGGCAAAAACCGGTTGGTGATGTAACGGGCTGAGAGATTGACTGCCGATACTATGGCATCATCGGTAATGCGCACACCGTGGAAAAGCTCATATTTTTCTTTGAGCCCACGTAGAATGGCGATTGCGTCGTCCATGGACGGCTCGTCAATATAGACCGGCTGGAAGCGCCGGGCGAGCGCCGGATCTTTCTCGATATGTTTTTGATATTCGCGCAGAGTGGTAGCTCCGATAGCGCGGAGTTCCCCGCGGGAAAGCGCCGGCTTTAACATATTGGAAGCATCCATGGTGCCCTCGGCCCCTCCGGCCCCTACAATGGTGTGGATCTCATCTATGAAGAGAATAATTTTCCCGTCGGAGCGTTCAATTTCTTTCATGATACCTTTGAGCCGTTCTTCAAATTCTCCTCGATATTTCGTCCCGGCAATGAGCATCCCAAGGTCGAGCGACACCAACTCTTTTTCTTTCAGTGATTCCGGAACGTTGCCTTTGGCAATGCGTGAGGCCAGCCCCTCAACCACTGCGGTCTTGCCGGTACCCGCTTCCCCGATCAAGATCGGATTATTTTTCGTGCGGCGGGAGAGAATCTGCATGATGCGCATTATTTCATTGTCGCGGCCAATAACCGGATCGAGTTTGTCTTCCTTGGCAAGCTTGGTTAGGTTACGAGTGTATTTGAGTAAAGTTCTGAATTTCTTCGGCTCCGAAACATCGGTGATATTCTGGCTGCGCAGTTCCTCCAATACTTTCAGCACAGCATCTTTATGGATTCTAAATCGAGCCAGGGTCTCGCGCGACTCTCCGGCGACTTCCAGCATTGCGACAAAAAGATGTTCGGTGGAAACAAAATCATCTTTCATAAATTCCGCAAACTTGACCGAGTGCTCGATCACTTGCGCCAAATCCGGATTGAGGTAAATCTGATATGAAGGCGAGAGCGTGCTTTGGGTCTCCGGCTGTTCTATCAATTCCAACACGGAATCGGTCAAAAGCATGGTATCCACCTCCAATTTATCTAAAATGGAATTGACCATGCTCTCTTCCTGCAGCAGGAGCGAAGCGAGCAGGTGTAGCGATGATACATGGTTCTGCCCGCGCTCAATGGCGAGCTCGTGGGCTTTCTTGATGGCTTCTTTGGCTTTAGTTGTAAATTTATTAAGTGGTGGCATCCCGGTACTAAAATTTTAATAATAATGTTTATCCTTATGTCCCTTACCCAAAAATTTAGTACGGGACAGGTATATTTAATTAATGTTTTTTAACGCCTCTGTGATTGTAGTTATTGAAGCAAAGGGCGTCACTTCGTTGAAAAGTGCTAGGCCCAGGGCTTCGCCCTCCAGATTAAGAACCAAACCCCCGGCACTCGCTCGGCTTAAAGGAATTCTGATATTCGGATCACCTTCAAAAATCATGGAGGAAATAGCGCTGCTGAAAACAATAATTTTCTGACCTACTTTCATTTTGCTCAAATCCCCAAAAGTCGGCAAAGTATAGGCGAGCTTATTTTTTTCATCGATGGGCTCTCCGACTCGAAGAAAAGAAAAACCAGCAGGATTAGCGAGAATAAATTCTGCCTCAAACTTGCCGCTATCATTGGCGACAACATATTTTTCTTTATTGCCGACGAGCACCGCATCTGCCACAATAATATCGGCATTCGAAACTACAAAGCCCCGGCCGGCCGATGTTTCCACGCCTTCCACTTCCTTCGTGATTGAAAAAACAGCCGATTGATTTTTAGCAATGGCATCCACTACCAAGTCCTCTTCTTTCACTACTACGGTTTGCACAGTCGTTTTGCCTTCGACTTGTTGAATTTTTTCTACCGTTTGCTGAATGACGCGGTTAATGGGCACCGTCACCGAAGCTGGAGCTTGCTGCATCAAAGTTACGGTCACGATACCGGTCGCAATCGAGGTAACGAAGGAAAGAAGTATCGCGAGTAGTATTAATTGCGCTTTGTTTAGATCCTTTATATCCATCCCGTTAGAAATTAACTACTAATACACGAATCCGGTTAGTTTGACGGAAATCTAAAGATTTCCTATTTCTAACGGGACCCATGCTTCAATCATACCACCTTTTTAATTTTTTCAAAATTTGATTTAAGGCCCTGACTACATAATCAACATCGCCTTTAGTAGTATCACGTCCCAATGAAAATCTAAGCGAACCATCCAAATCATTCACCTTTGAATTGATTGCTTGGATCACATGGGAGGCCTTGCCGTCGCCGGCTTTGCAGGCGCTCTTGGCGGAAGCCATTATGCCTCGCGCCGAGAGTTCGAGCACTAATAAGTCGCTTGGAATTTTTGGAACGGTAATATTTATATTGTTCGGCAATCTTTTTTCCTGATCACCATTTAAAACTATTCGCTTATTCGCACGAATTAGACATGAGATAAAATAGTTACGAAGTTTAATTAAACGTTCTACTTCTTTCTCTTTTACTTCCTCAGTTTCTTCTAATGCCTTCGCAAGTGCCTCCGCACCTAGAACATTCTCCGTCCCCGGACGCAGTCCCCCTTCCTGATCGCCGCCCCACATGATTTTACTGATGGGCGTATTCCTTTTCACGTATAGCGCACCTACGCCCTTGGGTCCGTAAATTTTGGCCGCATTTAAAGAGAGAAGATCCACGCCGAGCGCTGGAACCTGTATCGGTAAATAATTTACCGCCTGGACGGCATCGGTATGAAAAAGTGGATATACCCCCTCCTTTTTCCTCCCCCTTGGTAAGGAAGAGGTTAGGTAGGGGTAATTTTTTCGAAAATGCCTGATCACTTTGGCAATTTCTTTGATCGGCTGGATAGTCCCTATTTCATTGTTGGCATACATCACCGAAACTAAAACAGTGTCGGGTCGAAGCACTTTTTTTATTTTTTCTGGATCAACAATGCCGTTTTTTTCAACTTCGACAAAAGTAACATTGCCTCGATGGCGAGCCGGTTCTAAAACTGAAGCATGCTCGATATTGGTCGTAACTATATGTCCGCGTCTTATGCCTAAAATTGCCATGTTGTTGGATTCGGTGGCTCCGGAAGTAAAAATAATTTCATCGGGATGGACGCTCAAAATGTCGGCAATTTTCTTGCGAGCCCTTTCCAATTTTTGCTTTTCTCGGACACCCAACTCATGAATCGCGCTCGGATTGGCGGAGGAGACCAAGGCACTCGAAGCATAATCGAGATATATTTTATGGTTTGATTTGGACATAAAAATAGTATATATTGAAAATGCATGGATACAAAGCTTCAAATTGCTTTTTTCATCTTGGTTGGAATCATCATTTTGATTGGCGTCATTTGGGCTATTACAACTGAAGGGCGGCTAAAAAGATTTTTCCTTGGTAAGAAAGCAAAAGATTTGGAGGACACCATTACGCTGCTCGAGGAAGATATTACTAAACTAAAGGGAGCAAAGGAAATTGCAGAGAAAAATATCGCGACTATAAATAATAAACTCAAAAAAAGTATTCGCGGACTCGAGACCATCCGTTTCAATCCTTTTCCGGACCAGGGCAGTAACCAATCCTTTGCTATCGGCATGCTGGACGAGGAAGGTAATGGTGTGGTGCTCTCTAGTTTATATTCCCGTGAACGGATGAGTATCTTTGCCAAACCGATAAAAGGCGGAAGGTCGGAATACGATCTAACGGCCGAAGAAAAAGAGGCATTAAACAAAGCCAGGGTTTAAACATGAAAAAAATCCCATGGAAAAAAAAGATGGAAAACAAAATATTGTTGAGCGAGCGCCGGTGGTTGTCGTCATGGGCCATATTGACCACGGTAAATCTACGCTTTTAGATTATATTCGTAAAACTAATATAGTTGAGAAGGAAGCTGGAAGTATCACTCAGCATATTTCTGCCTACGAGGTAGAAGTCCCGACGCCAAAAGAATTTGGGTCGGGATCCCGACCGCAAGCATCGGGAAAAATTACTTTTCTGGACACCCCAGGGCACGAGGCATTTTCTAAAATGCGCGCTCGTGGCGCAGAAGTAGCGGATATTGCTATATTGGTTGTCTCCGCTGAAGACGGTGTTAAACCGCAAACTATCGAGGCCTGGAAAACAATCGTAGAGAGTAATACTCCTGCTATCGTCGCGATTAACAAAATAGACAAGCCCGGCGCCAACGTTGAAAAAACAAAAACACAGCTGGCTGAGAATGAAATTTATCTGGAAAATTATGGCGGCAAGGTCCCCTTTGCACTCATTTCGGCCAAAACAGGAGAAGGGGTTGACTCGCTTCTCTCTTTGATTTTAATTCTGGCGCAATTGGAAAGTTTTATTGGAAGTCCCGCGGAGCTTGCTTCAGGATATGTGATCGAGTCCTCGCTCGATCCCAAGCGCGGGGTGCAAGCAACGCTTATCATCAAGAATGGAACTTTAAAGAAGGGCTTGGCAGTGGCGGCGAGCGATAGTATATGCTCGACCCGCATTATCGAAAATTTTAGAGGAGAGGTGATCGACGAGGCCACTTTCTCTTCTCCTATTCGCCTCGTCGGCTGGGACAAGATTCCGGAGATCGGCAGCCAATTTAAAGCATTTGATAAAAAGCGAGAAGCGGAAGAATGCGTCAAGAATTGGAAAACTGAAGAAACCCCTGCCCGCAATGCTTCCAGCTTAGCTGATGTAGGCGGGGGTAAGAAAATAATTCCGGTTGTGCTCAAGGCCGACGTGGCAGGATCCCTGGAGGTGATTGTTAAAGAAATAGAGAAAATTAAAAATGAGAACGCAGAATTTAAAATTACTCATAAGGGCACCGGCCCGATAACGGAATCGGATATAAAGAATATCTCGGCAGGTGAAAACGTTCTGGTAGTAGGATTTAACGTAAAAGCGGACAAGAGCGCCACGGAAACAGCATTCAAGCGGGGCATCACCATTTCCCACTTTGATATTATTTATAAATTGACGGAATGGCTCGCGGAAGAAATGGAGAAAAGGCGACCGCGAGTAGAGACGGAGGAAACCACCGGCCGAGCCAAAATTCTCAAGGCCTTCAGCCGCACCAAGGAACGCCAGATAGTTGGTGGTAAAGTTATCGCCGGAGCTATCACTCTTGGCAGTGTTGTCAAAATAATGCGCCGGGAATTTGAAATCGGCAAGGGAAAAATTATAAATCTTGAAAAAAATAAAGAGAAAATCGGCACCGTGCCTGAAGGCGCAGAATTTGGCATGATGATAGAATCCAAAATAGAAATTGTGGGAGGCGATGTACTTGAATCATTCAGCGTAGTACAAAAATAAATTATATGCCAGAGCGAAATGCAGAAAGAACTAACAGAGTGGCGGAATTGATCAGAGAGTTCGCAGCGAAGTTTTTAGCGCGCGTGGATAACCATACTTCGCTCATTACGGTTACTTCCGCCTCTGCTTCCCCGGACCTGAAACGGGCCACGATCTTCATCACCGTTATGCCGGAAGAGAAGGAAGAGGCCGTCTTGAAATTTGTGCGACGTCAGCGGAGCGAACTCCGAGGAGTTTTGAAAAAAAGCATGGGAATCAAAACAACCCCCTTCGTTGATTTCGCGATAGATAAGGGCGAAAAAAACCGCCAGAAAATTGACGAACTGCTACGGAATGGTTAGGATTAATAGACCTCACCCGTCATCTTATTAAAGATGCCACCCTCTCCTCATAAAGGAGAGGGTTAGGTCGAAAGCTTGATGCTTTCAGTAATTGGCCTGGTAGCCAAGTAGTAAGGCGTTCCTCTGCAAAAGGAATATACGCGGGTGCGATTCCCGCCCAGGCCTCAAATGCAGGAAGTAATAATTTTTATAATAGCGTTTACCCTACCGTTCTTTTTTTACCGAATTGCTTCTTTTGTAATTCGAGGAACTTTCAATAGAGCTTTTAAAATTAAAAACGGTATGCAAATTCATCATTTGCACTATGGCTTAGTTTTAATTTTTGTAGGCACGATTATACTCTTATTCTTCGGCCGGAATTTTTGGGTCATCATATTTTTAGGATACGGCTTGGGGCTGGCTTTTGATGAATTTATCGGTTCCCTCCGATTGCCGGAGTATCGTCCATTGGGGTTAGAAATATACAAAAAGGCTTTCAAGCCAACATTGGCATTATTTTTAATAGTTAGTTTGCTATTGTTAGGTACAGCTCTAATGTATTTTTACAAATGATAGTAAGGAAAATTTTAGGGCTTAGGGAATACCATTTTGGAGTTTTAGCAATATATGCAATATTGTGTCCTTTAATTTTTACTTTTTATTCTGATCGGCTAAGCTACAACTTTATTTGGGGAAATTTAGGATTGCCGACAGTAGCTACTTTAGGGAGCTTATTGGCTTTTTATCTTTTAAATCGAGTATTTGGTTGGTGTAAATTCAAATGGCAACGGTTAACACTATTGCAAATCTTCGCCACTCTACTGTACGCTTTGCTCTTTGCTTTTCCGGAGGAGCTAATTTTTAGAGGAATTATTCAAACATTTCTGCAGACATATTTAGAAAATACGGTTGTTGTAGTAATTTTATCAGGTTTGATATTTGGCCTCGCTCATTTACCTAACGGTTCGCATGGATTGCACCCTTCAAAGTGGAACTGGCAATTCGCTATCGTCACTTTCGTTGGTGGGTTACTCTTTGCTTATATATTTGCGCTCACACGAAGTTTGCTGATCCCTACTATACTGCATGGATTATTTTTAGCTTTCTTCAGATTTTATATTAAAGGAAAATAAATGTGGGCGAGGAGGGACTCTATTCGATGGGTATACGCTAAGTAATATGGTATACTTCAAGTGTACCCATGCCAGGAAAAAGAACTTGGTCAGAAGAACAATTAAAGAGGGCGGTAAAAATTTCTAGGAGTTATAGAAATGTAATAAAGGTTTTGGGATTGAGGCCAACCGGTGGAAATTACGATCAGATTAAGAAATACATAGTTTTAAGTTGAAAAAAAGACTCTTTTTAGCTAAACTAAAAGAACCTAAGTGTGAAGAGTGTGGCTGGGCTAAAATGTCTATTGATGGTAGAGTGCCATTGGAATTGGATCATATTAATGGAAACAGGCATGATAATAGATTGAAAAATCTAAGGGTGTTATGTCCCAACTGCCATAGCTTACAAATTACACACAGAGGTAGAAATATTAAAAATGCTCGGGTGGCGTAATTGGTAGCCGCAATCGACTTAAGATCGATCGCCGTAAGGCATGTGGGTTCGATTCCCACCCCGAGCACCTTAATAATTATAAATCAGTAATTATTAATTAATAATTAAATTTTGCGCCCATAGCTCAGCTGGTAGAGCACTCGACTCTTAATCGAATGGTCGCAGGTTCGATCCCTGCTGGGCGCACCAAAACAGAACTTAACGGCTTATCTAAAAAATGTGATATGCTTGTCACGAAAGAGAAAGATCGCCTTAAAAATGATGGGCAAGTAGCCGAACTGGTATAGGCGCTGGTCTTAGGAACCAGTGGAGAAATCCGTGGGGGTTCGAGTCCCCCCTTGCCCACTTTATTCTTTAAATATAAGGCTCAAATGACTTACTCCTGCCCCCCTGTTCTACGCTCGTGTAGGGATTGACTTTTATATGGGGATATGCTATACTACCCAGGTATGAATAATATAAAGAAAAACTTAATATTAGCTGTTCTCCTTGGCGCGGTGGCTTTTTTGCCCGGTCAAATAAATGCTTACGTTGACCGAAATTTAGGCGGAGAAAATTATACATTCGATAACAGCGATGACAGCGTGGATTACAATAGCGATATTGACCGCAATCCTATTCCCCGCATCACTTATATCAACCCGGATAACGCAACTTACAATAATCGAAGTATCGAGGTGACCGTCCGTGGTAGTGGTTTCGTTCCTGATTCGCGCGTCAGATTTGATGGCAGTTCTCGACCGATTCTCTTTGAGAGCTCGACCTCTCTCATCGTTACCTTGAGCGCTTCGGACTTGTCTGTCCCTGGAATTCACGCAATTACTGTCGTGAACCCGGGCCCGGGAGGCGGAACTTCCAATGTCGAATATTTCACCGCTAAGGAAAGCGGCAGTGGCGCAGTGCTCGGAGCCACTACTTACCGAACTACTTCTGGCTCCACAGGCGCTATTCCTCAAAGTTCTCAAATGTCAGATGCGGAACGAACTCGCCAAGAGTTTAACAATCTGACCGCCAACGCATTCTATGGAGCCGGCAGCTTTATGCCTTCGGGGCTCATCGGCTGGGTCCTGGTAGCGATAATTATTCTCGTCATTATTATTCTGATCAGAAGGTTCTTTGGCCGCGAAACCGCTTACCACTCTACTCCGTTAAAGCATTCCTAATTTGAAATTAGAACCTAAAATATAGAACAAAAGTCAATCCCTTGGGATTGACTTTTGTGTTATTGTGTGATAGAATAATAAAGGTTTCTCGATCGTCGTCAACTGAATAAAATGCGCCAGTAGGCGCAAGAGAGGTGTAATCGTGGAATGGTTCTTGTTAGTAATAAGTGCAATACTCGCAGGAGGTTTGCTGTTCCTTGTTTCGGAGTCCTTCAAGACCCCAGGCGAGCGAACGGCACAAGCCATCATGCGATTCGATAAATTCCACGCCATCATCATGAGCGTGGAGGGTTATCGATTAAACGATCCGCGGCGAAAGAAATACTACGTCACGGACAAACCAGCGTGGGAGCTCATCCTCGTTGACGCGAAGTACAAGCCGAGCCTGCAGGAGAGGTGGAATGTCTACTTCTTCCTCTGGCCGATCTACAAAACCTACGTTTACCCCTTCGCGTACACGAAACTGAAGAAGCGGGGGGACGTGGCGCCAGGCGACAATGTGATCTGGAGTGACGAAAGAACCGGAGAGTCAGTGGTTTCGAGGACGGGAACGTCCAATCACGTTGACTTCCAGGTTGAATACCCCACGATCACCGGGAACCTCTTCACCAACGAAATGGCGAAAGTTCTCGTGTTCACGAACAACACACTGCAGACGACTAACCCATTCAAGATGCTGTTCCGTATCAACAACTGGCTCGGTGTAACAACTGAGACAATTGGCGGAGCGCTTCGGGGCGTCGTCGGCAAGCTCTCGATTCAACAACTCAATCAAGTCCGCAGTGAAACCGAAGACAGGAGTGGCGACACCCCGTCTGCGGACTTCACGCACACGATGACCTGGATCAACCGGGGAGCAGCGGACAAGGAGGACGGAATCGAGGAGAAGTGGGGAGTTCAATTGACCAAATCCATCTTCAAAGCGTTCACGCCAGGAGATGCGAACGCCGACGAACTGATGGACTCCTTCCTTGAGCCGAGAATTGCCGATCAGAAAGGTTCTGCGGCAGTTATCACGGCACAGAGAGAAGGCGATGCGGTGCTTGCCTTGGCAACGAAAAAAGCCGAGGCCTACGAGAAGACGCAAGCAGCCATTGTCACTTGGAAAAAGAAATACCTGGTTGACACTGGCTTGGCGAAGGCGGACGCGCAGGGCAACATCACGGCACTCGTCCCCGACGCCAACACGCGCGTGAGCGCAGAGGCGCTGAAAGCGCTGTCCAAACTCACGGGGACGCTCGTGATTGGGGAGAACCTGAACACTCTCCTCAACTTGAACAGACCGCAAACCACACCGACTACGGGAGAAGGAGCAGCGTCATGATCGTGATTATGCTCCTGATCTGGCTTGTAGTCGCATTGGTAACGTTCGCATTGATCGTGCGCTGGCGACGCCGTCGCCAGAACGTTCAGGGCGGACGTCAAGTGGTTGCTGCGACACTGACCACACCGCCGCCTGTAGCGCCGGCGCATGGAGCGACGGCGGGGCACTCAGTG
>MFVU01000001.1:11869-39443 GCA_001787125.1 Candidatus Nomurabacteria bacterium RIFCSPLOWO2_12_FULL_44_11
TACGTCCCTCCGCCGGTCTTCGAAATAACACCGGTGGAGCTCGATCTGCCGTATCGGTACGCCCTGGAAACGGACGGGCCAGTCATGGTGAAATACCCGGACGAGGCACCCATCCGGTTCGAAGGAAAGGGGTGCAAGGAGATGCCGGCGCCGCGCTGGTCGGGCCCAAAGAAATTCTGGGACCCGAAGAATCCAGAAAGCGGGCACATCTTCATCCGCATCTACCCGATTGGAGAAGGGGGGTGCAGATGAAATTGTTCTTTGGGAAGTCGGGGCCGACTATCGCGTCTGGCCCAACGCAGGAGGCGAGGTCGCCGTGATTCACGATGACCCCGCCTTTTTTTAATTTATTTAATTTTTTTACTGAAACTTATCCACTTTTCCGGTCTCCGGATGTATATTTTTCACCCCAATGGTATTGAGAATGATGTTCATGATAGTAAATACTCCCAGCATGATGGCCAGCCCCACCACCCCCCAGAGCATATGACTCTTGCCCTCGGTCCGCTTCTCCTCATTGCTTTGATTGGCGAGAAACTCAAATAGTCCCCAGAGAAAAAGGGCAATAGCCAGCGCAAAGAGCACATTGATGATCGGATTTACAATCTGCGCATTGATATTGATAAGAAACGAATTGAAATCCGCGTAAGCTATAGTGGGAGAGAAAAAATTCATCCTTTAGTAGTATTACCCTGGGATAACCGGCACGGTTGGAAGCTGGATATTGGTTGTGTTGCTTAGGCCGAAGGTGTTTCGGAGAATGGAGACGAGTCCCCAGAGACCGACGATAACCACCAACCCGATGATACCAAAAACCATTCGATCCCGTCCGGCT
This sequence comes from Candidatus Nomurabacteria bacterium RIFCSPLOWO2_12_FULL_44_11, assembly GCA_001787125.1. Taxonomy (GTDB): domain Bacteria; phylum Patescibacteriota; class Minisyncoccia; order Phycocordibacterales; family UBA9973; genus UBA9973. The sequence goes on from MFVU01000001.1 coordinate 12,705, forward strand.
TTCTTGGCTTCCTCATCGCTCGAGATGACATACGTGATTACTCCCCAGACGAAGTAAACGACGCCGAGAGCAATCAAAACAGGAACAACCGCATTGAGAATCTGGCCCAAGCGGCAGAGAATGCCAAACAAAGTTCCGCCACTTCCCAACACGCAACTGCCGGTGGAGGCCCCGGAAGTTGAGACCTGAGCCAGCGCTACGATAGGCGCCAAGGCGAGAAACGAACCCGACAAAACCATTAATTTCTTTTTCATGACTAATTTTTAGCGAACGCAGTGAGTATAAAAATGTCACCCTGTTAAATAAAATCCTTTGGATTTTAGCTTTTGCTTGGCAAAGGATATTTAACGGGGTTAGAAAATTATATTCGCTACGCTCATGAATTTTCTAATAATATTAATAACGACCTTTCGATTATATCACAGCAAAATCAAAATGGAATACCTACGGACGCACCTCGGGCAGGGTGGAATTCGGTAAATCGAAGGTATTACCGACAACTTTAACCAGCCCCCAGACCGAGATCATGACCACCAGGGCAATAATGCCCCAGAGCATGAGCTGCTTGCCTTCATTTCTTTTTTCCTCTTCGCCACCATTGATTATCAAAAATTTAACCGCTCCCCAGATGAACATGGCTACCGCCAAAGCGAAAATGAACGGTATGACGGACGAGCCGATAAGACAAGTCACATAGCCAAGCAAGTCCTGGAGTTTGTCCTTTGGTCCGTCCAGTTGAGTGCAACCAGCACCCGAATTTTGCTGGACTACTAGGTTGCTGATTTCTCTGTTGGGGGCACTCTCACTCCCCACCCCGAGCGTCTGCCCGATGATGGTAACCAAGCCCCAAACGCTCACGATGACTGCGAGCCCGATGATGCCGAAGATGATGCGGTCGCGGCCCTTGGTCTTGGCTTCTTCATTGTCGCCGATAAAATACTGCACTACTCCCCAGATGAAGTAAATGACTCCCAGAGAGACCAAAAAGGGCAAAAGGGCGTCCATGAGATCGCTTATTTTGGCAAGCACTCCGGTCAGGCCGGATTGAGATTGATCAGTAACTGTTCCGGTCAGAACACCGCTCCCCGCCTGGGCCAAGGCCAGAAGCGGAGTGAAGAGAGTCAGGAGTAAAATCGGGATAGATATTTTTTTCATGATTGTAAGTTTTGGCTTAATTGTTAAAAATTATCTCGGCAACAATTTATTACCAAGATCGATTGGGGCGAAATTATCATTCAGCCGCCCGTATGGCCCCTGAAAAGTGCCCACTACCAAGTAGACCAGGCCCCAAAGCCCCACGATCACTACCAAGCCGATGATGCCGAAAATAATCCTCTCCTTGCCTTTCGTTTTGGCTTCTTCATTATCGCCGATGAAATACTGCACAATGCCCCAAACCAGATAAACGACACCAAGAGCGATAAGCACCGGAATAACCAAGGCCAAAAGCTGGCTCACTCTGCAGAGCATGAAAGTGAGCCCGGGAAGTGCGGCACAATAATCGCCTATCATATAATTCTTAATTTTAATTGATAATTCTTCATCAAAGTGCATTCACGGTCTCGGTAATAAGCTTCGCCAGGGCCCAGGATCCCAAAAGTATGGCCGCACCAATTATAGTATAAAGCAGAGCACTTTTGGCCTTGGTTAGTTTCTCTGAATTACCGCGGGCGGCCACGAAGAGAAAACCGGAATAAATAATAGCCAGAGCGACAATAGGCAAGCCGATGCGGACGATGCCCTCCAAGAGCTTGGCGATTAACTCTTGCACAGTATTGGAGCTAATCGGATTGAGAAGTACCCCTCGGGAGTCGAGCGGTGTCGGGGTGATTGCCTGGGCTAAAATGGTAAATGGCGCAGAAAAAAGGGACAGGAAAAAGAAGGTTACTATCCTGGCTATTCTATTAATCTTGGACCCCAGCTTCATTGTTATTATTATACCTATTTCATGAAAAATAGTCCAACCTCTTTATACCCCATAATCGAAAGGAATGCCTTGACTATCACCCAGGCCGCCGCGGCTAAAATGAGCCCCAGGGCAGTGCTGGTGAAAATTTTCCTGGCTTTGCCAGCCGCCTCGGTGCTGCCCCCGCCCGTCACCATCAGAAACCCGGCATAAACGAACATAATGGCGGCAATAGGCAGAGCCAACTTCTTTAATATAAAATCAATGACCCAGTTGATGAGCTTCATGAAATCCCCAAAACCGCAAGAGTTGGTAACCTTGCCGGAAGCATCTACTAATGTCCCGCAAGGGATAAGTCCGGTACCTTCATTACCTTGAGCCAAGGAGAGAGCCGGTGATATTAGGAGAAAAAAAATGAAAATGGAAATTAAAAATTTTGTCATAATACTACCTAATTAATAATAAGCCAAGCTTGGCGGAGGCGTCCTTGATTGCGTTGTCGGCCGTCAAGTTGCTCGAGAGCACGCCTTCCACTATGGTGCGAAAAATATTATCGGTATCCTTAGGCGATGGATCCAGCCAGCTTTTAGCGAAGAGCGCGGAAGAATAAAAAGTGGGCGAGAACGGATCGTTGGGCACTTGTACCAAGAGATCCCGGCGCGCCGGGGCCACGCCCAAGGCAGTGGCGAATTTTCGCGCAAATTCGCCGGCGGTCATTTCCGAAGCGGCAATGAGGGCGGTGTTTAAGTTCTTAGAGAATGAAGAGATGGCGATGCCGGTCACATTGGCAGAGGTGAGTTTGAAGGCGGCACCGCGAAGCTGGGGCACCGGAGCCACTTGGAAATTTTGATTCGGGTTTTTATTTACTAGAACCGGAAACTCGCTCGCAAAACCAAAGTAAAAGGCAAGCCGCTCGGTGCTGAAGAAATCGCGCGAATTAGGGAATGACCGATTCCAGGAATAAATACTTTTTAGAGGATCGGCAAAACCGGTGTAGAACACCAGGGCCGGCTCTAAATTTTCATTCTCATCCAAAACAGAAATGAAAGACCCTCCTTTCTCCGCTACTATTTTGTCCCCGAGCTGCATAAACAAAGTGGAAAGTATGTCTTTGGCATGCAGGACGTTGGCGAAGTGCCCGAGGGCCGCTCCGCTTTTTATTATTTTATTGTTTGCGTCCTTGCTGGTGAGTTTCGGAACCAAGGCGATAAATTCATCCCAGTCCTTGGGAGGAAATACGATGTTGTTCGCATCCAAAATACTGCGGTTGTAATAGAGCACCAAAGGATCAATGGTGATAGGAAAGGCCAGTAGACCGTCGGAGAGCAGAAATACTTCCCCCGCGCCGGCAAAATTATTCTTAAAGGTGGCGATGGGGTAACTCTCAAGCGAGATTTTGAAAATTTTATTGGCGTAATGGTAGGCGAGGTCATCCGGCAGGAAAAACATATCCGGGCCGCTCCCGGCCGCCAGCGCTTCAAGCAAATCCTGATCAAAGGTCTCAGCTGATTTCTTTATATATTGAACAGTATAATTCTTATCCACTGTATTGTATTCCTCAAGCAGGGTAGCCATGGTCTCATCCGGTATTGTCCCCCACAGAACGACCGGGCCCACGCCGGCCGTAGTACTCCCGCCGCCGCCTAAAGGTATGGCTCCGGAGAAAACTAGGACGCCGAGGATCGCCGCCGCAATGAACACAACCACCATGATTATTTGGAAATTGTCTTTCATGACTGATTTTTAATGAAATTATTGAATATAAAAATCGTCACCCTGTTAAATAACTTTTGCAGAGCAAAAGTTGCCCAGAGGGCATTTAACAGGGTTAGGAAAAATATATTCGCTTCGCTCATTATTGTTTCACTAATATCATACCATAATGATGCGCTCCGGCATCGATGTCCCGATTAAAAGCAAAACCCTTCCGCTCAAACAGAGCTCTCGCTTTATCTTTCGGAATAATGGTCTTGATCCGGAGATCCGACGAATCTGACCAGTCCACTAAAAGCACCCGGCCACCGGGTTTTAAAATTCTTTTCGCTTCCTCGAGGAATCTCTCCTGATTTTCAACTTGAAAAAGTATGTTTGAGGCAATAACAACATCCACCACCTCATCCCCTATTTTGGTCCCGCCAAGCTTCTCGACATCTCCCCAGAGCGTTTCGACGTTCGGGAGATTGGCCTCGCGCGCCTTGCTCTTGATGGTCATCAAAAAATCTTTTTGCACATCCACAGCATAAACTTTGCCCTGGGGCACCATGCGCCCCGCCGCAACAGCATAAAATCCGGTGCCGGCGCCGAGATCCGCCACGATATCATTCTCCCGAAGTCCCAGCGCTTTTAAGTTTTTCACCGGATCAGTAAACATGGAAATCATTATATCACACAACACGCAACCCGTATCGGGTGTTCTTTGTTACGCGATATTTGTTACATGGCTCATATGCATGCGAGGGAGGCGATGGCGTCGCCGGCGCGAAGCTTCATGACGGTCACGCCCTGCGTCTGCCGGCCGAGCGAAGAGATGTCTTTGAGCGCGGTACGGATGACTTGGCCTTTTTTAGACATGGCAATGAGCTCCTGTTCCTCCCCCGTCAATACTTTAGCTACAATCAGTTTGCCTGTTTTGGGCGTTACTTTGGCAGTTTTTATTCCGGAGCCCGCGCGTTTTTGCACTTTGTATTCTTTAAGCGCTGTTTTCTTGCCCAGACCATTGGCGCTCACGGTCAGGAAAAATCCGGTATTATCCTTTTTCTTCACAATATCTACGGCAATGACTTCGTCTCCTTTCGTTAACTTTATTCCCGTCACTCCACCGGCGGTTCGTCCCATTTCACGCACGTCGGACTCTTTGAATCGTATGGACTGACCTTCCGCGGTGGCAATCATTACTTCGTCTCCTTTCTCGGTAATCCTGGCGGCCACCAGCTGGTCACCTTTGTCGAGCTTGATGGCAATAATTCCGCTTCGGCGGACATCTTTGAATGATGCACTCGCCATTTTTTTAGCAGTTCCATTTCTCGTCACCAGCATTAATGATGTTTGCAATTTATCAATATCTTTTGGTAAAGCCAGAATAGAGTTCACTTTTTCATCCGCAGCTAGAGCCAGGAAATTCATAATGGACTTTCCTTTAGTAGCCCGGCGACCTTCCGGAATATCATACATTTTCATCTGATACACTTTTCCCAAATTCGTGAAAAATAAAAGATTGCTGTGAGTCGAGCCGGAAACCAACATAGTCACAAAGTCCTCTTCCTTGGTTTCCAAATCCACTACCCCTACCCCGCCCCGCTTCTGCGCCTTAAATTCCCCCGGGTCGGTGCATTTCACGTAGCCGCCGGCGGTCAAAACCAGCACCGTTTCCTTCTCCGGCACCAAGTCCTCGTCGGAAATTTCCTTCACTCCGCCTTTGATTATTTTCGTGCGGCGCTCGTCGGCGTATTTATTTCTAATTTCTGTAAGTTCGCTTGAAATGGTCTTCAATATTTTCTTAGGGCTTGCCAATAGATCTTTCATTTCGGCAATAAACTTTTGTTTTTCTTTCAGTTCGTCCTCCACCGCCTGCCGCTCGAGTCCGGCGAGCTTGGCCAGTTTTATTTCTAAAATTGCGTCCGTCTGCAATTCAGAGAACTTGAACTCTTTGATCAAATTCACCTTGGCCACTTGAGAATTTTTAGAGTCCCGGATTATTTTTATCACTCGATCTATTTTATCCAGCGCTTTTTTAAGACCCAAGAGGATGTGCTCACGCTCTTCTGCTTTGCGCAAATCATATGCGCTTCGGCGCTTGACCACATCTCTCCTGTGCGCAATAAATTCATTGAGAATTGATTTTAAGGAAAGCGTCTGCGGCACGCCGTCCACTAAAGCCACGATGTTAAAATTGAAATTGGATTCAAGCTGGGTATTTTTGTAAATATAGTTGAGTACTTTCTCCGGATGCGCGCTTTGCTTGAGATCAATCACAATGCGAATATCCTTGGTTGATTCGTCGCGGAGGCCCTTGATGCCCTCGAGCTTCTTTTCCTGGACGAGCTCCGCGATGGACATGATAAGATTGGCCTTATTCACCCGAAAAGGAATGGAAGTGATGACAATTTGCGGACTGCCGTTTTTATCCTCGGTTATTTCCGCCTCGCCGCGGCAGACCACGCCTCCCCGGCCGGAGGAATAGGCATGGAGCATATCTTTGTAACCGTAGGCGAGACCGCCGGTAGGAAAATCGGGGCCTTTGATGAACTGCATTAAATCCTCCGTCGTAGCATCTTCATTTTCTATCAAAAAATTGGTGGCATCCAGAACTTCGGCCAAGTTATGCGAGGGAATATTCGTGGCCATGCCGACTGCGATTCCGAGCGTGCCATTTAAGAGTAGCGCCGGCACGGAAGACGGAAAAACGATCGGCTCTTTGCGGGTCTGGTCATAGTTGGGACGAAAGTCCACTGTCTCTTTTTCCAGGTCGCGCAGAAGTTCGGAAGAGATACGCGACATCTTCGCTTCCGTGTAACGCATGGCCGCCGCGTTGTCTCCATCGATAGATCCGAAGTTTCCCTGTCCCAAAATAAGAGGATAGCGATAAGAAAATTCCTGCGCCATGCCCACCATGGAGTCATAAACCGCTACATCGCCGTGCGGGTGGTATTTTCCGAGCACGTCTCCGACGACCGCCGCCGACTTGCGGAACCGAGCGGAAGCCGTAAGACCCATTTCATGCATGGCATATAAAATTCGGCGGTGCACTGGTTTGAGCCCGTCGCGAACATCCGGCAAGGCGCGAGAAGTAATGACGGACATCGCATACGCTAAATAGGAGCCCTTCATCTCTGTCACGATATCCACTGGGTTTACCACGTTGCCGATTCTTTCTTCTTTTGATTTTTCGTCGCTTTTTGCCATGCTTGTCCGCCTCTGGCGGATTAATTATTGAGAAATATTATTGTAACCCTCAACTAAATTATCTTTTAGGGCCGAGAATGGCTGCACATCATTCTTGAGATTCGCTTGCGTTTCCGGACTGCTTAAATCCACACCGAAAGAATAAGCCCAGAGGGCAAACAGAATTATACCGGCAATAATTGTAAGTAAGTGCAAGATGTAAATCCTCGTTTCCTCCGACTGGCGTCTTAGATGATGAATAATTTTTTTCATGTATTCTAATTTATATTGCTGATAAAACGATCACTTCCCCTTCCTTGCCTTCTAAATCTTTGCGCTTCAGTGTCAGCTTGTCCACTACTTCCGCTTTTTCTTCTCCCATTTCTTTTAGGAACGCCTTAAGAGTGGAATCGTCGTAATCCATGGGTATGACGAGCTTTGGTTCAAGCGAAGAAGCAAGCTTCGCCGCCTGTTTGGCGTCGAGCATTCCTTTGTTGCCAACCGGAATGAAAAGAATGTCCGGACCGTCTATGGCCTCCATGGCTTCTTTGGAGATCTCCTCATTTGATAGCGCACCTAAAAAAGCAATGTTGATGCTGTCCACAGTGAGCGAATAAATAGTATTGATATACTTTTTTTTATCAATTTCCGCATTCGAAGCCACGCCCTTGATGAAAATTTCCTTAATTTCATAATCCCCGGGGCCGGTAATAGCAAAGGGCATGCGCTCGCCGTGAGAAAGTTGCTCCACGCCATTGTAGTCGGGATGATTGGTCGTGACCAAGGCAATGTCCGCTCCAAAACGAGCGGAGATACCTGTCTTTGAATTTTTGCTTACGGGATTAAAGGCCAAAATCATCTCCCCCTGTCCGATTTTGAAGAATTCGCGGCCGTAGTATGTGATTATCATTAATTATAGTATATCAAATTTAAGAGAAAAAGAAAGGTGGTTTTCGCCTAAAAAAGCGAAAACTGGCAGCGCCCCGAAGGTGTAGCTGCCAGTCGGCGAGCGCTTTGCGCTCACCTACGATGCTCGGTACCGCCGAGCGCGGAACTTAACCGAGAGGCATCGCACCGCCGCCCAGCAAAGCCAGCAAAAAGAACACAATGGCGACCACGACCGTGAACCACATCGGCCATGGTTGGTTGTTCTCCGCGCGGAACGGACGGGTGATGAAATCTATCCCATTGATGACCCACAACCCGACCCATGCAACGGGGTAGAGATACCACCCCGACGGCAGCTTTATCCGGATTCGCCGGAGAAAATCAATTGCCGCCGCAATGACAGCGCCGGCGAACGTTATCGTCGCCAGCATATGCCACTTGTACCTCCACCCACCTGGAAGCTCGCCAGAACTGCTCATCGAAAATACCCTCCGAGACAGATATTATTATCTCTTGCCATTTTTGTAAAGCCGTAGTAGTATGGAGGCACAATTGAATTTAACATTATTACCACGGATTTAGGGTAACCCTCACTGATATCGCCTAGGCGAAGAATGTGAATACCTAAACCTTATATCCGCCCTGTTTGGCGGATTTTTAATTTATGATAAAAGAAAAAGAAGAAATTATGCCTGCCCGCAATGCTTTCAGCATAGCTGATGCAGGCGGGATAGTTAACGAAAACCCGGTGCTAAAATCGGTGGTGGATCGCAGCGGCCAGAGGCCGAAGGTTGACTCCTTGGTGGAGGGACCGGTCATCATGATCAAAAAGTCCAGCGTCTTTGTGGACCTTTCGCCCTACGGCACCGGTATAATTTACGGCCGAGAATTCATCAACGCCAAGGACATCATTAAAAAAATAGCCCTCGGCGACACCATTAAAGCCAAGGTGGTCGAGACGGAAAACGAAGACGGCTACACGGAACTCTCGCTCAAGGAAGCCAAGCAAGCACTCATTTGGAGCGAGGCGGAAAAAGCAATTAAGGCCAAAACGGTTTTCAATCTGGAGATCAAAGATGCCAACAAGGGCGGGCTCATTTTGGATTGGCAAGGCATTCAGGGCTTTCTGCCCGCTTCCCAGCTTAAGGCCGAGCACTACCCGCGCGTCTTGGATTCCGACAAAGACAAAATTTTGAAGGAATTAAAGAAGCTCGTGAGCGAGAAAATAAACGTCATGATCATTTCGACGCTCCCCAAGGAAGGCAAGTTGATCTTCTCGGAGAAGGACAACAATCCGGAAGAGAAAAAAGAAATTCTTTCCAAATACAGCGTCGGCGATGAAGTTGAATGCATCGTAGCCGGCATCGTGGACTTCGGAGTGTTCTTGAAACTTGAAGAAGGGCTGGAAGGGCTGGTCCACATCTCGGAACTGGACTGGGGCTTGGTGGAAGATCCGCGCGCCATGTTTAAAGTCGGTGAAAAAGTGCGCGCGAAAGTAATTGAAATAAAAGACGGCAAGATATCGCTGTCCATCAAGGCGCTCAAGGAAAATCCATGGAAAGAATTTGAGGGTAAGTTGAAGAAAGGCGACATCGTGGGCGGTGTGGTCATCAAATACAATAAACACGGCGCGCTGGTTTCCATCAAGGAAGGCGTAGCCGGCCTGGTGCACAATTCCACCTTCGGCTCGGAAATTAAACTGCGGGAAAAGCTCGAGCTTGGCAAAAACTACAATTTCCAAATCACTCTCTTTGAACCCCGCGAGCACAAAATGACCCTGATGCATTTGGAGTAGAACTAACTAAATTGACTTAACTTTCAAGTCTGTAACTCTCGAAAAATCTTTTATATTTCTAGTAACTAAAATCGAGCTTGTGAATAGAGCCGTGGCGGCTATAATACTATCAGCAGTTTTTAACTTATATATTTGACGAATTCTGGCTGCCATTCTTGCAATTCTTGAATCTAGCGGGATAATTGAAATCGTTTCGAGAATTTTTTCTATTTGATATGCTTCTATTTCTGTCATTGCAGAAAAACCAAAAAGCTCAACTTCCGTGACAGTAGAAATATAAATAGAGGGATTATCTTTTAGAATTTGCTCAATGGCAGAGGAGGCCTTTTTATCTCCTTTTAGATAATAAATAATAGCATTAGTATCGAAAGTAAATGCAAACATATTAAGAAGGCATTTTTCTATTCCATCCCAAACGAATTTTTTTTAGTTCTTTTATGTGATCAAGCTTGCTATTTTTCAATATACCAAAAGCTTTTTGCCAAACAGAAAGACGGCCTTTTTTATAAACCAAAGGATGAGACCATAAAATCTTTCTTTTTATCTCTAAATTAGACATATCTACAATATATCACGACTCGGCAAAAATTACAATTTCCAAATAATTCTCTTCGAACCGGAAGGCCACAAAATGACCTTGATGCATTTGGGGTAAATTTAAAAAGCCAGCGACATATATCCTTTCGGTGTCCTGGCTTTTTACTTGCTCGGAGATGCGCCGAGCGGCGTTTTTCTTCATCAACAGTGCTCACCTCATGACGTGCGTGGAAACTGGGTCGTCGGATTCATCCCGTCTCCGCGCATATTCAAGCGATTCCTCGAACTTCGCGCAGTTGCCGTAGCTGTGGCGAAAGCGGTGCATCAGCCTCCTGAGCTTTTGCTCTGCTTCCGAGCTCATTGGAGGTAGACGCCAGTTATCTTTGCCGGCGCGCAGGGCCTTGCTCACGGCCATGTCGAGGTCGTCAACTTCCGGAACGATTTCCTGAAGTCGGCAGCGACCCAAATTCACAACAGCCTGACCGTTAGGGTAGAACAACGCGGCCAGGATTTTGTGAGAGAGAACAAGAACCTGCTTCGAGGACAATTCCGGCGTTGGCGCCGGGGCGGACTTCGGAGCGGACGGCGGAGGTGGAAGAGCAACGACGACTGGTTTCAACTTCGCCGGCTCTTTCACCTTGTGCGAGGGTCGAACATCGACGACAGTCGCTCGAGTCGGCGCAGGTACCGGCTTGGGTTCGGCCGGAGCAACCTCGAGCGTTGGTGTGAGCACCGCCTTGAGTTGCGTTAGTCGAGTAATGCACTGCTCGACTTCAGCCACCATGAGCACGAGATCCATCGTGTTACGCTTCACGAGTGCTTCGCGAGACGCCGGCACAAAAAGAACGTCGAGCCCTTCGTGCAACACCTTGACGGTGTTTTGCAGACGTCGCCAACTTTGCGAAGGCATACCCATTGGTCGTTCCGTCGTCTTGATCTTCACACCAGCTTCTTCGGCAACTTGCCGGGCGTAGAGGCGTGCTTGGTTCATACCCATCCTCTTTACCATCACCGTCTTCGCGATATCGAGCTGAAGGTCGTGGTGAAGACTGGAAATGAACACTCCGAGCATGTGGCTCAGACGTTCCTCTTCGGGAAGCGTCGGCGCCATCATTGCCTGGACGTCAGGATGGAGCCGCAAGAGGACCAAGTGTTGATACACCCAAGGTTCGGAGCGCCCGAACCTTTTGCGTATCTTTTTCATTTGCTCGCCGGCGGAGAGGCCTTGCAATTTCTTGGACTTCCGCATGCGATCGATAGCCAGAGCAATCTCAAGCGAGGTGTGCTCTGCGCGGTTGAAGTTGCTGACGACTGAGATCTCGAACTGGTCATCTTCATCATTGATCACCCGTACCTCGGCGAGCATGGTTTCAACGAGTGCCATGCCGCAAGCAATCCATCGCCGTTCGCCATCCACAAGCTCGTAGTCGTGGTCCGGATCGCCGGTGATGGATTTGATAATGATCGGGGTTTGCTGCCCGATCTCTGCGATGCTGTCTGCCAGTTCGTTCATGGCTTTGGCATCGAAGAATCCGCGCGGTTGGGTCTCGAAGCGTCGGATGCGACTCCGCGGAATGCGGAGAATCTGGCCTACTTGTGATCCGCTCGTAACCTGGGCCTTGTCTGCGGTAGCCATGTGTGAGCTCCTGTTTTGAAGAACATTTCGAAACATAGCCCCCATGGGCCCTTACATATCTCTCAGGTAAGAGTAATAATAAAAAAAAAGCGAAAATCAAGGAGAAAAGTTAACAAACTAAAAACCCGCGCGCGCGAGGGGGATTTTTAGTTAGGCAGTAATGTTTGGAGTCAAAGTTAGGTCTTCTGGGCCGATGGCCTTCATGATGGCGAGAACTTGCTCCGCGTAGCGGGGCACGATGGAAGGCGGATTGTAGGCGCGGAGGATCTGAATAGTGGTTTTATTATCGTAATAACGAGCCGTTCGAGGGTTGTTGCCGCCGAGATTTTTGGCCACTATCTCAATGGCATGTTCGTAGGAATCAAAACCGATTTTGCAGGAGCCCCAGCCGAAAGGATTATGTTTTACCTTTTTACACCCAAATTTACCCCCGGTTGATTCGCGCATGGCAATCGCCGGAAGCAATCTCCAGTCCAGAGCGTTCTTCTCCGCCTCGATCACCATCTTCATCCCTTGCCCGGCGAGCGGCATATCGTGTGCTTCGAAATAAGCATCAATGGCAGCCGCCTGGGCCTTTTGGGTTTGAGCTGCCGCATCCTCGCTATTGTTAAAAGCCAAGACGTCGGGAGCTATATTCAATTTTTGCGATAATACTGTCTGGGGAGCCGAAACAATACTCATAGTGGCCTGGGTCAGAGGGACCGCAGGAACAGCTGGTATTGTCGTCATGGTCGTAATAGGCAGGAGAATCAATGACTCCACGAAACGTATTAATTTTTTATTCTGCATAAAGAGCGGTTGTGCTCCGCCAACTCCATAACCGAGGTTCTGTCTTAAACGAAAAAACCCTTTATTTATAAGCTTTTAGGACATAAAGGCCTATATTTAGGGTTACTGCCATATTAGCATATTCAGGTCAAAAAGTCAATCCAAAGACCTTATCCGCTACCTTGTAGGCCTCGCCCGCCCCCATGGTCACCAATACGTCATTGGGCCCAAGATTAAGGGTTAAAACTGCTCGCTCCGCTGACTCAAAGTCGGGAAAGGATTGCGCCTCCTCTCCATTTTTGATTATTGCCTCTGCCAATCGGTTACTAGAAACTTCTGGGTCTGGATCCTCTCGAGCAAAGTAAATGGGAAGAAGAAATATCCTGTCCGCTCCTTTGAAACTTTTGGCAAAGTCGTCAAAAAGCGCCCGGGTGCGGCTATAGAGATGCGGTTGAAAAACAATTGTGATTATTTTTTGCTTCGGCGGATAAAGTTCGCGGAGCACCTGGATGCTCGCCTTGATTTCCGTCGGGTGATGAGCGTAATCGTCATAAATTATTGTTCCGTTTTTTGTCTCCCCTCTTTTTTCCAACCGGCGCCAAGTGCCGGAGAATTCAGCCAATGATTTTTTGGCTTTTTTTTTATCCACCTTCAAGAAATCGGCAATGGCTAACGCGGCGGCGGCATTCACTTGATTGTGCAGACCGGGCACGGACAATTTCGGGAGGTCGCGTAGATATTTCGTATAATTTACAATCACGTTCTCACTCTGTGCAACGAATTGGTTGAAGGCATTTTCTATATCAGCTAAATCTTTATAATAATCCAGGTGGTCCGCTTCAATATTAGTAACCACGCCGATAAATGGATTAAAATTTAAAAAGTGCCTGTTATATTCATCTGCTTCAACCACCAGGTATGGACTATTGCCTTTTCGAAAATTACTATTAAATTCTTTCATAAAAGATCCGACTACTACTGTCGGGTCGAGCCCGGCATCAATTAAAATCTCCGCAACCATAGCAGTGGTCGTGGTTTTGCCGTGCGTGCCGGCTATGGCTATTACTTTATATTCTTTCGAAATAATTCCCAAAAATTCAAAATATGAAAGCACCGGTTTGCCAGTTTTTTTGGCTGCCTCAATAATTTCTGGACCCCGATAAATCCAAGCATCACTAAAAACGTACATATCCGCTTCAGGTAAATTCTTGAAATCTTTTAAATAAATTATTTTTATTCCCTTTTGTTTTAGGAGTTCTGTGGTCTTACCTTCCTCATCATTCACTCCAGATACTTCCATACCGCGCGCGAGCGCCAACTGCGCCCCCGCAGAAATCCCTATCCCGCCGATGCCAATAAAGAAAACTTTGTTAACTTTTAATAAATTGAGATCGGTCATTTTAAATTTCTCACTATCTGCATAAATTGATCTCCGCGATCGTATTCATTCTTGAAAAGACCGAAGGAGGCGAAGGCAGGCGAAAGGATGACGGTGTCGCCCTTTAATGCCAGCTTTTGTGCTTTTGATACTGCATCTTTTAGATTTTTGGCTTTTACTTTATTATAAATTTTTCCTTCAACTCGTTTTGTTCCGGTGCCTGGGAGTAGTACAACTTTTTTGCAGAATTTCGGTATCTCTCTTATAAGTGCACTCATATTTAAACTCTTGTCAGATCCTCCTGCGATCAATATGAGCTTTTTATCTTTACCTAGAGTGTGCAGAGCTGCTAAGGTTGCTTCCGGGGTGGTAGCAGTAGTGTCATTATAATATTTAATACCTCTGACCTCTCGGAGGAATTGCATTCTGCCTTCCACTCCGTTAAAATTTTCTATCGCTTTTTTTATAACCACTTCCGAGATACCTATAACTTTTGCCGCTTCGGCGGCTAAGTTAGCATTATATAAATTGTGCTCGCCATGAATCTTCATTTTGAAATTTTTTATCTTTGGTGCAATAATCTTGCTTTTAATTTTGCCTCCCCATTTAATAATAAAAGGGGAAACTTGCGAGCCGGCAATCAATACGTCCTTTTTGTTTTGGTTTTTGAAAATATATGCCTTATCTAAAAAATATTTTTTCATCTTCTTGTCATAGTAAACCATGTGATCCGGAAAAAAAGTAGTGAAAACTGAAATGTGCGGAGATATTTTGGCATCTCTAAATCCCTGAAGCTGCCATGAATCTAGTTCAAGTATTGCTATCTCTGCATGCTTGGCTTGTTTAAATAATTGCAAATTAGAAACACCGCGAATATTTCCTCCCAAAATTACTTTTCTGCCGGAGGATTTAAGAATATGCGCTATTAGATGTGCCACGGTGGATTTGCCACGCGTTCCCGTCACCCCAATTATCGGTAAACCGGAGAGTTTGGCAAAAAAAGTCGCGCTCATTTCAACTTTTATTTTATTTTTTCTTGCTTCCTTAATATAAGGAGAATTTTGCGGAACTCCGGCGGCCTTCAAAATCATATCTGCCTTTTTAAAATCTTCCAGCCGATGTTTTCCTAAAACGTATTTAATATTGTTGAATTTTCGGAGCTTTAGAAGTGAAGATTTAAGTGCGTTCGAATGCTTCAGGTCTGTAATGATAAGCTTGGCTCCAGATTCTGCTAGAAAAACTGCATCTCCCACTCCCCGACCCAAGAGCCCGAGGCCCATTACTGTTATCCTTTTACCCTTGAAAAATTCTCTAGAGTTTACCATACGCTTTTTTAAATTCTTCCATATCGCTGAAGTGGCGCTTTACGCCTTTTATCTCTTGGTAGTCCTCGTGCCCTTTGCCGGCGCATAGGATAATATCGCCGCCCTTGGCAATTCTTACTGCTTCCTTTATTGCCTCGTGCCTGTCAGAAATTACTTTTACCTTGGCGGTATCTTTCATCGAGAGATCGGTCTTCATTTCAAAAATTATTTGCTCTGGATTTTCGCTCCGGGGATTATCCGAAGTAAAAATAGCAATATCGGAATTTACTGCCCCAATCTTCCCCATCACTCGGCGTTTAAGTGGATCCCGATCTCCCCCACAGCCAAAAACTGAAATTAATTTTCCGGTTCTTTGTTTGATTTCCAGCACCGCTTCAAATATTTTCTCCAGTGCGTCCGGGCTGTGCGCATAATCAACCACGACTAGCACACCATTGGGTGCTGTAAAATGTTCAAATCTTCCGCGCGGCGGCTCAATTGTTTCTAAAATTTTGCCAACTCTCTCCATATTAAAACCTAACAACTGGCATACGCTCCAGACTGCCAGTAAATTGTAGGCATTAAATTTACCGAGTAAATGCGATTTTATGTAAATTTGATTGAAAAGAAGTTCCAATCCATAAAAATTGATGCTGGAAATTTCGCCCTTAAAGTCCGGAGCATCCTTGAAGCCATAAAAAAATTGCCTGGCTCTTGTTCCTTCGAGCATCAATCGGCCATGCTCGTCGTCAGCATTGGCCAGAGCGAAAGCATCAGTAGGAAGCATTTTGAAAAATTTCTTCTTGGCCAGAAAATAATTCTCCAAACTTTTGTGGTAATCCAGATGGTCGTGGGTCAGATTGGTGAATACTCCCCCGGCGAATGTTATGCCGGCTACCCGCCGCTGGTCCAGTGCGTGAGAAGAAATCTCCATAAAAACATACTCACATCCCCTATAAGCCATTTCCGAGAGCAGTTTATTTAAGTAAATAGGGTCGGGAGTGGTGTGGGTAGCATCTCTTACTTCTCCAGCTATAATATTTTCCACCGTGCCGATAAGCCCGGCCTTGTATCCAAGGGTGGTGGCGACTTTATATAAAAGCGTGGTAGTGGTCGTTTTGCCATTCGTTCCCGTCACCCCTATAACTTTTAGCTTAGTGGAAGGATTGCCGTAAAAATGGAGGGCCGCTAGTGCTGTCACCACGCGTCGTTTCAACCTGAGTTTTTTAAAAAAATTTTTCATTGTAATCTATATTGGGAAACTCAAACTCGTGCACAGAGGCGTTATAAATTTTTTCTGGGATTTGGCCATGTAAAGTGTGGTACAGTAATCGAATAATGCCGCCGTGAGTTACCACTAAAATTTTAGGATTCCGGTTATTTTTTTTGATCTCCTCAACAAAAGAGAAAACTCGGGATCGAACGTCTTCGACGCATTCCCCACCATAAGGACGATAGTCATATTTTTGGTTTTTATCAATTTCTTTCTGATTGGGCCCCATTTCATCCCAAGTTTTTCCGGTCAGTGATCCATGGCTTCTTTCCCGTAGGCGAACATCGTATTTTATTGGGATGTTTAACTTCTGGTTCAAAATTTCCGCTGTTTGTTTGGCCCGCAATAAATCCGAAGAATAGATAATTGTATAATCTTCTGATATTTCCAACTTGGTTTTTTGCGCCTGCTCGATTCCCTCCTCAATGAGAGGATCATCCATCGTTTGACCGTTCACTCGCCCGGCCACGTTGTATTCTGTTTTCCCGTGTCGCACAAAGTCAATTTTCATGAGTTTTTCATTATTACAATTTTAGATATTTACCTTCGCTTATTATTTCTACCTTTCCGTCAGTTACTTTCAACACAGAATTGTAATCTAGAGCATAAATTGTACCCTTAAAATTTTTCGCTAACTCTTTTAACTTTTCTTCTGTTCGTTCAGGGTAGTTGGGGGAATTGAGGTGGGACTGAGTGTAAAAATCGACTAAATTCAAAGCATCTTCGCTATTATAGCCGAAACTGTTGGCATATTCTGTTCTGTGCTCTTTTTTACTTAAAGCAAGGTCAGGAGCAGTTATCGTACTGCCAGCACTTAAGCTTGCATAAACCTTTTTTTCTAGAAGATTCGGCAAAATTTTGCGTAGTCCGGATTCTTTGATCCACCGCATTAAATGAGACGAATTCCCACCGCAAAAAAACAAAACATCAGCAGATTCTAACCTTGGTAGCCAAATATTTTTAGGCATTGCAGATATATCTACTATATCTAGATATTTAAGCCCGAGACCGTGCAACTGGTGCAGGGCTTCCACAAACCACCCCTTGTCTCCCTTAGCTACATTCACGGCAGTGGGTATAAAGGCCAGGCTAGTCTCTTCTGGCTTTTTTCCAATCAACCCAAATAAAGCTTTGGCTATTGATGGATTGGTAATTCCGTCTGATGTAAGAAGTAGTTTCATACTTTAAGAATACATCTTTAAAAAACTTTTTCTAGAAGTTTTTTCATTGCTTTTTTAATTTCAACCACAGTTTTTTGAAAAACGGCATGGATAGTTGCTGGATCACGAAAGCCAACGCAGGAACAATGGCATTTAACCACGGATTCGGTAATTCTATGACTACAAAAAATACTGCAATAACAAGGTAGGAGGAGGAGACAAGTATTAATCTTCTAGCTATGCTAGTTTCCCAGGCCTTATCGGCTTCTACCTTTCTATTCCTCTCCTCAATATTTTGTATTCTTTGCTCCAAGTTTTCCATGTTATTTATTCTTCTTTATAAACTCCAGTATATCCTTAAAATCTTCAAAACAATAGTCCGCCTCGGGGACTTTTTCAAAGACCGTTCCGGCTTTAATACCCACCGTCTTCGCTGGAATTATATCTTTCTCTAAATGATCTCCAATATAAATGATCTCTTCTCGGGGCACACCGGAGAGCTCTATTATTTTATTAAACCCATCGAGGGCGGGTTTGGGAGCTCTTACTTGATTGGCCGAGAGAATATGAGTAAACCACCTGGGATTTATACCTAGCTCGGGTAGGATTTTTTTGACATCAATATTTGAAAAAAGAGAGATTGGGATAATCTTGCCTAAATCCTCCAAAACTTTGGGGATATTCGGGTCGGTCAGGCAGTAAGAAAAATAACTTATGGAAGCCAGAGTGTCACTGAAGTCAAACCAGATGTGCTTGATCATAATTACATATTAAACTACGTAGTTATTATGGACGATAATTCGGGTAAAAAATTATTTTTTCTTACCCCACTTGCGGTCTTTTTGCTTGCGATCGACAAACCATTTGTCCTTGACATTAAACCACCAAGCGTCGGGGTGTTTATTTGTCAAAATCTTCCCAATTTTTTTGCCGGCTGAAGTTTTAAGACGCTTGAAGGAAACCTTGATCCACCCATGGGCTTTGGTATTTCCTTTGGCTTCCTCAATCCTAAGCGTAGCTATCCACTCCAACTGATCGGCGTCTTTCACGATCTTCGCTTCCAGGGTAGTGCGAGCCCTTTCCTCCTTGAATAATTTTTTAATTTCTCCGCCAAAGGGAACTTCTTTGGCAATATCCTCGACAGCTTTCTCCTCCGCCAGCCGGCCGTAACGCTGATGCACATAATTATGGTCAGATACCCGGCCCTCGCCAATGTCATGCACGAGCGCCATTAGCACTACCTTATTTTTATCCGCCTTCGGTTCGAGGTAGGCCAAAGCATAAGCGATCATCGCCGTGTGAAAGAGATGCTCCGCTACCGACTGATTACCAGAACCTAGAAACCACAGCCCCGAGCGTGGGGTCTTGGCATGGATGCCCGTTTCATAAATAAAATCCGCAATTTGATTGTAAGTTTTATTACTTTTCATTTCCAAAGTTTAAATTTACCAGTAAGTTCTTTTAGCTCTTCTTTAGTACCAAAAATTCCAATACCCAGTATATCTAAATCGTTAGAATTTTTCTGGCCAATAGTTCTAATTAGTTCTTCATCGTCGATTAAATCAATCATGTCTTGAGTATAAGCAATCCAAAGTAGCCCCGAATCCGATAGTTTTGTTGTAAGATTCATTATTTCTTCTTTACTAGCTTGCAAACTCACGATGCCGTATTGAGAATTGCGAGGAAAATTTACGCCATCTTCTGAGGCAAAAAATTTTCCAGTATCAAAAGGTTGATCGAGTTTATTCCCTAAAAATGCAGAAATATGGCTCACAGTGTTTGTGAGCTGCCAAGAAGCCAGATTTTCACGGAGCACTATAGACATTTTTCTCGAAAAATCCTGCGGCATACTATTCATTTACTTCACCATCACACTTTATCATATCTACCCCTTTTCCACAAAAATGTGCGACCGCATATTTTTACAGAATATTAGCCGGACAACTTGAATCGCCTTTTTAAATTTTCATCAAAATCGAGAGACTCCACGACCATATACCTGATGTTTTTGCCAAACGAAAGATCAGTTTTTAACAGCTCTATAAATTGCCCGCACTCATATGGATAAATCCAAACACTCCTTTGCAATTGGATAAAACCGAAATTTTTTATCTCTTCGCGTAATAAATTTCTTTTGACCCGCGTTTTCTCCCATACATCGAAAATAACAACGCGCCACTTCCCGTCCCAGCGACCCGGCTTCTTTGTTGTAGTTATCTGATAATATAATAATTTTTCTCCGCCTTTCTTCGTTAGCTGTAAAAATTGCGTATCGTTTTCTTCTACTATTTCTAGGAAACCTTCTGCCACTAGTTGCTCGGCTTTTTGATTTATATAGTATTTCAGTTTTTTTCTCTTGTTTTTTGGAAATGTGGACACGAACTTAAAAGCATTAGGGGCGACAATATCCAGAGCCAAACGACCGGCATTTTTAACCAAATTTAAGATAATTTTTTTATACTCGGTCCTTTTTGCCATATTTTTTTAAGGTGTTTTGTCCACAAAAATATGCGACCGCATATTTTTACAGAATTGGTTATTTGTGATAATTATTTAGCGTTACGCGCCATGGCATTTTTTGAATTTTTTCCCCGAGCCGCAAGGGCAGGGATCATTCCGGCCAACTTTAGGGGCGTCTGTTTGCGCACTTTTCATATCCTCTCCGCGTTCTTTGTGGCTCGTGACTAATGTCTGTTTTGGAGCAGGGGTTTCTTTCTCGGCTGCGCGCGCCTGTTCTACATTAATATTTGAAACTAAAGTAAACACTTGGTCCTCGAAGGCCGCTTCCATTTCCTTAAACATCCCGAGGCCTTCCTTCTTGTATTCCACAATCGGCTCGCGTTGGCCATAAGCGCGCAGATTGACCGAGCTCCGCAGGTAGTCCATCGCCTCCAGATGCTCCATCCAAAGATTGTCAGTACTATACAATGCAATGCGACGCACGGTCTCATAGTATGCCTCCATACCCAGTTTTTCACGCTTCGCCGCCAAAACTTGATCGAATCCCTCTCTCCCAGCCGCAATTCCGGATAAAAGCTCATCGATTCCTTCTTTGTCTGCAAAGAGCATTTTTTGTCTGCGCCCGTAAATAATTTTCCTTTGATGGTTCATCACATCGTCATATTCCAGCGTGTGCTTACGGGCATCGAAATGAAAGCCCTCGATCTTGGTCTGGGCCCCCTCGAGAGTTTTGGATACGAAACGGTTTTCAATTGGCTGATCTTCCGGTATACCGAAGCGCCCCATCATTTTCTTGATTCTCTCCGCGCCGAAAATGCGCATGAGGTCGTCTTCAAGCGACACGTAAAATTGCGTCTCGCCCGGGTCGCCCTGCCGACCGCTTCTCCCGCGGAGCTGGTTGTCAATTCGGCGTGCTTCATGCCGCTCGGTTCCTAAAACAAAAAGTCCGCTTACTGATTTTACAAACTCATACTCTTCTTTTATGATCGGGTTTCCTCCCAGCTTGATGTCGATTCCGCGACCAGCCATGTTGGTAGCAATGGTTACGCTTCCTCGCTTACCTGCTTGGGCAATTATCTCCCCTTCTTTTTCATGATTCTTCGCATTCAATATTACATGTGGTACACCCTCTTGTTTTAAGTAAACGGAAAGGAGTTCGTTCTTTTCAATGGAAATAGTGCCGATAAGAACGGGCTGGCCGGCTACATTTAGCTCTTTTACTTTCCGGGCGATGGCCTGGAATTTGCCCTTTTCCGTCTGGAAAATTGAATCCGGATGGTCTTTACGTATGATTGGGGCGTTGGTCGGCACTTCGATAACGTCGAGACCGTACACTTTCAAAAATTCTTCTGCGGAAGTTGCGGCGGTGCCGGTCATACCCGAGAGTTTTTTGTAGAAACGAAAATAATTCTGGAAAGTGATAGACCCCGAAGTGCGAGTTTCACGTTCAATTTTTACACCCTCCTTGGCTTCAATTGCCTGATGTATCCCCTCGCTCCAGCGCCGGCCGGGCTGGAGTCGCCCCGTAAAGGGATCGACGATAACTACTTCCCCTTCTTTAACCACGTAATCTTTGTCTCGCTCGAAAAGCGCCTGCGCTTTGACCGCTGTTTCCAGGTGATGCACGTACTTAATACCTTTTTCTGTGTAAATATTTGTAATTCCCAAAAGTTGCTCTGCTTTATTTATGCCTTCATCGGTCATTTGAATAGCTCGTAATTTTTCATCTACCGTGTAATCGACACTAGCCTTGAGCTGGCGCGCGATCTGGTAGAACTTGGTATAAAAATCCTCCGAATCACTCGAGGCAGATGAAATAATGAGCGGGGTGCGTGCCTCGTCTATTAAAATGGAGTCCACTTCGTCTACAATCGCAAAATAGTGTCCTCTTTGCACCATGTCATCTTTGGAGGTTGCTAAATTGTCACGCAGATAATCAAATCCATATTCATGATTGGTGCCATAAGTTATGTCAGCGGCATAGGCCGTTTGGCGAGTGCATGGTTTTAAGAAATCATAAAGAATTTTAAATTCTCCCACTGTATCGCGAGTCTGATCCTCTTCTTTGTGCTTGGGATCATAGAGATAAGAAACATTTTGGGAGTTAATCACTCCCACAGTCAAACCCAGAAAATTATAAATCTGCCCCATCAGCACCGCATCGCGACGCGCCAGATAATCGTTCACGGTAATGATGTGCACTCCTTCTCCACCAAGAGCGTTTAAATATGCCGGCAGGGTTGCCACGAGTGTTTTACCTTCTCCGGTTTTCATCTCGGCGATTTTGCCTCCGTGGAGCGCGAGTCCTCCCACGAGTTGAACGTCATAATGCCGCTCGCCCAAACTGCGCCGGGCCGCTTCACGCACCAAGGCAAACGCTTCCGGCAGAATATTTTCCAGCGCCTCCTTTTTGTCCTCTGCCTTGGTTAATATTTCCCTAAACTCCTGCGTCTTTTTTGGAAAGTCATCACTTTCAAACTTGGAAATATTTGCCTCCAGAGCATTGATTTTTTCGACTGTTTTGGCCGTACCTTTTATCCATTTGGAGCTTGTATCACCGAAGATTTTACTGAAAATTGCCATTTAGCTATATTAACACAAACCCCTCACCAAATTAAGCTTAACTTGGTGAGGGGTACTTATTTTCATTTGAGGCAGGTGGTGGCTAATCTCCAACATATGTGCCTATGTGAGTGCGATCACCCGCCACAGATAAAAACAACTCTATAAACAATTATACCATGTCGGGCCGTTGGGAATCGAACCCAATCTATATCCTCCCGAAGGATACGTACTACCGGTATACTACGGCCCGGTGCCGAGGAGGAGATTTGAACTCCTATGAGATTGCTCTCACTAGCTCCTGAAGCTAGCGTGTCTACCAATTCCACCACCTCGGCAATTTTATAACCAATTCCCTGCCCGCCATCAGCTGCGCTTCAGGCGCTGGCAGGCGGGCGCTACGTGCCTATATTTAATTTTGCTGCGCACCTCGTAGCTCTTTTGAGAGAAGTGGTGTGGACCCGACGAGAATCGGACTCGTGCCTCGGCAATGCGAATGCCGCGTAATGCCACTTTACTACGGGCCCGTGCATCCTGAAGGGATCGAACCTTCGGCCTTTCCGATGTGAACGGAACGCTCTACCACTGAGCTAAGGATGCTCGGTGGACCTGATCGGTCTCGAACCGACTGCCTCCACTATGCCATAGTGGCGCTCTAACCAGATGAGCTACAGGCCCATTAAAATCAATTTGGGAATCGCTTCAAGCTCAAGTTGAATATGACTTCCAGCCCCCATAATAACACAAACACCCCTGTATTTTTTATTCTTTGTCGGTTTCCCTATCGTTCTAGGATCAAATTTTGTTTTATAAAAATTACTTAAAGGAATGCCTGTAATTTTTGACCAATATCTTTCAAGACTTTTTAAATTTTGATCTGCTCTATAACTCACTCTGCATTTTAATTTTTTATGATTTATGCCATAGCATATTTCTAATAATTTTATATAAAGTAGAATTATATTCGGATCGGAACTTCCCAATACCATACCGCTATGACCTTTCCATTTTGTTCCTTCACCTAAGTACAGAACAGATAATATCATTTTTAAAACTAGTATATCTTTTATTTTTCGCTTCATGGGTTTAATATTATTGAGAAGTTTTTGCAATAATCTTTCTCTCTTGATCTTATTTGAAGCCCATGCGAGTTTCCTTGCACGTGTATAATTAATCTTATTAATCTTCGTTACTTTACTCTCATACCAATCTGGCAGCTTAACACCACTACACCAACTAGAAAGAGTGCTTTTAGGAATTGGGGATTTGATTAGAATTTGAATTTCAGAATATGTTTTTCCTTTAGCCCGGAGTTGCCGAACGCGCTCTTTGATTAAAATATTTCTAATTCTAATATTGTACCCTAAAGTAGGTATATGTGCAAATGCAAAATATCATTTTATTATGGGCCCAGAAACATATTTATATCATAAAGTCGGGGTACCCGGAATCGAACCGGAACTACATGACCCCCAGCCATGCGTACTACCACTATACGATACCCCGAGCAATTAACTTTTAGACTACCACTATATTTATCCCGTACCAAATTTTACTTTGGTTCGGGACTACGGCCCGGTTCACGAAACCGATTCTATCATATGCTCTACTAGGTGGTGAAGTTTGGCGCCGACGGAGTGGAGGGAGTCCTCCAAATGGGAATGCGGGCGGAGGTCCGGCGTGGAAGTGATGTTGGTTAGGAAGAATCCCCTCTTTGGATGCAAAGTAAAATCGGCTTTTAGATAATGCTTGGCACCCAAATGCTGGTGTAATTGCTTGGTGAATTTTATGGCTTGATCCTTCTCGCCCTTGGAAAGATTGTCCGGCGGTAAAACATAAATGTCTTCCTCACGGAAGTTTGGAATGACATGAACCGCGGAAGGTTTGCCTTCGATAAATTCCTCAACTATTATATTACTTACCTTATTCATTATAGTTGTTAATTCATCAAAAGTTTTGACTACTTCAATTTCATTACCAACCTTCACGACCCACGGTGCAGGGAACTTTTCATGCACCGCTCGCGCGCTCCTAGGAGCAACGATATACCTAGTCATATTTACGCCGATACTGTTCAAGTGCGTTCTTAGCATTTCCCTACTATTTTCCAACGCAGAATAAAAATGACTTTGATTAATTTGTGGAATATTAAAACTTTGAAGTATTGAAGCCGAGGACGGATGCGCCACATTCCAAACAATATCAACTTTATGCACTAAATCCGAAGGCAGTATCGGCAAGCCACCTAAATGCCAAACCCCATCCTTATCAATAAAAATATCCACCGGCTTATATTTCTCCCTTAAATTTTCAGAAATATATACTATCAAATTCCCGCCTTCCTTTATGGACTTCTGATAATCCTTTCCCTTCCCTCCGCGGAGTATGCCGACTCGTTTCATAGATAAATTTTAGCACAAAAATGACAAAACCACCGCTAAAACTTGTGGTTTATCGCAGTGGTTCTAGGTACCCACTTATTGCTACTTGCCCCGTCGTTCGCGCAACGACGGGGCCGGTGCACTACCAAGACAACGACGTAATTCCGAGACCGATTCCACTCAGCACTGCGACAACAATGATGACGCGAATCCATCGCGGAATCCTGAACCAGGGGTCTTCCCACGACAGCTTCCTTTCTGCCGTAGGGTCGCCTTCGAACTCCAGAAAACGATTCCGATCGGATTCATCAGGCATGGTGCACTCTCCCTTTTTTAATCCTACCTCCTAATTATACTTTGCGCAAACAAAAAAAATACCCCATTATGAGGTATTCTTTCTTGTCCGCCAGAGGCGGATAAACTGTCCTTTGTTTTGTTTCGTTCCTTGCCCCGTCGCTCGAGAGCGACAGGGCTTTAACTTAGGGTCTTTCCCCTTATGTCAAACTCTTTTTAGGACGAGAGTTGTTGTCCATTGTGAAGTCAATTGAGCTTCACAATACCGACTCAATTAGTCCGACCAATCCCTGGCCTTAGCCCCGCTTTTGACAGGGCTCTCTCCGATATAGATCAGAGGGACGATTTTCAAATTGAATTATTCCACGAGCAGGTTCCCCTACCCGTGCCTTGTTACGACTTAGTCCCTGTTACCGAGCTTACCGTAGACCCCTCCCCAGTTTTCCAGAAAAATAATTTCAAGATCAATGTAAATTTTTACTCTTACAATATCTTAAAAACTGGGGAGGGGGCTTCGGGTACTCCCGGCTCCCTTGACTTGACGGGCGGATTCGGCTTTTTAGAACATTGCCGGTCCCCACGTAGCGAGCGGATTTCCCGCACTACGCGAGTCCAAGAGTTTTTTGATTCATTTTCGATTTAAGTATCCTAATCTTACTTATTCCTGCTTTTGAAAAATGGGCTTTGCTTTTAACAAGCTGGGCTATTTTACAGAAAACACGAAAACTATAATTTTTAGAATAACTTTGTAGAGGATGTTGTTTAAAAAACGGAATAATTATATTAATAATATCTGATTGGGCACTTACCGTATACCTATAGCATTGAGCGTGATTGGCTCGCTGCTCTTTTTGAAAATATACAGCACCGCACCCGATTGTATTCTTAACTTTTTCCAGAAGTTGGTGATCTTTCTCTTGCATTTTTATATGAAAATGCATTTGAATTCTTACTCCACTTCTATACCGAGGAGATTCTCCAACGTTTACATAGAAGCAACCTTCTCCATCTGTTAGTCCAACAACATACTCACTCGAAACTCTTGGCTTAGTCCTTCCCATGCATCAATCATATCATGACTTGACGCATAGTACTACGACACAGCTGACTTCTCATGTGCATAAGTTTCCATTAACACAAAAGATCTCCTTGGGTCATTTATCATTCTTTTCCAAACATCCTTATCGGGTTTTCTTGAATACTTCCCCATAACTCACCATACAGGTCGTATCGCCCTTATATGATAAGGCTGCTTTTTGTTACTAGGATCCTTCAGTCCACGCCTCACGGCCGAGGACTTACCCTTTCACTACTCTTTCGAGGTCGGATTTTAACCAACTAGACCTTGATAAACTGCCAAGCGCATTTATTTCTGAGTACAAGACTTGAGAACGTATTCACCGCGGTTTAGCTGACCCGCGATTACTAGCAATTCCAACTTCATGAAGTCGAGTTGCAGACTTCAATCCGAACTGGGGCCGCTTTTAAACGATTAGCTCAGAGTCGCCTCGTCGCT
>MFVU01000002.1 GCA_001787125.1 Candidatus Nomurabacteria bacterium RIFCSPLOWO2_12_FULL_44_11
CCCTTAATATTAATAATACCTTTAATCAATTTCATAATTTTGTTTATTTTATGCGTCCGCGATTTCGTTCGGGATCCATTTATTTCAAAATTACTTGCCCGTTACCTTTTATAATCTTTCCTATTGGGTAAGCATGTACTCCGAATGCTTTTAAATGTTTTATTGCGTCTTCGACAAAATTTGCTTTGACTACGGCCACTATGCCGACGCCCATGTTAAATGCTCGAAACATATCGGCATCCTCTAGATTGCCGAATTTTTTCAAAATCCTGAATATTTCTAAAACTTTTACTTTTTTAATATCAACCACTGCGTCCAAGTTTTTAGGCAAAATCCTGTTGAGATTTTCTTTAATACCACCACCTGTTATGTGTGCCAATCCAACCAGCCCTTCATTGCCAAACAAATCCTTTAGACACTTATAATAACAAAAGTGTGGAGTCAAAACAGTTTCCAAAAAGGATTTTCCGCCTATTTTTTCATTTAGTATTTCCGGAGATTGTTCCATTATTTTTCTGACTAAGGAAATGCCATTTGTATGCAATCCGCTGGAGGGCAGAGCCAGCACAACGTCTCCCGCTTCAATTTTTGAGCCATCGATAATATTATCCTTCTCCACTACCCCAGCAATGTTTGCGGTAAGAATATATGTCCCTTCTCCGATGACGCCCGGCTGTTCGGATGTTTCGCCGCCCGTGAGCAGGCATTCGTTTTCTCGGCAGGCCTGTGCCAGGGAAGAAACAATTTTCAAAACAATTTCTTTATCCATTTTTCCACAAACAATACAGTCCTGAACGGAGAGCGGCTTGGCTCCCATCACAATTGCGTCGTTTATTAAATGTCCCACCAAATCATAGCAAAGTGTTTCAATACTGTTGTTTTCAAAAGCTAACTTTTGCTTGGTGCCGGGCTCCTCCGTCTTAAAAACTAAAACCGGGTGCTTGTAACCCGGAAATGAACCGTCATACAATGTGGCGAACGCCCCTACTTTGTTCAATAGGCCACCGTCTTGCGTGTCGAGGATTTTCGCCAATTCTTTTTTAGTGCTGTTAGCAGTATCAATATTAACCCCTGCAGTTTTATATGATAACTTCGTCATCATTATTTCTCCAAATATTTTTTATAGCCGATTTCGGAAAGTTTCTCTCCTTTTACCTCCTGTTCCTCGCTCATTTTTCTTTTATATGCAGACAATTTGTCCTGGAGTTCCTGGTCGGCAGTGGCCAGTATTTCGATGGCCAGAAGTCCGGCGTTTTTCCCGGCATTTATTCCCACCGTGGCTACAGGAATTCCCGGCGGCATTTGCACGGTAGAGAGGAGTGAATCAAGACCGTCCAAACTTTTGGCTTTTACCGGAAGTCCTATGACAGGCAGAGTCGTGTGAGAAGCGACTGCTCCGGCTAAGTGTGCGGCGCCACCGGCGCCGGCAATCAAAACTTTTATTCCTCTTTCGAGCGCACCGGCAGCATATTTGTGAACTCTTACTGGGGCTCTATGCGCTGAACCGACGGTCATATCGTAAGCAACACCGAATTCTTCAAGTATCTGGGCCGCCTCGGCAAAAACTGGTAAATCCGAATCTGAACCCATTATTATGCCAACTTTTGGGTTTTTAGACATTAGTGTTATTTTATCATTTCCAATGCCGCTTTGCCAATATCTTTCCTAAACTGCATGCCTTCAAAGGAAATTTTTTGGATGGCTTGGTAGGCCTTATCGAGGGCTTCTTGCAAATTATTTCCGACAGTTGAAACGCCCAGCACTCGCCCACCGTTAGTGGCAAGTTCGCCTTTATTATCAATTTTTGTTCCTGCATGAAATATTACAATGTCCGGATCACTTTCCGCTTCCTCAATCCCCATTATTTTTTTGCCCTTCTCGTAATTGCTGGGATAGCCCCCGGAAGCCAAGGCGATATTGCAGGCAAATCCTCCCTGCCACTCAATTTTCTGGTCCTCAAGTGTGCCGTCAATGCACGCGTCAATAGCATCCAGCAAATCATTTTCCATGAGTCGCATATATGTTTGTGCCTCCGGGTCACCGAAGCGGGTATTAAACTCAAAAACTTTTGGGCCTTCCGCGGTCAGCATTATGCCGGGGTAGAGACACCCGACAAATTCTCTTCCCTCGGATCTCATACCTTTTATAGTCGGCGCGATTATTTCTCGTTCAATTTTAGCCATCAGTGCATCATCTACGAACGGCAACGGCGCAATTACCCCCATGCCGCCAGTATTCGGCCCGACATTGCCATCAAAAATTCTTTTATGGTCTTGCGAAGCTGGAAAAATTTTATAATTTTTACCGTCGGAAAGCGCATGAATAGAAATTTCTATGCCTTCTAGGAATTCTTCAATCACAACCTCATTACCCGAAGCGCCAAAAATTTTATCTATCATAATTTTCCGCAATGCTTCTGTCGCTTCCTCTTTGGTCTGCGCTATCGTTACACCCTTACCAAGCGCAAGGCCGCTTGCCTTAACAACTATTGGGAATTTCCCTTTTTCTATGTAATTCCTTGCTTTCTCAAAATTATTAAAAACTGCATGATGCGCGGTAGGAATATTGTGCCTCTTCATAAAGTCCTTGGCGTAGGCCTTGGACCATTCCAGCTCCGCGGCGGCCTTGGTCGGGCCCCAGACGCGCAATCCCGCCAGAGTAAATGCATCGACAACGCCCGAGGCAAGCGGCTCATCAGATACAACCAGAGTAAGGTCAATGTGTTCTTTCGTTGCGAATTCTAAAAGCTCTGGTATGTCAGTTTCCCTAATGTCTAAATTAGTGCCGATTTGCGACGTTCCGGCATTACCTCGCGCGAAAAATAGTTTCCCTGCCCGTGGCGACTGTGCAATTTTCCACCCTAGCGCATGCTCTCTGCCTCCCCCAGCACCCACCATTAAAATTTTTTTATACCTCACCGGACCTTCGGCCACCCTCTCCTTGTCAAGGAGAGGGGCTGGGGGTGAGGTTAATTTACTTAAAACTTCCACATATAGTGAATTTTCTCTTTTCTTTAATCGTGAGTATAGGGATTCGACGTTGTCGTATTCATCAATCTTCTCAAAAGTTCGTCCGAGCACCGGTCCGAAATCAAAGTCCAGCGTTAAAAAATGGATAGTGGAACCTGCGTAAGTCGCCTTTTGATCGAGGAAATTCTGGATGGCCTTATCGCCATACATTCCTTTGTTCCAAAGCGCAGGCGTGTTGTCAGGATTCTTCACCGTGTCATTTATCGTGTCCGGAATCAAGCCCGGGTGGAGATTTAGTATTTTGCCGGGGTAATCGGCAACTATTTCGTCCGGGATAATTTTTTTCCAGCCAGCCAGGCATATGTAGTCCGGCGATGCTTTTTTTAATACTGGGACAGCATCTTCATTGTCGGAAATTACTGTAGAAATTTCGGCGTTAATTTTACCGTCATTTATCGCATTTTGTATTGCCTGCAAGTTGGTATGATTGCCCCCCTCGTGGATCATCAGCACTAATTTTATTTTATTACTGATTTTATTTATTGGGTACGTCATAACTTACTTCACTTTTTCTTTCTTTAAGATCAATGGGATATTCCCCGGTAAAAAATGAAGTACAAAGGTTCTCTTTCGGCAAGCCGATCGATTTAATCAAACTATCCAGCGATAAAAAATGAAGCGAAGTCGCCCCCAGAAATTTTCTGATTTGCTCAACGGTCTTGTTGGACGCGATAAGCTCCTTTTGCTTTGGTGTATCTATGCCGTAGAAATCCGGAAAACGAATTGGCGGAGAAGATACCAGAAAATGCACTTCTTTGGCACCGGCTTCAAATAATCGCTTAATTAATTTCCTGCTTGTATTTCCCCGCACGATTGAATCATCGATCACAGCGATCTTCTTTCCTTTCAGTACTTTTTTCAGCGGAATAAGCTTCAGGGCTACACTATTGCGGCGGGATTTTTGATCCGGTTCAATGAATGTGCGGTGCACATAGCGATTTTTTACCAGCGCGAGTTCAATCGGAATACCCGATGCTTCACCGTATCCTAAAGCTACCGGCATCGCGGTATCGGGGACCGGCACCACGACGTCCACCTGCACTTTCCATTCGCGAGCTAATTCCTTGCCACAATTTTTTCTCACTTCATAAATTAATTTTCCGTTGAGCACACTGTCGGGACGTGCAAAATATACGTATTCGAAAATATCATGCCGCGGAGTTGGTTTTGCCAATTGCTCACTTTTCAAACCCTTAGAATTAATCACAATCATCTCGCCTGGCCGGACATCGCGCACAAATTCTGCGCCGATGGTCTCAAGAGCACAGGTTTCTGACGCGACGACAAAACCTTTTTCGATTTTCCCAAGAGAGAGTGGGCGCATGCCATACTCATCTCGCACGGCTACCAAGGTATTTTTGGTCATCATTACAATTGAAAAAGCGCCGGTCATCAAAGGGAAAACTTTTTTCACCGCGGTAGCTACCGAATCACCCCTTTTGATATAGAAATCTATAGCATCAGTGATAAGTTCCGAGTCCGAGCGATTTTTTTTAATTGCTTTTCTTTCCGCCAAGAAATTTTCCAACACTTTGATTGAAGGCAAATTGCCATTGTGAGATAGGGCGAAGGAGGCATGGGCATTTACCACTGGCTGGGCGTGTTCCAGCGCTCCGCCGCCGGAGGTTGAATAGCGATTGTGGCCGATGGCGATATTTCCGGTCAGTTTTTTGATCGCCTTCTCCGTATAAACCTGGGAGACCAGGCCGGCGCCTTTGTGAGTATGAAGCTTTTTCCCGTCATTGGTAGTAATACCCGACGCTTCCTGGCCTCTATGCTGAAGCGCAAACAGGGCAAAAAATGCCAAACGAGAAGCAAGCAACCGAGCACCATATATTCCCACTATCCCGCATTTTTCGCCAATTTCATTCATCTTTTTTTATTCAAAAAATAATTTATTGCGTTCTTGAAAATTAAAATTCCCTCTCCCCATTCGGATTTGACCATTTTCTTGTTCTTTTGCCATGTCGGGCTCTGGTGAGCAAACATGGCCCTCTCTGTGTGCGGCATAAGCCCTAGTACTCTCCCATTATACGCTAGAACGCCAGCGATGTCATGCATCGAGCCATTCGGATTTGCCTCAAGATTTTGGAATTTACAGATTTTTCCATGAGTATAAGTGAAAGCAATTTGCTTATTTTTTTTCAGAACTCTGTAGTCCTCCTCGTCTATCACATAGCGCCCCTCGCCGTGGGCTATTGGGACTGAAATTGTTTTAATGCCAGTGAGCCAGGGGCTCCGCCCTTCAACTTTGAGGTCCAGCCATCTATCTAAATATTTGCCCCCGCTGTTGAAAGTAAGCGCACCCGGCAAAATTCCCAAACTGGTTACTATTTGGAAGCCGTTGCAAATACCGATAACGAGAGTATCGCGAGCTAAAAATTCTTCCAATTCCTTAGATAAATGGTTTTTGAATTTATTGGCGTAGGCCTTGCCGGAGCCAGTGTCATCACCATAGGCGAATCCGCCGGGAAAAGCCAGAATATCATAGTCCTTAAGCATGGCCGGACTCGCAATCAAGTCGTTAAGGTGGACAATGTCTGCAATCCCTCCAGCCTTCTCAAAAGCGAACTTCGTCTCTTCCTCGCAATTGAGCCCATAGCCCGACATTACTATTACCTTTGGTTTTTTGCTTGTCATATTATTTTCCGCCCGAGGCGGATCCGCCTTTGGCGGACATTGAATCGGAAAACTTATGATAAATTTTATACAGTTTTTTGACATTCGTATCTACAATCTTGTTCTGACCCGAGGTGATTGTTACTTTACCGTCTTTTGAAACCGTGCCAAGTTTTGTGCAAATCACCCCCCGCATTAATTTTTCAATTTTCTTTGAGTTTTTTGGGCTGACTGATACTAGAATTCTGCCTTGGGACTCCGAGAACAGCTTGGCATCGATGTTTAAGTTGCCCTCAAAATTAATTTTTGCTCCCAACATGCCGCCGAGAGAGGCCTTGGCAAGCGCGATAGCAAACCCGCCGGAATTGACTGAAAGAGATGACTCCAAAAGATTTTTCTCAATAGCATTCTCAAGTGCCTGATATGTCGTTAAATTTTTCTTGAGATCAACCTGTGGAACATTATTACCGAGCGAACCCAACATTTTGGAATACTCTGAAGCGCCTAATTCATCTTTTGTTTCACCTAGTAGGTAAATCAAGTCCCCGGCATTTTTAAATTCAGGCGATATGGTTTTTTGCAAATTCGGCATCACTCCGATAGCCGAGATCAAGAGCGTCGGCGGAATGGAGATTTTAACCGGGTTTCCCTTTTCCCCGTAGCCCTGAAAGTCATTGAACATACTGTCCTTGCCGGAGATAAAGGGTGTGCCATAGGCCGTGGCGATGTCATAGCATGCCTTGAGGGCATCCACGAGCTCTGCCAGGAGTTTTTTATTATAAGAAGAGCACCAGCAGAAGTTATCCAAAATTGCCAAATGGGAGAGTTTTGCTCCGGCTGAAACCGCATTGCGAACGGCTGTATCCAGTGCTCCTGCGGCCATGGCGTATGTATTTATATCCGAGTAAGAGGGGTAAAGTGCCGAAGAGAGCACCACGGCTCGAGAAGAGGCCAGGACGGGTTTGAAGACCTGGGCGTCGGTATTGATACGGCCCGGCCCGGATAGGGGTTTCAGGACAGAGGATGCCTGCACTTCATGGTCATATTGGTCGGAGATAAAGGAAAATCCAGCTATGTTATTTTTGGAAAGCAATTGCTCGAGAATTTTGGTGCGCGAACTTCCTTTGGGCATTTTAGGATTAGGGTGAGTGTGGCGATACGGCGCAGTGAATAATCGCTTCTTCGGAAAACCGTTATGCAGAAATTCCAAATCCATATCCATAAGGATCCGACCATTGTAGGAGACCGCGCATTTTCCTGAATCGGTAAATTCTCCGATGACTGTCGCCTCCACGCCGCGACGTTTCATAAGATTATTGAAAACTTCCCATTTTTTTTGCGGCACCGCGAGAGTCATGCGTTCTTGCGACTCTGAAATCCAAATTTCCCATGGCCGAAGCCCGGGATATTTGAGTGGAACTTTTTCCAAGTCCACTTTGGCCCCACTACATTCCTTGGCCATTTCGGAGACGGAACAGGAAATGCCGCCGGCACCGTTGTCCGTAATGCTGTTATATAAATTCATCGCTCGGGCTTCCTTAACGATTGCATCGCTGAATTTTTTCTGGGTTATCGGGTCGCCGATTTGTACGGCTGTGGCGGGCGAGACGGAATCGAGAGTCACGGAAGAAAAAGTAGCCCCATGAATGCCATCGAGTCCCACTCGGCCCCCCACTACAACAATATAGTCGCCTGCTTGCGCTTGTTTTTCCTCGGAGTGGCGGCCATTGATGTTTCTCGGAATTAATCCGACTGTGCCTGCGAAAACGAGTGGCTTGCCACGATAACGAGCGTCAAATTTTATAAAGCCCGAAACAGTGGGAATACCGGAACAGTTGCCTCCGGCGTTAATGCCTTTGATAACGCCCTCCATAATTCTCTTGGGCGGAAGCATCGGCTGCGTTAGTTCCCGATCCCGAAAAAGTTTGCGCTTGTCGTCCAGTTCGCCAAAACAAAATCCATACGTATTGGCGACCGGTTTGGCTCCTAGGCCGAAGCCGATAGTGTCGCGATTGACCCCGACGATGCCGGTAATGGCGCCGCCGAAAGGGTCGAGAGCCGAGGGACTGTTGTGTGTTTCAACCTTGTGCGTTATGAGGTATTCATCATCGAAAGCAATGCCGCCGGCGTTATCGGAGAAAACCGAGACACAAAAATCAGCGGCGCCTTTTTTCTTTCTTATTAAATTGGTCGCGCCCTTGATATAGGTCTTATATAAACTGTCTATTATTTTACCATCTCGGGTATCTTCTATTTCGCTTGCAAAAATAGTGTGCTTGCAGTGCTCGCTCCAGGTCTGCGCCAAGGACTCCAGTTCAACATCCGTCGGGTCCCTCCCTAGTTTGGTGAAATATTCCTGGATCGTTTTCATGGAATCGAGATCAAGCGCTAGAGGCCCGCGGCGAAAGCCCTGGGGATCCATGATTCCTTCCTTGCCAATTTTGGTAAGTTCGGCGCTCGAGACCGAGAGTGGCACTCGAATGACCGGGCTGGTCTTGCTTAAAACCACTTCCGGGACATGCAGGGGCAGATTCGCGGTTTTTTGAAAATATTTCTTATTGAAAGTATAGGATGTTTCAATCAGCGGATTGTGTAACGAAAAAGCTATTTTTTTTATATCTTCTGCTGATATCGTTCCGGAAATTAAAAAAACTTTTGAAGTGTAGACGACCAAGTCCGCCTCCTCTTTTATGTGGAGCAGATCGATTATTGTTTCTTTGACGGTATGTGCTACATTGTCCGTTACTCCGGGCTTAAATCCGATTTCCAATGCGAAATCGCAGTTAGTTTTTGATAATTTGTCTATTGAATACCCTTCCAAGATAGGATTAGTAAGCGCGCTTGCAACCCTGAGAAGATCCGCCTTGGCCAGTGAATGCTCGATGAGGTAGGAGTCAATAATTGTGATTCGAGAGAGCTTACCCGATAGCCCCAGTTCGTTCCATGACTTTTTATAAAGCCCAACTCTCACGTCTAGTCCTTTAGGCGTTACATAAATCCTGGAAATCATACTGTTATGCCCATTATAGCACACCTCGGGACAAATCGCACAAATTCTGCTAGAATCACTGGAAATGAAAAAGAGAAAGAACGTCGTGGTCATCGGCGGAAAAAACGGCAGTTCCCGGGTTCTCTTTGGTCTCCGAAGATACCCCATGAACATTACCGCCATCGTGAATACCTTTGACAGTGGCGGTAGCACCGGTATTTTAAGGCGGGAATTCGGCACGCTGCCCTTCGGTGACATTCGTGGCGCCTTGACCGCGCTCTCTTCCGACAAAGAGGTCCGAACCTTGCGAGAATTATTCAATTTCCGCTTCAAGGAAACTGACTCCTTGCAGGGGCATAGTTTCGGCAACTTGTTTTTACAAGCGCTGACCCTGTCTTTAGGCAGTGAAATAAAGGCCATTAAAAAAGCGGCCGAACTTCTGAAAATCAAAGGCACAGTCCTACCAATCTCGACAGATAACGCCCATATTCACGCAATTCTGGAGGATGGACGACATATCAAGGGGGAGGCCAATATAGATGTTCCTAAACATAACGGCGACTTGAGTATAAACAAAATTATGCTTTTTCCGAGAGCTAGATTGTATCGAGAATCACGCCAAGCCATTTTGGCAGCCGATTATATTATTTTTGCTCCCGGCGATTTATATAGTTCACTCCTGCCAAATACTCTGGTCAAAGGATTTACCGAGGCCTTTTCGAAATCAAAAGCGAAAGTGATTTATATTCCAAATCTGATGACCAAATGGGGTGAGACCAATAATTTTTCCGCTGTTGATTTCGTGACCACCCTTTTGCGGTATTTAAAACTCGAAAAACTTGATTTTGTAATCTGCAATTCCAAACGTGTCAGGCAGTCCTTAGTGAAAAAATACAAGAAAGAAAAAGCTACTCCGGTAGTTATTGACACAAAGCAGTTAAGAAGATATAGTAATAACGTTATTTCCGGCGACATCATTGCGGAGCAAACATTTATTCGGCACGATTCCATCAAATTAGCGAGATATTTAAATAAAATAATCAATTCATAAATATGAGCAACATTGTTATTTTTGATTTTGACGGAGTTTTATTCAATACACTAAAATTCAAGTCGAAAATTGCGGCAGTCTTAGAGCGTTATGACCCACGTTTTACACCTGCTTTAGTCGAAAGAAGGTATGCCGAAATGCGAACAACAAAAGAACCGTTCTCACTTATAACTTTTTTGCTTCTGTTTCTCCAGCCAGGGCAAACGGAAGATGCTTACGGAGAATTATTGGGCTTGGTCACAGAATGCCTAAATCAAGAGGCCGTAAATTTCTTAAGAAAACAAAAAAAGGAAAACTGTTTTTTAGTTACCAATGGGGATGAAGAATTTCAAAACGACAAAATTAACGCAGCGGGTTTGAGGGGTTTCTTTAATAAAGTCCGAATCGTTCCTGGTTCTAAGAAACAGCCCGTAGAAGAAATTTGCGCCACTTATCCTAATGAGAAAGTAATTTTCACTGACGATAAGCCAGAATTTTTTACGGATCTTGATCTGAAAAAATATCCTAACTTAGTAACTGTTCAATATGAAGGGCCAGCTAGCGTAGCGGAGTTGGAATTAGCGAGTGCTAGCCCGCTGGCGCAAGAAATGTTGAGACATGGCTCGAAATTTGCTGGAAAATTTTTGACATAGGCTTTTATTTCCAATACCTCTCTACTACATGATGCTCTTCGGGGCCGGTACCTACGTAGATAATTTTTCTGCCAAGAGTTTTTTCCAGGAATTTTATATAACTTAGGGCTTGAGGCGGCAGTTTACTGCCATAATCAAACAATCTTCCCTTCCAGACCGGAAAGGTTTTATAAATTGGCTTAATTTTTACCCGAGAAAGGTCGAAGGGAACACGATCTGTTTTTTTGCCATTGATTGTATAATGCGTGCAAATTTTTACTTTTTTAAAACCAGAAAGCACATCAAGTTTCGTCAGAATCAGCTTGGACGCATTGTTCATGTTTATCGCATATTTGAGCAAGGGTATGTCGACCCAGCCAGTTCGGCGCAGACGTCCGGTAGTTGCACCAATCTCGTTGCCAAGTTTTCGGAGGGCAATCCCTTGCTCGAATTCATCGCGGCTATTCGGATTAGGATTGGAAAATTTTTCTTTTTCGTCTGGAACTTTTTTATCTCGACACCATACCCTGGAGCGAATACCACCCAGTTCCGTCGGAAAAGGCCCTTCACCCACCTTGGTAGCGTAGGCCTTTAAAATCCCGATAGCTTCCCCTACCCAATGCGGAGAAATACCGAGTCCGGTGGCAACACCGCCGGCAATGGTATGTGAGGAAGTAACAAACGGGTAGTGACCGAAACGAACATCCAAAAGTGCGCCTTGCGCACCCTCTGCGATAACTTTTTCCCCTGCATTTAGAGCCCTTTCAACTATTTCGCTTGAATCGGCCACTTGGAGCGATTGAATGAATTTAATGCCTGCCCAAAATTTTTTTTCGCTCCTGCTTAATTCATTACCTTTCCATTTATATTTAAATACTTTCTCCAATGTTTCTTTATGCTCTTTTTTTAAGGCCGCGTATTTTTTCTTGAAGTCCGGGTTGTAAATATCTCCTACCCGGAGAGCTCTTCGTAGGACAAGATCGGTATAGGACGGCGAAATCCCTTTACCAGTTGAGCCGATCCTTCTTTGGCCTTTAGTATGTTCGGAGACCGAATCAAGCAGGATGTGCGTTGGCAAAGTAAGCACAGCATGAGGAGAAATAGTCATTCGGTGAAGAAATTTCACTTTTTTTGGAATCGTTGAGGCCTCCTCGCGCAAGGCGCCAGGGTTTACTACCATACCGGCACCTAGATGAATTTGCGCGCGCCCGAAAACTCCAGAAGGTATCAGATGAAATACATAACATTTTCCATCATGCCAAATAGTATGCCCAGCGTTATTCCCACCTTGAAAACGAACAATTAGGTCCTGCGAAGAGAGACCAGAGGCAATCCTCGCAACCCCTTTTCCTTTGCCTTCGTCTCCCCACTGCAGACCAATTATAGGAATTATTTTTGATTTTTTACTCATCACTTGCCTTGGTGTAATTAGGAGTTGGACTGACCATGAAAATATCATGGATATGGCTCTCACGCAGTCCTGCGGACGTAATGGAGTAGTAAGAAGCACTGCGCAGTTCGGAGATATTTTTTGCGCCAAGATATCCCATTCCCGCGCGCAGGCCGCCGATGTATTGATGAATCACTTCGGCTACTCCACCTTTATATGGCACATGAGCGGAAACTCCTTCGGGAACAAGCTTGATAGGATCATACTGGTCATCTTGAAAATATCGATCTCGCGACCCTCTTTGCATGGCGTCCACGGAACCCATGCCTCTATATTTTTTAAATTTTTGGTCGTTGCTTACAATCACATCCCCAGGCGCCTCATCTGTTCCAGCAAAAGTGCTACCGGTCATAATTGTTTCTGCTCCGAAAACTAAGGCCTTGACCACATCTCCGCTGTACTTGATACCGCCGTCGGCAATCACCGGAATACTAAGCGGGCCGCATACTTTATACACTGCTAAAATAGCAGATAATTGAGGAGCACCGACACCGGCTACGATACGGGTGGTGCAGATTGAACCCGGACCTATTCCCACTTTGACGGCATTGGCTCCGGCCCTAATAAGAGCTAGGGCTGCCTCACCGGTGGCGATATTTCCGGCAATGATATCGAGATTGGGGTACTTCGCACGGACATTCTTCACAACGTCTAGAACACCTTTGGAATGCCCATGCGCTGTGTCTACGCAAATTACATCTACACCGCTCTGCACCAACGCTTGGACTCGTTCCATGGCGTCTTTGCCAGTGCCAACCGCCGCGCCGACTCGAAGATGTCCCTCGTTGTCCTTGGTAGCATTCGGATATTCTCTGGATTTCACCATGTCACGATGCGTAATAAGACCGACTAGTTTGTTATTTTTGTCAATGAGGGGCAATTTTTCAATCCCGTGCTTCCTAAACAAATCATTCGCCTCAGCCAAAGTCGTGTTCGGTGTCCCGGTAATTAATTTTGTAGTCATTACTTTTTTAATAGAAACATTTTCGCTCTTCTCGATGGTTTCAAAGCGTAAGTCGCGATTGGTAACGATACCCATAAGCGTTCTTTTTGAGTCGATGATCGGCACACCGCTGATGTTATGCTTTTTTTGGATGCGGAGAGCATCACCTACCGTGGCGGTGTCCGGAAGCGTAATCGGATCGATAATCTTCCCCGATTCAAAGCGTTTGACGGCCAGAACCTGATTTACTTGTTCGGTTATTGATAGGTTTTTGTGAATAATGCCGATACCGCCTTGCTGAGCCATGGCGATGGCCATGCGGTTCTCCGTCACCGTGTCCATAGCGGCGGAAATGAAAGGAATATATAAAGTGATATTTTTAGTCAGGCGAGTTTTGATAATCACATCTTTCGGCAGAACCTCGCTATAGCCGGGCACCAACAAAACATCATCGAATGTAAGCCCAGCCCCCAATATCTTTGGCAGAGATACCCGCCCGCCTGAACGAGCGTTCGGGCGGGCCTTTTGTTTGGAATTCTTGATAGGCATATTACTTATCTAATATACACGGGAATATAGGGATAGTCAAACCCGTTATTTTCCTGGAATTTCTTTTTCTGGCTCTTGGTCAAGATTAATTATTCCAGCAACCAATTTGGAATATTTAGTCATCAATACTCGAGATTTTTCTTTTAGCCCCAAATCACGCTCCATTATCTCGACAGTTTGTTTTTTAGATTGATCGTAAATTCTCGGGGGGATTGATTGATCCTCATATAAAAATTTTCTCGCTTCCTTTTCAAAATCCTCCCACAGTAATGCGAGCCGCTCTTCCGTTTCGGAAAGAGTTTCCTTGCGCAGCATTTTTTTTAGGTAAGCTAG
Organism: Candidatus Nomurabacteria bacterium RIFCSPLOWO2_12_FULL_44_11; assembly: GCA_001787125.1. GTDB lineage: Bacteria > Patescibacteriota > Minisyncoccia > Phycocordibacterales > UBA9973 > UBA9973. The sequence goes on from MFVU01000002.1 coordinate 13,575, forward strand.
ATACATCGCGACAAGTCGTTGTGTTTCCACGAGGAGCCGATAAGTTGGATAGTCCTTAAATTCATTTGCACGGAATTCAACTCTCAGATTAGATCGATTTTTAGGTTCAGGTTCAGCCCGGTCATATTTGTAGGCAAGATCTGTTTTTCTCGCCATAATGCGCGCAGGACTACTATAAGCATAAACAAATAAATCATTAAGTAAAACTGTATCCTTTTGGTGCGACAATAAATCTCCAAATATGATATGTCCCGGTACGCCGAAATTGACATGCATCGAAATAGGTTCCTCATCTTTAGGAATCAAGCCCAGTTTTGAAAGATCTTCAAGAATGCGTCCTTGTGTCCAGGGGCTATAAGTGAATTTAGGTTTGAATTCATGTAGGGACCAGCGTTCTCTGGTGTTGGGTATTCCAATCCGTCTTAATAAAAATTCATGACCCGAGTTCACTACTTTTTTGGGTACCTCAATTTCTACTCCAACCGTCGGCAAACAATTTTTTGGATCAGAAAACTTTTTCTCAATATCTGCGATCCTCCTAAGTCGTCCCTCAATCTTTTCGTTAATTTCCAGAGTATCTGTTTTTGGGCTAGAAAGTATGGAGACCAGTAAATATAGTTTTAATGCCGGTAAGGCCGATGAAGCAGAAAATTCTCTATGGTCTTCAAAAAAATCATTGACTGAATCAAAAGCTTGCCCCAATCTGTCGCCAGAGATTTTTTCAATCAATCCATCCTGGTTTCCTACAAAGGAAATTCTTTCACCTTCAAAAATACTGATTATTCTGGGATTTCTTGGTGGTCCATCATATTTAGGCATAATTGCTCTACTTCATTATATCAAATTTGAGTGATTTCGCAGCCTCTTGGATAAATTATCAAATCATCCTTGGAATGCACCCAGGTTTGCTGAATGGCGTCAAGAATCCGCCAACTCTCGAGCACCTCGTCGCTCGAAATAAATAGACCATGATTGCCCAGGACAGCGGCAGTGATGACTCGCTCATACGCATCGGGTTCTGGGTCAATATTAAATATTAGATTTTTCACATCATTGTAGGTAATTCGAATCTGGGTAAGTTTTTCTTTCATGGCCTTACCGGTAACAAGTTTAATAGCTATTCCTTGCCATCTTGGATCATTTGATACCATATTAATATAAACAAAAGTTTCTACCATACTTTCGGGATTATTTACTTCCTTCCGATAGCCTTCATACTGGCCTCGTTTTACACATTCCTGTTTAGTGATATCGCATACCACCTCTAGGTTTTTTAGGGCAGCTACGCGGAGTTCGCGAATATTTTTGCCGCCATTGGTCATTAAAGTAAGCGCAGCGAGCTCAAGTAAATGACTCTGCACAAAGTCCTGAAGTGCGCCGGTTTGTTCATAAAAATTAACTCTGCCTTCAATACCGAGTTTTTCACTGGCAAGAATTTCAATGCTCCTTATGTTATTTTTCTCCCAGCTTTTTTTTATTATCCCTTGCACTGAGTTTTTTACTAAATAGTGGTCGACACGATAAATCTCATTTTCTTTAAAGTGCTTTTTGATGTGGACCACTAGGTCTTCCGCGCTGGTTAAATCGTGACCGAAAGGTTTTTCCAGCAATAATTTATATTTCCCCTTTTTCAGTCCGGATGTCTCAATGAAATCTACAACTTCCTTGCAAGCGTGAGGTGGGACAGCTAAATAAAATAATTTTTGCACAGTGCCACCCAATTCCGACTCCGCTTCAGTAACGCGTACTAAGAGAGTTTCATAATTTAATCGTGATGCCCCGATCAATCGGAATTTTGGCGGTAGGGTGCCCTCATCTTTCATCTTTTTAATTACAGGAAGCAAAAAACGCTGAGCCAAATCCCCCGTGATTCCAAAGAGAATCAGGATTGTAGGCTGCGCGTCACTCATTTATTTATTTTATGTCCACCAAAAGCGTTGCGCATCGCCGCAAGTAATTTTGTGGCAAAATTCACTTTGCCTTTTTGGGAATCGAGCCGGACATCGAAAGCTGCCTGCATCGCCGGTGTCTCGATGCCTAATTGTTTTGCTACTCCTAGCGCCCAGCGCGCTTCACCGGATTCAGCTACGAATCCCTCAATACCTGTCAACTCCGGGTTTTCTTTGAAAGCATCACGGGATAGTTCGTTGAGCCAGGAAGTAACCACGCTATGATGTTGCCAAACATCACCAGCTCGATAGAGATCCAGGTTTTTATAGGGTCCTTCCTTGAGCAAGCGGTAGCCCTCCGCTAGGCTCTCCATCATTCCGTATTCGATGGCATTATGAGTCATTTTAACGAAATGTCCTGCGCCGCTTTCTCCAAAATGCCAGTAGGCACCCTCTGGCTTGGCTAGTGTCTTTAGAATCGGTTCAATCTCAAGGAAAGATTGCCTATCGCCTCCGGCCATCATGGCAAAACCGTTTTGGTAACCCCAAATTCCCCCGCTAGTGCCGACATCGAGATAATTTGACCCCAGAGCCGTAACTTTTTTTGACCTTTCCTTCGTTAGCCGAAAATCAGAATTCCCACCGTCGATAATGATGCCCCCTTTCGGCAAAAGTTTGAGCCAATTATCGAGTTCGATATCCATAATCTCTGTCGGTAGCATCAGCCAAATAATCACCTTGTCCTGGCCGAAGCACGCTACCACTTCCTCCTTTGAATATGCCGGCAGCATACCCAGTTTCTTCATCTCGTCTATTGTTTCCTTTTTTGCGTCGTGGGCGATGATCGTGAAATTATCCTCGTGGAGTTTCCTAGCAATCTGCCCTCCCATCTTACCCAAACCGATGACCGCTATTTTCATAGATCTTTTTTATAATCCGTAAATATTGTTAATAATGGGACCCTTTTTAAAATTTGTGCCGGTTGTTTTGTAACATCCTCCTCTCCTTCGAGATCTTGAAGTGTCTTCCACTTGGCCTCGCCCTTTGCAAAAACAATAACTTCGTCTATTCTCTGTATTGCTTTTGAGGTAAGGGTAATACGATCAAATTTTTCTGCTTTGTACCAACATGCAAGGTGTTCGTCACTCACCGCGACGCTACCAGGCATGATACCGGCTGTATGCCCGTTCTCTCCAATACCAAACAGCCCGATTCTATAATTGGCACCATCCAATTCCTGCTTTAGTATATCATTGAATTTACTGGTTGTATTAATAATGTTCTCACCCGTGAGCACTTGAATTAATTTCGCTTCAGGCAGTCGAAGGCCGGCATCGAGGAGTCCTTGCCAATTTGAGTCCTGATGTCCTGGGGGGCCGTAACGTTCATCGGTCAAAGTAACACTGAGGTTGCTATGTGAGAATTTAGCAATAATCCGGGATGTTTCCGCAGCTACGGCTATGGCAGAGCCGCCTGGGACAAACCATAATACTGTCCTTCCGGATTTTAATTTGTCGATGATTTTATTCGCCACAAATTTGGCGACAATTTTTATATCAGTTTCATTTTTGAATTCCATAGTCAGGCTGCGGGACTTGGACTCGAACCAAGATACCAGCCTCCAAAGGGCCGTGTCCTACCATTAGACGATCCCGCAATACAGGATGCAGTATATCAATATTTATTTTTCTCCACAAATTTCCACCAGTGCGAGTTCGAGAGGTAATTCCGCATAATTAGCAAACGAGCGATGAGAACAATAAGCCCCCTTACTTTTTTCTGGGGAGTTTTAACGGTCTCCGCCCCGATTGTCTGGATTTTCGCTTGGAGTAAGGGAGTTCCGGATTTTAGTAAATTATTTTTTGTGGGCGTAATAGGTTCAGTAGTTTTTTACTCGATTTCAAAAATTCTTTTTTATCGAACGATTAGAGACGCAGAACTCTCTCATGTTCACCCCCTTGTTGCATTGGGCCCTGTATTTACTCTTGGCTCCTCATTTCTTATTCTTTCCGAGGTGCCCTCTCTAATTGGGTTCATAGGCATAGGAATTACGTTAGTGGGAACTTACGTTTTAAATATAAGCTCTATACGAGAGGGATTGTGGGAACCATTCAAAATTCTTTTCCGAAATAATTTATCCTTGCTGATGCTCTACTCGGTACTTATAGGAAGCATCTCGCCGGTTTTTGACAAACTAGCAATTATTCATACCTCCCCTCAAAATGAAATATTCGCTCTTCTCATGGAAGATCTTGTTATTGTATTTGGGCTTTTACCTTGGATGCTATTAAAAAATAAAACGGTCGCGATTGAAATTAAATTTAATTGGAAGTGGATTCTAACTTTTGGCCTACTTCAGGCAGTCAGCAACACCCTGGCTTTTATTTCCTTGGCAGGTGCAAACCCCGGCCTAGTGACCTCGGTTTTTAGGACTCAAATATTTTTCGTTCTATTGTTTAGTTACTTATTTTTCGGGGATAGACCCAAAACGGAAACCATAGTTGGCTCAATTATAATGATTGGTGGCCTCGTGGTTTTGAAATTAGCCACGTAAATTGTCTGCTAGTAGAGATTGCTCAATAGCATGCTCATGAGCAAAGTAGGCACTTAAATTTCTTACTATATTCACGGCCGTGAGTCCGGTAAGATCTATTCAGTTTTTAAAATTTCTAGCAGTGCAAGCTCGAGTGGAAGTTCCTTAATGAACGCGTTATTCATATTTTGGTATTCGCGTAGGAGAATCGCGAGTGTTTTAGAGGTGAACCTTGCGCTCTTCTTGGTGAGGGACCTCAAAAACGCTAAATCTTCTTCGCTCAAGTCGGCCGCCATCTGGTGCTCTATCTTAGGAGCATAACGCAGGACCACGCCGGCCCTGAATTTTTCAATGATTAGTTTAAAGTAAAGTTCCATGTCCAAGTTTTCCGCTGCCGCCTGACGCACCGTGCCGATGCCGGCCTCGAGATTTTCCTCCGTGATGGCAGTAATATAATTATTTACCAAAACCGTTTTTGGGGCACCGGTGATTTTTTCCACATCCTCACGCTTGATTTTTTTTCCCTTGGAAAAATTTATTACCTTTTGGAGCTCGCCCAAGGCATCCCGAAAAGAGCCGTCGCCTAAAATTGCCAAAAGTTCCGCAGAGCCGCTATCTAATTCATAGCCCTCCTTCTGGGCCACTTCCAGAAGCATTTTTTTTAAGATAGCATCCGATGCCTTCCTAAAAGTAAATACCTGACAACGAGAAATAATGGTGTCCGGAACTTTGTGGAATTCAGTAGTAGCTAAAATAAAAATAGCGTGCTTCGGCGGCTCCTCGAGGGTCTTCAAGAGCGCTCCCCACGCGTCCTTGGAGAGCATGTGCACCTCATCAATGATGTAGACCTTGTATTTTGAATCAAAAGGCAGGACCCGCACTCCCTCGCGCAGTGCCTTGATATCCTCGATACCGCGGTTAGAGGCCGCGTCTATTTCATATAAATCATTATCGGAGACACCTATTTCCCGGGCAAATATTCTCGCTACGGATGTTTTACCGGTGCCCCGGGAGCCCACGAATAAATATGCGTGGGAAACTTTATTGGTTTCCACCGAACTTTCCAGGACATCCACAATATGATTCTGCCCGAGAACCTCGCTGAATTTGCTTGGTCTGTATTTACGGTAAAGTGCCAAATCATGCATAAATCAATACTACCAAACTTTAGCCAAAAAATCATTAACAATTTTTTCTATCTCTTTTGCATTATTTGCCTCCATTAATTTCATACGGAGTTCTTTCGCTCCCTCGAAACCATTCACGTATGCCTTATAGTGTTTTTTCATAATGGCGAAATTTTTTTGCTTGCACAGAAGTTTTTCGAAGAGCTTCGTGTGTTCGACCATAACCTGTAACCTCTCCGAAATATTTTGAACGGGGAAGGTTCCGGCCGTAGGCTGGAGTAATCCGGAAAAATATTTCGGAGAAGTGGAAAAAAGCCATGGGTTACCGAAAATTGCTCGTCCTAACATCACCCCATCGCAACCATATTCTTTGCATTTACTCCTAGCATCAGCAATATCTAAAGCATCGCCGTTGCCAAGAATGAGCGTTGACTTCCCTACCCGGTCTCTGATTTCTAAAATTTTTGGCATAACTTCCCAGTGCGCCGGCACATCCGACATTTCTTTTCTGGTCCTCAAGTGAACTGTCAATGCCGCCACGCCTTCTTCCAGTATTGCCGGTACTAGCGTTTCAATTTCATTCCGGTTGTAGCCAATGCGAGTTTTAACAGAAATCGGGAGACCTCCTGCGCCTTCCTTGGCCGCTCTAATTATTTCTTTAGCAAGTTTGAGGTCCTTCATTGTAGCTGCACCGGCGCATTGTTTCTCCACCGAACGATCCGGGCAACCCATATTTATATCTACACCATCAAAGCCGAGCTCTTTGCACAGCGCGCTCGCAATTTTAATATTTTCCGGCTTGCCGCCGAATAGCTGCGCTACAATTGGGTGCTCGTTTTTACTATATTTAAGGTCGATTAATAGTTTCTTCCTAGCAACAGGGTGTGCCAAGCCATCCGCCGAAACAAACTCCGTAAAAAATACGTCCGGTTTTCCATATTTATTTATTATTTGCCTAAAGACACAATCTGTAACATCAGCCATGGGTGCGAGAGTCAAAATAGGCTTTTTTAGTTTTGTCCAGAAATTCACTTGAATTTGTAGTATACTTTGTTCCCGAACCGGAGGTCAATATATTCCAAACTGGTGTATTTTTTCTTAAAATCTGTTTGGAGTGGCTCAGTAGTTAGCGCTGTTTGCAGATTTTCTAGCATTTTTGCAAAATCCGTGTCGGTCTTAAAAATAATTTCTGGGGCCTTAGATGATGTGGCGGATAGAAATATCACCGCATTTGCATCTTCTTTTACATATAAGGCCACTGGTTTTATCCCCATCATTTCAAGATTTTTTTTAAAGTTTATCAGGTCATTAAATACTGGGTAATTATTTTTAAACGGCTCGCCATATAATTTAAAGTAAACATCACCAGAGAAATATGGTGCTTCGTCGAAAATATATCCGTTCTCGTCCACAAAATTGCATTTTTCAATTTGGCTCTTCTCTGCTCCTGGTGCAGATCCGCACCAAGTATAAAGCCCGGTTCGTTCACTAACGGTAATTTGAATTATACGTCCGTTTAAGCCGAGAGAAATATCCTTAAGGCGCCCAAATCGCGCGTAGAGATCGTTTTGGATTTTAGTTTTTGGGTAAAGAACCAAATTTGTTTTTGGAAATAGCCATAAATATTCTCCGGACAGATCAGCCTGCGCGACCTCTTTAATAGCTTCGCTATCAACGATTTTATTTCCCGTAACTACGATGTCATTAATATTTAATTTTCTGATTTTAGATACAAAGGCAAGACCGCCGATAAAAAAAGCAAAAATAAGAATAAAAAAAACCGTCTTTAGAAAAAAAATATTACGCCTTTTTCTTCGCAGTTCCGAAAGGCGCGGCGAATACAAAACCGCTCTCTTGTTTTTCATTTTTTCCCAATAAACTCCTGATCACCCATATACTTACGCAGGACTTCGGGAATTTTTACTGAACCATCCGCTTGCTGAAAATTCTCTACCAACGAGACCAGAATTCTAGGGGTTGGTATGGCTGTAGCATTTAGGGAGTGAGTATAAAGAATTTTTCCTTCGCTGTCCTTATATCTTGTGCCAAACCTTCTTGTCTGAAAATCATGATAATATGAAGCACTGGCAATTTCTCTATATTTTCCTTCCTTTGGTACCCAAAGTTCAGTGTCATATGACTTTACATGCGCGCCCTTCAAGTCCCCAGTACATATCGCAACCTGTCTATACGGAATTCCCAATGATTCTATAAACTCTTCCGTATTGCGATTTAGTTCTTCATGAAATTTTACTGATTCCTCGTGGCTCGCCTTGCATATTATAAGTTGCTCCAGTTTGTAAAATTCATGCACTCTGATAAGACCCTTAACATCCTTGGAATGAGCACCGGCCTCACGTCTGAAGCAGGCAGAAAATGCCAGATAACGTTTTGGCAATTCCTCTTCCTTTAATATTTCCCCAGCATGATAAGCCATCATCGGTACCTCTGCCGTCCCTGCTAGATATTGGCCGTCTTGTGTCTGAAAAATATCTTCAGCGCCGCCAGGAAGATGTCCCGTTCCTAAAAAATGTTCTTTATTGACAATTGCTGGGGCGATAAAAGGCGTAAAATTTTTCTTTAAAAAGAAATCTTGAGCATAGTTCCAAATCGCCCAGGAAAGCAAAGCACCGTCGTTTTTTAAAAAATATCCACGGAAACCGTGAGCTTTCACGCCGCGCTCCAAATCAAGCATACCTAACTTGTTCATTATTTCAATATGATCCTTCGGCTCAAAACTAAAGGTTGGTTTTTCTCCCCAGGTTCTAAGTTCTTTGTTGTCATTTTCGCTTACTCCTTCTGGTACTGACATATCCGGAACATTTGGCACCTGAAGCATCATTTTCTGCCAGTCATCCATTATTTTTTTAAATTTTTCTTCTTTACTCTTTATCTCTTCTTTAACTGAACGCATTTCTTCAATAAGCTGTATCTTGAGCGCCGGGTCTTGGTCGCGGGCGATATCATTCGACACGCGATTTATTTCCGCCCGCAAATTTTCAAGCTCCTTGAGCTCTTTCAGCCGCAAGTCGTCGAGCGCTATAAGTTTGCCAATGTCAACTTCTATTTTCTTCTTTTTCGCTCCGGCTTGAACGATCTCTTTGTTTTCACGGATGAATTTGATGTCTAGCATATATACATTATATATTAAATTGGTATAATGGCAAAACGATGAAGTTTAAGTTGAAAATTTTGCAGGGCAAAGACATTCCGGAGATTTTGCGGGAAATTCCTCAACCCCCTGAAAAGCTCTACCTAGCAGGAGAACTTCCGCCGGAAGGCACTGTGTGTTTAGCCGTAGTCGGCTCTCGAAAATGCACGACATACGGAAAAGACGCGGTTAAGAAATTAATCAACGGTTTGCGCGGATACCCGATAGCCATAGTTTCTGGACTAGCTGTGGGAATTGATTCTCTCTCTCATGAAGCGGCGCTGGATGCCGGGCTCTGCGCGGTCGCGTTTCCCGGCTCTGGAATTTCAGAAGAAGCATTTTTCCCGCCCACCAGCTTAAAGCTCGCGCAAAAAATCATTGAGTCAGGCGGATGCATTTTGTCCGAATTTGAACCCGATTTTAAGGCCGCTTATTATACTTTTCCGATGCGAAACCGCTTGGTAGCCGGCCTTTCCAAGGCGGCGCTCATTATCGAGGCCCAGGAAAAATCCGGCACGCTCATCACTGCGCGCATGGCGTTGGATTATAATCGCGAGGTTTTGGCAGTGCCGGGGACTATCAACTCTCTATATTCGAAGGGCACAAACAAACTTATCCGAAACGGAGCTACTCCCATAACTTGTTCCGACGATATTTTAGAAGCGCTCGGTTTCAAAATTGACAATGCCAGCAAGCAAGAAAGTTTGTTTGAAGATGCAAGGCCTGAGGAAAAAGCCGTGCTGAAACTTTTAGCTGAGCCAAATTCGCGCGATGATTTAATTCGATTGATGAAAATGCCGATCGCGGAAGCAAATGCCCTCCTCTCGGTAATGGAAATAAAAGGATTGATAAGAGAAGAAATGGGAGAAATTCGCGCAAGCTTTTAATTCTCAAATTTGCAAAAAATTTCCAGTTCGTGTAATACTTACCTCCTATGAAGTTATTAATTGTTGAGTCACCATCTAAAGCAAAGACAATTGAAAAATATTTAGAGGGCACTTACACTGTACGCGCTTCCATCGGTCACATCCGCGACCTGCCGAAATCAAATAAAAAAGCGATAGACATTGAAGCAGGTTTTGTTCCTTTTTACGAAATTTCCAAAGGCAAGGAAAAAGTCGTGCACGAACTTCAGGGTTTGGCTGAAAGGGCGGATGAGATAATTCTAGCGACCGACCCCGACCGTGAAGGTGAAGCTATTGCTTGGCATGTGAAAGAAATTTTAGACAACGTCAAGGCACCGATTAAACGAGTAAGATTTTATGAAATTACAGAGGAAGCAGTAAAAGAAGCTATTCAGAATCCAGAAGAAATTAATAAAAAATTAGTAAAAGCCCAGGAAGCCCGTCGAGTGCTAGACCGTTTGGTTGGCTACGACCTCTCCGGCCTGATATGGAAAAAGGTGCGTTATGGACTCTCGGCTGGCAGGGTGCAATCGCCGGCGCTTCGCATAATTATGGAGCGCGAGCGCGAAATCCGCGCATTCGTGCCTGAAAAATTTTGGAAAATACTAGGACTATTCGCGACTCAAAGAAACCAACACATTACTCTCACGTGTTCTGAAGAGCCGAGAGATGAAAAGCTGGTAGAGAAAATTTTAGATGTTGGCAAGTCGGGGACATGGATTATTAAAGATGTTAAGGAGTCCGAGCAGAAACGAACACCACGTGCACCGTTCACCACTTCAACGTTACAACAGACAGCAAGCTCGCGTCTGGGCTATTCCCCATCCCGCACTATGCAAATAGCTCAGAAGCTCTACGAAGCCGGACACATTACCTATATGAGAACAGACAGCACTACGCTATCAAGCACCGCCCAGGGGCAAATTTTGGGATTCATAGAAAAAGGATACGGAAAAGAGTATGTGCAAAGTAGAGTTTACAAAACTAAATCCAAGAATGCTCAAGAAGCGCACGAGGCAATTCGCCCGACGCATATAAATAAATTGCACAGTGGACACGATGACTATGATCGCCTTTATCGATTAATTTGGGAGCGCGCCGTTGCATCCCAGATGGCTGATGCAAAATTATTGAAAACGAAAGTTACTGCAGAAATTGAAGGACGCTCCGACTTACCGGACTTCAGCGCAATCGGCTCACGTTTGCTTTTCCCCGGCTGGCTTGCTGTAGATCAGGGCGCGCGTGGTGAAGATGTAGAATTACCAGAATGTAAAAAGGGTGAACATTTAAAATTGATCGAACTTTCCAGTGAAGAAAAATTCACCGAGCCGCCCGGCAGATATAGTGAAGCAGGATTGATTAAGGAACTAGAGAGCCGAGGCATCGGCCGGCCTTCCACTTATGCATCCATAATGCGCACTCTGGAAGATCGCGAATATGTACGCAAAGATGGCAAAACGCTTTTTCCGACTGACACAGGCGAGGTAGTGTCGGACTTTCTGGAGAAACATTTTGCAAATTATATTTCGGATACCTTTACTGCCGAAATGGAAGATGAACTAGACGAAATTTCCCGCGGCGAGCGTGAATATGAGAAAACATTGAAGGACTTTTATATTCCTTTTGCGAAAGACGTGAAGGCAAAAGATAAATTAGAAAAAGCAACAAATTTGGGTGACGCGCCGGAAAGTATCAAATGCCCCAAATGTGGCAGTGCTATGATCATCAAACTCGCCCGCTCCGGAAAATTTTATTCTTGCTCCAAGTACCCGGACTGCGACGGCGCCTTGATGCTCGATGGTACCGAGCTTCAGGGGCCAAAAGAAACGGGTGAAATGTGCCCTTTATGTGGGGAAAAGAAACCCGCCGGACCGAACGGTCGTTCGGGCGGGGGAAAATCTGGAGGGGGAAAGCTGGTCGTGAAGGAGAGGCGTGACGGTTCAGGAACTTTTATTGCTTGTTCTAGGTATCCAAAATGTAAATTTATAAAAAGTGATGAAGCGGAAGAAGCCAAAAAAAGAACTGGCATTGTGTGTCCGGTCTGTAAAACCGGAGATATTACTGAACGTAAAGGACGCTTTGGTATTTTCTATTCTTGTTCTAATTATCCAACCTGTAAATTCGCAATCAAAGCCAAGCCAACCGGAAATATCTGCAAAGAATGCGGCTCTTTAATGATGGATGGGACTAAAACTATTCCTGAACGTTGCAGTAAAAAAGATTGCCTCAACTTCCGTCCGGACAAAATTAAGAAAATTGAGAGTTAGTTTGTCAACAACAAAATAGGTAGTATAATCCACTTATGCCGAATGCAAATGACATAAAAGCATTGGCTCAATTGATGGGTGGAAAGGTAGCCAAGAAGGAGGAGGAACTTTTACATAGGGCCTATGATTTTGCGGAGCGAGCGCATGAAGGGCAAAAACGCCTCTCGGGTGATCTTTATTTTACCCATGTATATGAAACTGCTAAAATTTTAGCTGGCCTCGGGATGGATACGCAAACGATTGCGGCCGGACTTCTCCATGACCTATTGGAGGACACCCAGACAACGGAGGAGCAAATAAAAAAGGAATTTGGTGATGATATTCTATTTTTAATTAAAGGTGTTACGAAACTTGGAACCCTAAAATATCGAGGGCACGAACGACATGTGGAAAGTTTACGTAAATTTTTTGTGGCAATGGCCAACGATCTGCGCGTGGTTATCATAAAATTTGCCGACCGATTGCATAATTTGCGAACACTCCAGTTCATCCGCGAAGACAAGCAAAAGCGGATTGCCGTAGAATCCATAGAGGTTTATGCGCCGCTCGCCAATCGGCTCGGTATGGGAAAATTGAAAGGCGAAATTGAAGATGCCGCTTTTCCGTTTTCTTATCCGGAGGAACATAAAAAAATAGAAGAAATAATCGCGCAAAGAAAAGACGGGGATCAGAAATGTTTGATGGAGGTCCGGGAAGTATTAGAAAAAGAACTTAAAAAAAATCGAATCAAATTCGATGAAATCGACTACCGTATGAAGCATAAATACAGCCTCTACCGAAAACTCTTGAAATATAATATGGATATAGAAAAGATATATGACATTGTCGCCTTGCGCATTATTGTCGATACCGTGGAGGACTGTTATAAAATTTTAGGTCTCGTGCATTCCATTTGGAATCCGCTTCCCGGCCGAATTAAGGATTATATCGCTATCCCGAAGCCAAATGGTTACCGCTCGCTCCACACTACTGTTTTTACCGGACTCGGCGGGGTGGCCGAAATTCAGATTAAGACAAAAGAAATGCATGCCGAGGCGGCCTACGGCATTGCTGCACACTTCGCCTATAAAGAACAAAATAAGAAGAATCGAGACGATAAATCAAAGTTCAAATGGATAGAAGAGCTAAAGGAGCTCAAATATATGCCTAATGAGCCGAAGACGTTCATTGAACACCTAAAGATGGATTTTTTCAATGATCGTATTTTTATTTTTACTCCAAAAGGCGACGTTATTGACCTACCGGAGGATTCCAGTCCGGTGGATTTTGCTTATTCAATCCATTCGGATATCGGCGATCATATGTTCGGGTCGAAAATTAACGGCAAGATGTCCCAGATTTTCACGAAACTTAAAAATGGCGACATTGTCGAGATAATCACAAAAAAGGACTCACGGCCATCGTCTAAATGGTTGGAATACACCAAAACCAATGTGGCGCGCAAGAATATAAAATCCTATCTCGAAAAAAATAGTTTATTGTCGAGATTAAAATCCTTCGGCCAGAAATGAACAGTTTCTCTAGATACTGAATTTGGAGATGTCATAAAGTTTGGCGTCGTCGTCTTTAATTTCGTCTTTAGTCCTGTCATCAAGCGACATTTCATCTGGCAATGCCTTTTGTTTCTGCTTTGCGATATGTTTTTCCAACAATTCCTCCGGATTCTTGTCCCCCATTTCTTTTTTGATTAAATCCAGGATTGTTCGAAGATCATCCGTAGAAAAATAATCAATTTTAATCTGCCCTCCTGATTCTTTGCGCTCGATATGCACTCGAGTGCCTAACTTTTCCTGAAAGGCCTCTTCTAGTTCCGTGATTTCCGGATCGGGCATAAATTCTTTCTTGCGCACGCGCTCATATGCGATCTTCCGGGCCAATCTTTCCGCTTCCCGCACCGTAATTTTCTTGTAAACAATTTCCTTAAACAGCACCAGTTGTTCTTCCGGATGGTCGACAAGCATAAGTATTGGCCTGGTGTGGCCTTCCGTAATTTTACCTTCCGAGAGACCGGTTAGAATTTCTTCCGGCAAAGTAAGAATTCTCAAAGTATTGGAAACATATTCCCGACTGCGCCCCATTTTTTTCGCAACTTCGTTGTGGGTAAACTTAAATTCATTCACCAGCCGGAAAAAGGCGCGCGCGCGATCCACCACATTTAGGTCCTCTCGTTGCAGGTTTTCAATAATAGCAAGCTCAAGTTTCATCATTGATGTGTCGCCAACACGAATAATTACCGGGACTTGGGCAACGCCGGCAATTTTGGCAGCACGCAATCGGCGCTCACCGGCTATGAGCTCGTATTCGGTCACCAAGCCACCTTCTTCCTTTTCAACCTCAACTCGGGAAACCGTAAGGGGCTGAAGCACTCCGTATTGTTTTATAGACACCGCGAGGTCCTGCAATCGTGCTTCGTCGAAATCACGCCTCGGCTGAAGCGGGTTCGGTTTAATTTTATCGGTATCAATCCAGAAGATTGAGTTGGAGTACAGGTTTGACATGGATTGATTTTAACACAAAATTTTAGTAAAGTATGTGGATTGCCCCGATCGTCTGCTCGCCATGCTCGCATCGACGATTCCCAAAAAGGATTGGGGTAAAAACAAAGCAGTTTGTTTTTGCCGGAGTGGCGGAATTGGTAGACGCACACGACTCAAAATCGTGCGAGGCAACTCATGAGAGTTCGATTCTCTCCTCCGGCACCAAGAGAATAATTGTGAAAAACAAAATATTAGAAAAAAAATCGATAGATTTTGAGATAGTTGGCGGAAAAAAACTCTCCGGCACTATTCGAACGGGCTACTCAAAGAACGGCTCTGTCGGCCTGTTGTGTGCATCGCTCCTTAATCGAGGCACAACAATACTTCATGGCATCGCCAGGATTGAGGAAGTTTATAGAATTATTGAGATCATGGAAAGTTTAGGGGTAAAGGTTTCCTGGGTTGGCAATAATTCAGTAAAAATCCACCCTCCGAAAGAATTTAATGTCAAGAAACTTAATCGCGAGTCGGCGGAAAAAACACGTTCAATACTTATGTTTATCGGCCCCTTGACGCACTATCTCCCATCCTTTTATATTCCACATGCTGAAGGATGCCATTTGGGCAAACGCACTATCGCCGCTCATCGGTATGCCTTGGAAGAGCTCGGAATCAAAGTTGCCGTAACTGATGATAGATATGAAATTAAATCTAAAAAATTCACTCCAGCAAATATAATAATGTATGAAGCTGGAGACACGCCTATCGAGAATGTGCTCACTGCTGCAGCTTTAATCCCGGGTAAAACAACCGTGAAGTTCACGAGTTCCAATTATCAAGTTCAAGAAATATGTTTTTTCCTCGAAAAGTGTGGTGTAAACATTGGGGGAATAGGAACTTCAACACTCATCGTCCACGGGATAAAAAATATAAATAAAAAAATCGAATACTATAATAGCGAAGACCCGATAGAATCCATGACTTTCATCGCGGCTGCGATAGCTACTGACTCTACCTTAACGGTAACTCGCTGCCCGATAGATTTTCTTGATTTGGAATTATATAAACTTAAAAAAATGGGGCTTCAGTTCAGGGTTTCAAAAGAATATAAAGCAGATAACAAGCGAACCGTTCTAATTGATATTACTATTTTCCCTTCCAAGTTTAAAGCGCTAGATGATAAGATCCACGCTAATCCATATCCGGGAATAAATATGGACAATTTGCCATACTTCGTTATCCCTGCAATTAAGGCCAAAGGTCAAACGCTAATTCACGATTGGACTTATGAGAATAGAGCAATTTATCTCACCGAGCTCAACCGCATGGGCGCCAATATAACACTGGCCGATCCGCACCGACTGTATATTGAGGGTGGCACGAAACTTAAATCCGCCCAGGTAGTTTGCCCACCGGCCCTCCGTCCCTCTATGGTTATTCTTATCGCCATGTTGGGAGCAAGCGGTACCTCAATTCTCCGCAACATCTACATGATAAACCGCGGTTATGAGGATATCGTAAAGCGCCTTAATTCTATTGGCGCTGATATAAAAATTATTTAATGAAACCACGAGTATTAGTTATCCTAGGGCAAACCGCCACAGGTAAAAGTGACCTAGCGGTTAAGCTTGCAAAAAAAGTAAACGGTGAAATAATTTCCGCTGATTCTAGGCAAGTGTATAAAGGCCTTAATATTGGAACTGGTAAAATTACAAAAAAAGAGATGCGAGGCATTCCTCACCACTTGCTCGATATTGCAGACCCGAGGAAGCAATTTAATGCTGCTGAATATAAAAAGCTGGCTGATGAAAAAATCAAAGAAATCTTGTCCCGGGGTAAAGTACCAATTATCTGTGGAGGCACGGGATTTTATATTGATGCTATAACCAAAGGTTTTATTTTGCCTGAAGTCCCGCCGAATAAAAAATTGCGTAAAATTCTAGGCAAAAAACATGTATCAGTACTTTTTAAAATTCTTAAAAAATTAGATAAAAACAGAGCTAAAAATATTGATCCTAAAAATAAAGTACGAATAATAAGAGCGATTGAAATAGCTAGTGCACTAGGCAAGGTCCCAAAAATTCAAGAAAATAAGTCAGATTATAAATTTATAAAAATTGGTTTGTATTTGCCAGAGAAAAAACTTCGAGAGAAAATAAACGAAAGACTGTTGGGGCGAATTAAAAAAGGAATGCTTAAAGAAGGCAGAGGCCTTTCGAATGTGCGCATGAAGGAGCTAGGCCTTGAATATAAACATATTTCCCTATACAGGCATAAGAATATAACAAAGGCAGAACTAATCGAAAAATTAAACACAGAAATTTACCAATATGCTAAACGTCAAATGACATGGTTTAAGCGTGACCAGGAAATACAATGGTTTCACCCCAGGGAATACCAAAAAATAGAAAAATATATTAGGGTAAACTTTAATTCGCTCTCCTCCTTCTGACATACTCAACAAGAAACGGCAAAAGGGAAACGATAACTACCAGGATTACAATCACCCACAATGATTTCTGTATTTGAGGAAATATCTGGCCTAGGAAATATCCAAGTGAGGTCATTACAAAGGACCACAGAAACGAGCCGATAGCGCTGTATTTCATAAAAACTTTATAGTCCACCTTTACGATACCGGCTACGACCGGTACGAATGTTCGCACCACCGGCACGAAACGGCAAAAAGTAATCGCTACATTTCCGTATTTCAAAAAAAATTCACTTGCTTTGTCAATGTGTTCTTGTTTAAAGAATTTTTGAAAAAAAGTATATTTGCGTAGTTTTAATAAGTTGCTTCCTACCCAATAGCCCGAGAGCCCCCCTAAAAAGGTCGAGAGCCAAATGAGAGGCAGAAGTATAAAGATATTTAAATATTGGGCGGCAGCAAAAATTCCCGCCGTAAAAAGCAAACTATCTCCCGGGAGAGGAAAAAATATTCCTGATTCCAAGAAAACAATTACAAAAATGCCGGTGTACCCAAAGGTAGTGAGGAGGTATGGAATGTCGAATAATTGATCCATATTATTTGCCGCCTCGATATCGAGCCAGGTATTTTTTGTGTATGCGATGTTCGGCTTTGCCAGCTATGATTTTTTTCATTGACTGGACATCAACGATGTCTTTAAAAGTTCTCATAAATATGTCAAAATTAAAAAATTCATTTTGGTAATATGGATGATGGTCAAAGTCCCCTTGTTCCCAGGTTTTTATATCGGCTAGATTGTGTTGCATTACCGCTTTTTTTGTAAGTTTATCCGACACAATGATAGCCAGAAGGCAGAGCATCCAGGTATGCTCAGCGGTGCTTTCCTGACGAGAAGAATTAGTCAACCATGAATGTCGAGTCGTAATTTTAAGTTTCTCGGCTTTTTTATGAAAATCAATAAAATTTTTAATTAGTTTTTTCATCTGCGGGCGATGAGAGAATCGGACTCCCGACCGCGGTTTTGGAGACCGCTGTTATACCACTTAACTAATCGCCCACATTCCGTCCGACGCCTTACGGCGAGCGGACGGAATTATAGAGGCGTAAAATTAAAAATTAATGCGCCTCTCATTAAAGGAACATACAGCAAAACATTTTGCTGTATGTGAATCATACCAAGAAAACAAAAGAAATAAAAGAAATCAGCTACTTTTTGGACTCTTTGTGCTTGGTCTTCTTCTTGCACCACTTACAATACTTATTGAGCTCGATCTTCTTGGTAACCAGTTTCTTGTTCTTGCTGGACCAGTAATTTATCCGCTTGCAATTGCCACAGGCGAGCTTTATTAATCTATCTTGGGACATGGTTAGATCTTAGTATAAATAATGGTCAAAAGCAAATATTAGTAACCGCTATTTTTGATGATACCCTCTAAAAATTGAAGCGGGTGGATGGGCGGATGGAGCGCCAAGGCCTGGTGAAAAATGACCGTAGAGGGTGTGAGCCCCGGGAGAGTGTTGACCTCAATTACGATAATGTTGCCTGTCTCTACCTGCGCGAACGCATCGATCCTGGCATAGCCGCGTATATGAAGCGTTTCCGCCACGCGCTCGACTGACTTCATTGCTTTTTCTAAATTCTTGACTGAAATTATTTCTTTCGGCGGCGGAGTGATATTGACGCCGGTACCGCCTTGAAATTTTTCCTCTACAGAAAGTATGGACTGCTCGGCAATAGTAATTGAAGGTGGCATTGCTCTCATCCTTCTTTCCTTTTCAAACACCCCGACGGTCAGCTCAAGATAACCGCTTTTTCGTGCATACGAAATTTGACCCCGAACCACTCTTAACTTGTCAGTTTCGATAAATGATTCGAATACGATATCCATCAGTTTTTCGGGCATATGGATAGTATTGAACTGACGAGTAAAAGTCCCCGCAGGGGCTACTAGGATTCCATTTTTGATCAGAGAAATATATTTACTGAGATCTTTTTTATTCCATAAACGCACCACTCCAGCCGAACAGCCGTCGCCGCGGGGCTTGGCAATTACGGTTTTAGTTTTTAGCTTGCCTAAAAGCTCCTTCCAATAAGAATCTAGGTTTCTTTCTAAATCACTATTCCTAAGCAATATATGCGGAGCGATACTTACTCCGGAAATATGGGCATTTTTAATAGTTTCATTTGTTTCCCATTTATCTATACAAAGCCCAGATGCTCTGCTGTCGGAACCGTTATATTTTACATTTTTTGAGAACAAAATTTTCTGGATAGTGCCGTCCTCTCCAATACCACCATGAAGCCCCAAAAAAATGAAAGGGAATTTTTTAGCTAAATAGTCCAGGGTCGCTTTTCTGGGCAGAAAGAATTTAAGAGTTGCATCGCCTCTCTCGAGCGCCAGGCGCAATTTAACTTTCTCCACAAGAAAGTTAAGGCGATCTGAATCGCTCTCGGCATGCTTCGCGTTTGTGATTATTTCTTCGACAGTGTGATTGAGAATATAGGAATACGGTAGTTCCCATACCTCCTTACCTTTGCCTAAAAGGAACGGGAATGGTTTGTAAATTTGAGAACCGCGAAGCTTGAGCCAAGCGTTTGTTCCACTCATGAGCGATGTCTGTTTTTCCGCCGTATCTCCGCCAAAGAGCACCGCCAGGGGTTTTCTTTTTGCGGTAAACAACGGATTTGCGACTCGTAAATCAAAACCACGACGTAACAACGCGTTATTTACAATAAATCGAAGCAAATCCTGATGTGAAAATCCTATTCTAGATGCCTGTTGAAAAAGGAAACTGTTTTGCTCCATGCCGGAAATAGGGTTAAAATCCGAAAACCAAATATTGCCATCAGGCATGAGAAAACCGTCAAAGCGAGCAAAATCACGCATACCAAGAATAGAGAAAAGTTGTTCGGATTCAATTTGAATCCGCTCAATTATTTCATTGCTGAAACGCGGCGGACAGTGATAGGCCACATGCCTTGTTGGCAGATATTTTTTTCGAAAGTCAAAAAACTGATTTTTCTTATAATCTACTTCGATCTCCGTCGGTAAAATAGCCACCGGCATATTAAACCTATTTTGTAAAATTATTACCGTAAATTCTTTACCCTCGGCAAAGCGCTCCAAAACTATCCGGGTGTCCATTCTTTTGCTAAATAGGGTCTCAATACTTTGGATAGCGGCTTTAGTGTTTTCCACCGAGAAAACACCGATGCTCGAGCCGCCGGAGGCGGGTTTGATTATGCCTCTTTTAATTTTTTCTTCTCTCCAGAATTTATTTACTTTACTCACAATAGTCCTTTTTGGGTCAGTTATTTTAAGAACAACGGATTTTGGAGCAAAAAACCCGAGCGAGCGTATATATTCATTGGCACGAAATTTATCAAAGGCCATTTTGCAGGACTTGGAATCCGAACCGATAAAAGGAACATCCTTTTTCTCCAAAAATCGTTGCAGTTCGCCATCCTCGCCAAAAGTCCCATGAATACATGGAAAAACAATTGAAACGTTCTTTAATATTCGAACCAAACCCGATTGGCTAAGCCCATGAGCGCTCCGGGCTAATTTAAAGTCAAAATCACTGGGGGTGTTGGAGTAGAGCTGGCCACGGGAGATTTTAAAGGGTTTTTTATGTTCGTCGAAATAAATTGGAACAATTTCAACACCTAAACTTCCCAAGTGATCCATCACGCTTCTGGCTGAATTGAGCGAGATGCCGCGCTCGAGCGACGGACCGCCACAAAGTATAGCAACTTTAATCTTGCTGTTTTCACTTGTTTTTTGCAAAAATTGTTTTCCCTTCACGCCTTATAGTATAGCACTTTTTAGATTTTTTGCAAAGCTAGTTAAGTTTTTACCACTTTTTTGGGTAATTAGAACCATATCCTCTATACGTACTCCTCCCCAGCCCTTGAAATAGAACCCGGGCTCTATGGTCATAACGCACCCCGCAGGGATTATATCCTTACTTTTGGGCCGAAAATTTGGCCACTCATGAATTACTGTGCCCACGCCGTGGCCTAGACCGTGTTTGAAATTATTTTTGAACTTTTTTGCCAAGAAACTTCTTGCGCTGTTGTCTATCACTTTTGCACGGCGTTCTCCCGACATAATCTTCCGCAAGGCAATTTCTTGTGCTTTAAGTACTGCAAGATAAACTTTTTTCTGCCTGGCAGAAGGTTCACCCCAAAAATATGTGCGAGTCATGTCGGAGCAATAGTGATTTACCGTGCATCCAAAATCAAGCATGATTATGTCCCCTTTCTTTAACTTTGTTTTTGTTGGCACGAAGTGGTGAATGTCGGCAGTATTTTTTCCAAAAGCGACAATTGGTTCGAAGGATAGTATTGGCGCGCCAAGTTTTATGAATTTATTTTTAATCAGGTTTGCTACCTGTATTTCTGTAATCCCCAACTTTAAAACTTTCAACTTTACAAACTTTAAAACTTCCTCGCTTATTCTTTGCGCTCGCACAATATTCGCGAGTTCCTTCTTGCTTTTCACCGCCCGAATTTCATGAATTAATTTAGTAAACCTCATTTTGGTAGCATTTTTCACAGTAAATAATAGGTGCGTATTCTTCGGTGTAAACGGTTTCCACTTCGATGCCACATTTTTTACAATATCTTTTCTTAAGAGCAAGTTTGGGACGCTTATCCATGCGCCGAAAATGACGAATATTGAAGCAAGCTCTTGGGAGGGGCAAATCCATTTTCCTATAAAAATTAAGTTCATTTTGTGCAATTCGAAATGCACCAACAGAATCTGGGTTATCTTTCTCCGCGCATTCGATAACCTCGTTTAAGATAGTGTCATCGACTTCCGTAATAGTTTCCGGTAAATCTTCGGGTTTAAGAGTTATCTCATAATTTTTTCTTTCGTTATTTCTCCACTCATAGCCGCGGGATAGGGCTTCCTCGCGAGATAATGGAAAGTGGTAATTGGCAATTGTCTCATTATAGGCAAAGTCGGAAAACATTTCTGGAAAAAATTCACCAAAGTAATATTTGATCCCCCGCTTGTCTACAAATGGCACCTCTTTCATCTGTTTGATAATTTTTTCTTTCAAAACTAAATACTCTTCCTTAGAATACTTTTTATTTAGTATGGAATACTCTCCCTTCTTTAATCCGACACACCCGAAACAATTTCGGGCACCCGGACACGTATTGCAATAATACAAATCCGTAGCTCCCATCCAGCATTGATTACAGAAATATAATCTTGCAATATTTAGTCCGGAATTTACGGCTTCGTATATACTTTCCGCTTTGTTTCCCCACTCGTAGTAATCCATACAATCCTCGGCGCCAAAAACCATGAACAAATACTTGCCATCTTTTATATTCACACAGTCAAAAGATTTGGTTACATTTTTGCAATTAGAAAACCAGTTGCCGGACACCTTTTCCGACTTAATAGAGGCGATAGCTTTAACCGGAAATTGCTTTCGCAATTTATCAAATTCTTTTTTTGCATTAGTAATTCCTAAATAAGCATTCAGCTTGAATTCTTTTAATTTTTTAAAATATTCTTCTTTGGAATATTTTTGATTCCTGATGCAATATTCGCCGTTAACCAAATTTACACAAAAAGTACAGTTTGAACAATTTCTGCAAGAGTATAAAAAAAATGAATCCCGACAATCTTTGCTTTCTTGACTAAATTTTAGATTGTAACATTTTTCTACATTCACACATTCATAACAGAGTTCCGAATCAAAGATCCAAGATGAATCAACGCAATCTTTAGTAAACTTGCCGTTATAGATGTATAAACAATCCTCGGGATAGGAAGCGCGAAAGGTCATGTAGGAATTTTTTGGATAAGAAACTCTGTGCGCGTAGGGACTATTGACAGTTGTTCCCTGCTGAACCAGAGACATTCTAGGCACCTTACCTTGGAGTTCAAACATTTGTTCCAGAAATGGTCGACTCTCGTCGAAATCCATCCCGTAATCATAGGGGTTCCACCGGTCAGAATACCAAACCTCTGTCTCATACACTGGAAACGGAGCGTCGGATGGATACATACTAAAGATATCCTTTCCGGTTAGGTCACACCTACGTTTATAGAGGACAACTTCATTTGTTTGCGCAAAACGGCGCATTCTCCGACATTCAGGACACCAAGTCGGCGGTGGGACTTTTATTTTTTCATAGAAGCCAAAATCATCCGGCTCTATATTAAATTTCTCCTTACAGTTCTGACATACTCGGTTTTCAGATTTGTGTCCCATTTTTTTTCTAGACCCCAGTACCTAGTCCCTAGAACCTTACCCCTTAGATTAATCTAACGATGTCGTGATAAGTAACCAAAACCAGCAGGAGAATTAAACAGACAAAGCCGATAGTGTTAGCCGTGTTGGCAATTTTTGGATTCATGGCGCTACCTTTGATTTTCTCAATTAAAAGAAAGAACAGCCGCCCGCCGTCGAGCGCCGGAAAAGGAATCAGATTAATTATGCCCAAATTAATTGAAATAAGCGCGGCAAATGAAAACACATAGGCAAAACCAAATTCATAGGCATCCCCGACAATGCTCACTATGCCCACAGGCCCGGTCACGCCCGCTAAGCTCCCTTGCCCTTTCAGGCCTTCCACAATAAGCGTATAAAGGCCTATAGCCGTATCTCGGGTAACTGCCAGGGTTAGCCTCATTCCCTCCCAAAATGCCCTAAAAACAGGCAATTTTGCGGTCCCTATTTGATCCATGGAAATTCCTATCGCCGGCCTGCCATCGACTACGCTCTCTTTCGGAACCATTGTTACAAATTGGATATCTTGTTTTTTGCCTCGAGTGAAACCGATTTCAATTTCATCACTTGGATGGGCACCAATGAAGGCCTTTAGTTTTTCCGGATTGATATCTTCAAGATAATCACCGCTTTCTCCAATATCGACCGACAAACTCGAGACGGAAACTATCACATCGCCCGGTTTGAGACCGGCTTCTCCTGCGGGAGAGCTAGGAGAAACTGCCATGATCACTAAATTAACATCTTGCAGTTCGTAACCTGGCAGTTCGTTACCGAGGGAGGTGGGAAGCCCGGACATTAAGCCGAAAGAAAATAAAAACCAAGCTAAAATAAAATTCATAAACACTCCAGCGAACAAAACAATGGCCTGTTTCCATCTCGGCTTGCTCACGAAAGAAAGTTCGTGATCCGGCCCGTTTAAGTTCTCGTCATCAGGGTTTTCGCCGAAAATTTTAACGAACCCGCCAACTGGAAAAAGATTGAAACTGTATTCAGTTGCTCCTTTTCGAAAACTGAAGAGCCGAGGCGGAAACCCAAAACCAAATTCATCTACTCGGATACCAAACCGTCTCGCAGAAAAAAAATGTCCCCATTCGTGGACCAGGACCAGCACTAGCAGTATAACCAGAAATATAATGATGCTCAATTTTTAATTCTTAATTACTAATTATTAACTTAATCCTATCCCATTACCTCCTTTTCTTTTTTAGTAAAGGTTGTCTCCAGTTGCTTATTGGCCTCGTCAATGATCTTTTGCAGTTCATCTTTGCCACGAAATTTTTCGTCCTCGGTCATTTTGCCAACTTTTTGCTGTGCTTGAATATCTTCCCAGGCACGCTCGCGCTCATGGCGTACCGCAATGCGTGCATCTTCTAACTTTTGTTTTAAAGTTTTAACTAATTTTTCGCGCGTTTCGGTAGTAAGCTGGGGAAAGATAACTCGGATACCAGCGTCATCCATAGCCACCGAGAGACCTAAATTAGCCGCCACAATCGCCCGCTCAATATCTTTTACCTGATTTTTATCCCAAGGAGCAATACGCAGGGTCTTCGGATCCTCAATGGAAATTGATGCAACATTCTTTAATGGTACTCGTACACCATAGGACTCCACCACAACGCTGTCTAGAACCGAAGGCGACGCCCGGCCCACATTTAGCTCGCGGTATTCCTTACCCAAGAATTCTTCAATTTTTTTAAGTTCCGTCCTTAAAACTGAAAAATTATACTGCATGTTTTAATTATAGCACAGTGATAACTAGAGCCACTGATTCCATCAAGCTCTTTGTGGAACTCCCGGGCATACGGAGAAATTCCCGAACTTTAAAAATTTGCTTGAAAGTATGGAGGGTAGCCCTTGATATTTCTTCTTTATGCAAAACATATTCAACTTCATTCAGGAATTTTAAAGCTCTGGATCTTGTTGAATCAAGTATAGGATTTTCTTCCTCATCGTCAACTAATAATTCTTTAATGAAATCAATCCTCTTACTTAAGGACATTCGGACAAACTCTTCGGCCTGCGTGAGTTCGACTCCCTCTTTGGTTTTAATGATATAAAATCTGGAAGCGAAGATTTTAAGGAGAGCGCTAGCGTTCGGCACAATCAGGAAAAAATGGGTGTTCTCTATCGGCTCTTCAAACATCTTGAGCAGTGTGTTCTGTGCCTCCAAAAGAAAATTATTAGCAGAAATTAAAAATATTTTCCTGCTCGTTGTATTCGCCTTCTCCTGACTGAAAGCTTTTAAATTCCTAGCATCTTCAATCTTAAATGAGTCCAGTGTAATTTGCACGAAGTCCGGATTGCCTAAAGTTTTTACTCCCAACTCTCCTACTACTTCCAATATTTCTGGCACCACCTCTTCCCGTGCGCCCTCTATCAGATACGCGTGATGCAGATTATTTTTATCGAAATATTTTGAAATCATTTCTTGCTAAGGACAGTTTTTTTATAAACATCCAAATGTTCGAGAGCGATACCCGTGCCCTTCGCTACGCAAAAAAGAGGATCGTCCGCCAAAACTGCTTTGACGCCGGTTTTGCGGTAAACTAAGTCAGGAAAATTTCGTAAAAGTGATGAACCCCCAGTCATGATAATTCCATAATCCATAATATCGGAAGCCAATTCCGGCGGCGTTTCTTGCAGAACGTCTTTAACGGCCTTGATAATATGCCGCAATTCGCTATCGATGGCTTTGACTATTTCATTGGTTCCAACTTGCGCTGAACGCGGTAATCCTTGGATAAAATCTCTGCCTTTGATAGTAACCCGGAGTTCTTCTTCCAGAGGCACGGCGGCGCCAATTTTAATTTTTACTTCCTCTGCAGTACGGTCACCGATCGCTAAATTGAAGGTTTTTTTAATGTAGTCCGCTATCGCCTGATCAATTTTATTTCCAGCGAATTTAACGGAAGTGGAGGCGACAATGCCACCGAGAGATATCACCGCCACGTCGGTTGTACCTCCGCCGATATCCACTACCATGTAGCCCCTCGATTCATAAATGGGAATACCCGCGCCTATCGCGGCCAAAATCGGTTCCTTCACTACATATGCATTTTTAGCTCCCGCTCGTATCGCTGCCTCCACCACTGCTCGGCGTTCCGTAGAAGTAACTCCTGCAGGAACGGAGACCATGACATCGGGCTTGAATAAATTAAATTTTCCCATAGCCTTGCCAATGAAATAGCGCAACATCGCTTCGGTAACACGATAGTCGGCAATAACTCCGTCCTTCATTGGGCAGTAGGTGATGATGCTCTCCGGGGTCTTGCCGATCATGTCCTTTGCTTCAAAACCGATTGCTAAAATCTTGTTGTCCTGCTCTGATACAGCTACCACCGAGGGCTCGTTTAGAACTATCCCTTTACCTGGCAAAAAAACCAGAGTATTGGCTGTCCCCAGGTCTATGCCTAATTTCCTAGAAAAAATGCTCATTAAGGTAATATATCACATTTATGTTAGAATCAAAGGATGAAAGATGGCCTCGAAAATCCGTTTAAGGGGTATCTGGAAAATCTCAGAAAACATAAACCGGCAGTTAATCCGGTGCACGAAATCGTGAATGTGTATTATGAAATCCGCGGCTGGGACAACAAACCAAAACGTTTTTATAAAAAGAAAGAAAGAAGTTACCCCAAGCTCGCCTCGGAAGCGAAAAAGCTCTATCAGGCGTGTGGAGAAAATCTAGACGACGCCATCTGGGCCTTGGATAAAATAAAATATTTGGCTGAAAAGGGCGACTTTGAATGGTCCATCATAACCTGCCTGAAACATAATTTGCTATAATCTTTATATGACTGCCCTTGCTTTACTTTTTACCCTTGCCGCTATTGGTATCAGCGAAACGATGTATCTGATACGAAAGCGGACCGCGGCTGAGGAGCCACTCTGCTTCATCGGAGAGGACTGCACTGTCGTCCTCTCCAGTAAATACAGAAAAATTTTTTTAGTTCCCAATGACGTACTGGGCCTCCTCGCCTACGTTGTTATCGCCATCCTCGCCGCCCTTTTGGTAATTGGCGTCGGCCCGCTTAATTTTTTGAAAAATGCCCTGACCATCATGATCACGGTAGCGTCCGTCGTTTCCTTATTTTTCACTTATTTGCAATGGCGTGTCCTTCGCGCTTGGTGTTTTTGGTGCTTAATGTCAGCGAGCACTATTTGGTTCATGGCACTTATTTTATTATTAAGTAAGTTAGTTTAATTTTATGAGTAAAACTTCGTTTCATATTTTAAGGGTTGGGCTGGCGGTAACTTTTTTATGGATCGGTATTTTAATCATCAAAGCGCCGGAGGCCTGGGGAGGATTTATTAACCCCTGGGTTCTTAAATTACTACCCCTATCGATCAAAGAAATGATGCTGGGAACCGCCGCACTAGATATCGTGATTGGCACTCTCTTCTTGTTTGATAAATATGTTTGGCTGGGCGCTTTGGTGGCAGCTCTTCATTTGCTCACTGTCTTGGGAGTCAGTGGCATTAATGATGTAACCGTGAGGGACATAGCTATCCTTTCCGGAACCCTCGCCTTATTTTTTGACAGCCGGCCCGAGTGGCTTAGGAAACAATAACGGTGAATTCCCCGCGTTGCTTCTCGGGATTTTTATTCAGATATTCTAAAAGTTCAGCCGCTGTGCCGGTTTTGAATTCTTCGTAAATCTTTGTGAGCTCGCGAGCAAGACATACTTTTTTAATCGGCGCAAACTTTACAAGCGATTCCAAAGTTTTTAAAATTCGATGCGGGGACTCGTAGAAGACGACAGTTCGTTTGCTTTCTTGCATTTCTTTAAATAATGTCTCTCTGCCCTTTTTGTGCGGGAGAAATCCCAAGAATATAAATTCATGAGCTGGTAGCCCCGCGCCGGAGAGCGACGCCACTACCGCAGACGCCCCTGGGATCGGAATAATTTCTACGTTGTCCATAAACCTCGCCTTGACCTTCTGGATAAGCATTATTCCGGGATCGGAAATGCCCGGCGTGCCAGCGTCGGAGACCAGCGCCAGATTCTTCCCTTCTTTAAGTAAATCAAAAATCTTTTCAATTTTCGAGAGTTTGCTGTGCGAGTGATAACTTAGAGTGGGTTTACTAATATTGTATTTATCTAAAATTTTCTTCGTCTCCCGCGTATCTTCGCAGAGAATCATATCCACACCCTTGAGCGTCTCAATGGCGCGGAACGTAACATCCCCCAGATTTCCTATTGGCGTGGCTACAACATAGAGTTTAGACATTTTTTCTTCGTTATTTAAATAATATAGCATAAAAATTATAAACAATTAAGTTGGGGGTCAACGACGCGATGGCCGTTGACCCCCTTGTGCGCCAAGTTCGCTTCCCGCTTGGCACGGGATCGGCCACCTGCCGATTAGGCCTGCCCGAGAGGCAGTTGCTTCTGAATCACGGGCGGCGCAATCTCGTCGGTTGGCTGCCCACCTGACGTCATGATCGTTGAATCGTCGTCCTTGGCCCGGGTTGCCCCTGACCAATTGTTGATGGCGTCGAGGAGCTCCTCGACGCCGAGCACCTCGTGAACCCGCGCGAGCGGGTCCACGGGTTCACGCTTCAACCGCTGGCCGATGGTCGAGGTGACCATCAACCGAAACGGCGCTGCGAGCGCCTCCACGAGGACGTGTTCCACCCCCGCGGAGTGGAGTGCGCGGAGAACGTCGCCCGCCTCCTCCGTGCTGCCGTCCACGAAGACGGCAGCGAGCGCGAACTGGCCATCGAGCTCAAGTACGCTCACGGCGTGGCCGGGCCGTGCCGGAAACATAGCAACCGCCTCGTATGCGGCTGCCACCTGCTGTAGCTCGAGTGCTGCGTTTATACGGTATATCATTTGTTCCTCACAGGCCGGCTCTGCTACCGGCAAAACGAAACGGCTCGGGACGCAGAACTCCCGAGCGAACAAAACACTGTGCATTTATAGCACATTTAGTATTGAAAGTCAAATAAAAATGTGGTCTAATGTAGTTTTTATTTCCGATATTTCCTTTTGCGCCACTTGTCCGCAATTTTTACCCGAGTGAGGGAACGCTCCAGTTCGGCTTCAAAGTGCTCGAAGTCCACCTCATTTTTATCCGTCATTTTCTTTTTTAACTCCTCCGCTTTTTTCTTGGCCTCTTCAATCTTTTGATCTGTGAGCTCTGCAACGTGCTCCGCAAAGTCAGCCAAGACCGCAACTTCAGTAATTCCCTCTTCATTCTTTTTTACTTCCAAAAATCCTCCGGCCACGGCCATGGGTATTTGCTCCCCGCCAGATACTGCCACCACGTCGCCGGATTTAAGTCCGACAACTAACGGAATATGATCCGACAATATTGTGATCTCCCCTTCGGTGGTCGGAAGTGACACTTGGTCCACCATTTCCTCGAGGACCAGTCGCTCTGGGGTTACGATTTTTAATTTTAATTGTTTGCTCATGTTTATTTTTGAAATTGCTTTTCGAGAGAAGCTATTTCAAATTTTTAAAGAGCGCCTTTCATATAAAAATCCCCTTCCGACTTGCCATCATGCTTGCCATCCAGGATCTCGCGGAATGAACGGATTGTATCCTTCAGCGGTACATACACACCTTTTACTCCGGTAAATTGCTCGGCTACGAAATTGGGCTGGGAAAGGAATTTTTGAATTTTTCGGGCGCGAGCCACGAGCTCCTTGTCCGCCTCCGAGAGTTCTTCCATTCCAAGAATAGCAATAATATCTTGTAAGTCCTTGTAGCGCTGTAGCACACGTTGAACTTCACGGGAAACATTGTAATGCTCTGCCCCGACGATGTTCGGGTCAAGAATTGTGGAGGAAGAATCAAGCGGGTCCACGGCCGGATAAATTCCGATTTCGGTCAGTGAGCGGTTTAAGACCACGGTAGAGTCGAGGTGCGCGAAGGTCGTAGCCGGCGCAGGGTCAGTCAGGTCATCCGCCGGCACATACACCGCTTGGACGGAAGTGACGGAACCTTTATCGGTAGAAGTAATACGCTCTTGCAGTATGCCCATTTCAGTAGAGAGTGTCGGCTGATAACCCACCGCCGAAGGAATACGGCCCAAAAGCGCGGAGACCTCCGAGCCAGCTTGAGTAAAACGAAAAATGTTGTCGATGAATAAAAGGACATCCTTGCCTTCCGTATCGCGGAAATATTCCGCCATAGTGAGGCCCGAGAGTCCTACGCGCAGGCGCGCGCCTGGCGGCTCATTCATCTGTCCGAAAACCATGGCTACTTTATCAATGACGCCAGAGTCCTTCATTTCGTGATAAAGGTCATTTCCTTCGCGCGTGCGTTCACCCACCCCGGCAAAAACAGAATAGCCGCCGTGCTTAGAAGCGATGTTGTGAATGAGTTCCTGAATGACTACGGTTTTTCCTACGCCGGCCCCGCCGAAGAGCCCCACTTTTCCACCCTTGAGCACCGGGCAAATGAGATCGATGACCTTGATGCCTGTTTCGAGAATTTCTACCTTGATCGCTTGCCTTACGTATTCAGGGGCTTTGCGGTGGATAGGTAATTTATTTTTGGCCACGACTTCCTTACCATCGTCGATCACTTCACCGAGAACATTGAAAATACGACCGAGAGTAACACTACCCACCGGCACCGAGATAGGCGCGCCGGTGTCTGTCACTTCCACACCGCGGGCAAGGCCATCCGTCGAATCCATGGCAACCGTTCGGACAACTCCCCCGCCTAAATGCTGTTCGACTTCCAGAATAATTTTCTTGTTGCCATT
>MFVU01000003.1:0-8950 GCA_001787125.1 Candidatus Nomurabacteria bacterium RIFCSPLOWO2_12_FULL_44_11
AACGAAGGCAAGACCGTAATGATTCTGATAACCGATAAAAAAATTAAAGGCGCGCTGGCGGTAGCCGATGTATTAAAGAAAGAATCAGTCCAGGCAATCAAAGCCCTTAAACAAAATAATCTGGACGTGTGGATGATTACCGGAGACAATAATCGCACTGCCCAAGCCATTGCTCGGGAGGTGGGTATAGAAAATGTTATGAGCGAAATATTGCCGGATAAAAAATCGGAAAAAGTGCGCGAGCTTCAAGCGCAGGGAAAAATCGTGGCCATGATCGGCGACGGCATCAACGACGCCCCGGCGCTTACCCAGGCCAACATCGGCATCGCCATGGGGGAAGGCACGGATATCGCTATGGAGTCGGCCAATATTACCTTGATGCGAGGGGATTTAATGCTTATTTTGGAAGTGATAAAAATTTCCCGACGGACAATGAGAATAATAAAACAAAATCTTTTCTGGGCGTTTTTCTACAACATCGCCTTCATTCCCGTGGCCGCCGGAGTGCTGTATCCGTCCTGGGGCATTCTTCTGAACCCGATTTTCGCCGCGGTCGCCATGGCCGGGAGCAGTTTAAGCGTTGTTTTAAATTCGTTGCGATTGAAGAAAATTAATTAAAAACATATGGAATTTGATTATACGATAATTACCCTAAAATCCTTTGACGAAGTAGTTCAAAACGTGCAGGATGAAATCGCTAAGGCGGGCATGCGGGTTTTGTATATTCATGATGTGCAAAAAACTTTAAGCGAGAAAGGGTTTAAAAGAGAACCGTTTATGATAATTGAATTTTGCAACGCAAAATTTGCCAACGAATTTCTAAATATTGATATTAAAATCGGGCTTTGTCTACCTTGCAAGATAAACGTCTATACCAAAGACGGGCAGACATTTATTTCCGGCATGCGTCCAGTCATTCTGTCACAATTTTTTCCGCAAGCCGAGCTTGGAGAGAGACCAAAAGAAATTGACCAAATTATTCAAAATATTATCAATAATGCAAAATAGCTTAAAATTAAAAAGGTCGAAATTATTAAAATAATCAAAAAATTTTATGACAAATCAAAACTTAGGTAGATTGGACAGAATATTTAGGTTTATTTTAGGTATTGTGTGGCTTAGCCCGCTTGCTCCGCAATTTGAGAACAGCGCCTATAACACGATTATTTTTGTTGTAGCCCTGATTGCTCTAGTGGAGAGCTTCTTGGGCTGGTGCTGGTTGCACAAAATCTTTCACATCGATAACAAGAATCAGTAACACAACATTAATGATAGTTTCAAAGTAAAAAAATTATGAAATTACAACCTCTACAGAAACTCATCGATCTTAGCGGTAAAACCGCTATTGTTACCGGCGGCGCAATGGGCATCGGCTTCGGCATCGCTTACCGCCTAGCGGAAGCGGGTGCGAATGTAATTATTGCCGATCTGAATGAAGAAATTGGCAAAAAGGCAGTAGAAGAACTGTGCAGCCAGGGAAGAAGGGCGGTCTTTCTCCGAACCGACGTGGCTAATGAAAGAGCAGATCAGGATGCGGTAGATTTTGCACTAAAGACGTATGGCTTCGTGGACATTTTGGTGAACAATGCGGGCATTTACCCCATTATTCCGGTTATGCAAATGAAGCCGGCGGATTTCGAAAAGATTTTATCAGTTAATCTCAAGAGCGTTTTTCTCTTTACTAAGTTGGTGGCCGAAGCCATGATCCGGCAGGGCCGAGGCGGCAAGATTATCAACATTACCTCCATTGACGCTCTGCATCCTTCCTCGGTTGGGCTCGCGGTCTATGACGCTTCCAAGCACGGTCTCTGGGGATTTACTAAAAATACCGCCCTGGAACTTGCGCCATATAACATTCAAGTGAACGCAATCGCTCCCGGAGGCATTGCCACGCCGGGCACAGGCGCCGGTCAGCCGCCGACGAAGGAGATGGAAGCCATACTTGAGAAGTTCTTGGCCAAAATTCCCATGAAGCGCATGGGGGCTCCCGACGACATCGGCAAAGTAGCGTTATTTCTGGCTTCCGACATGGCAAGCTACATGACCGGTTCCCAAATCGTGGTGGATGGCGGCGTGTTGCTATCTTGATTTGTCGCCGACGATAGGATAGAATAATACCCATGATGGGATATGGCTACGGTTATGGCGGGATGATGGGAGGAGGATTTGGGTATATTATCGCTTTAATAGTGACGATAGACCTGATTCTGCTCGGCATCTGGCTGTACAAACAAATCAATAAATAAAAAAAATGAAATTACATTTTCCAAAAATTTTCTTTGTTTGTTTTGTCTTGCTTGTGTATGTAAGCATAGGTGCGTTTGGCTTGCTACAATGGGGTCATCTTTCTGAAACACCGATGCCTAATTGCCCTTACGCGGAAAGCGGGACCGCTATCTGCGAGAACACACTGGGGCACATAAAAAATTGGCAGCAGTTTTCCAGCACAACTTACGTCTCGCTTTTCATCCTAATTTTGTTTTTGGGTGTGATTTGGTATCTGTCCGTGGAAAATTTCTTTAATCCTAAAAAATATTTTTACCGCAATAAATACTATTTAGATAATAATAAAAAAATATATCTTAGCACTCAAGCGGCAACCCGCTGGCTTTCTCTTTTTGAAAATAGCCCCTCCTTGTAATAACGGCACGGACTAAGCCAGAAGCTTTTTCGTGCTGTTTCTAATATCCTCACCGGGGATGTTTATTGTTTTTTTACCAACTTAAATTATAACTATATGCAAAAAATTATATGGAAGCACTCGTAGGAACATCATTAATAGCGGCCTTCGTGGCCGGAGTGGCCGCGCTCTTCGCTCCATGCTGTATCACCGTTCTGCTGCCCTCATATCTAGGGAGCATTTTCAGAGAGAAATATAAAATCTTCTTTATGACTTTTATTTTTTTTCTTGGAATTGCGACGGTCTTTCTGCCGATCGGACTGGGGGCTTCGTATCTCGCGCAATTATTCAGCCAATACCACAATGTAATATTTACCGTTGGTGGTATTTTCTTGGTTGTGCTGGGTCTGACCATGCTCTTGGGTAAAAAGTTTTCTGCCTCTATGCCGATGCGTGGCGGTTTGAAGGGTCGGGCTTCCTCAATTTACGTTCTCGGCATTTTCTCGGCCATTGCCACCACTTGTTGCGCTCCAGTATTGGCCGGAGTGCTGCTGTTATCGGTTGCCAGCGGAACAATCATCTGGGGCGGGTTGTATACCCTAGCTTATGTCGTGGGTATGACATTACCGCTCTTTATTATTGCGGCATTTCTGGACAAGGCAAATCTAACCGAACGACTTGCCGGAACCAATAAAACTGTTGCCCTGAAGCTTGGCGGTTTTAGCTGGCAGATTACCGTTGCGGAATTGATTTCCGGGTTGATCTTTCTTCTAATGGGCGTTTACATAACCTACTTGGCGTTTAGCAATCAGCTATTTACCCATTCCAGCTATCAACTAGAAATGAACTTGTGGAGTGCCAAATTCTTGGGCACCATTAATGGCTTTGTGACTCTGATTCCGGAATATATCTGGGCACTTCTGCTCATTGGAATCATTACCGGGATATCGTATGTGTTTATTAGATTAATCAAAACCCGCCGTCATCAAGATTAAGGCGGGCAAGGCAAAAAAATATGGACAACAATAAAAAATTACCAATCGTTTCGATTATTTTCGTTTTCGTTGCAGTGTTGGCTCTAGGATATTTCCTGTTTAAGAGTTCGCCAAAAGATTTATCGCCGATCTCCTCTCAAAATTCGGATAATCCCAGTAATGCGAGCAACGTGGATAATATGCATAACCAGCCAAACGTACCGGAGAGCGATAGACAGTTCAACTCACTATTGGGTAATCCACTGCCGGAGATTCAGTTGACCGACAAGGACGGAGAAGTATATACTGCCCCCGACTTCAAAGGGAAAAACACTGTTTTATTTTTCAACGAGGGCTTAATGTGCTATCCGGCTTGCTGGAATCAAATGGCGTCGTTTGGCAGCGATGCGAGATATAACAGCGACCAAGTGCAGGCCATATCCGTCGTAGTCGACTCCGCCAAGGACTGGCAGAGAGCGATAGATAAAATGCCCGAGCTTGCCAAGGCCACCACTATGTTTGATGCGGGCGCCAATGCCTCGCGACGGCTTGGTATACTGACCACCAGGTCGTCAATGCACCGAGGCACCTTGCCGGGGCATACATACATTCTTCTGGATAAAGATGCAGTCATCAGGTTCGTGTTCGATGATCCGAATATGGCGATAGCCAACGATATGCTCTGGGGCAAAATCCAAAAACTAAACGGGAATTAAAATATGAAAAATGAAATGAACAAAATAAAAAAAATTCTGTCGGGCGGGGTTGTCATTTTACTAATTGCATTCTTCGGCCTTGCTCCGATTGAGCGACAAGTAGCTTTTGCCCTTGATTGGGGTGACATGGGAATGAAAATGATGGCAGTGGGAGTGGTAGATAAAGATAAAATGGAAGGTCTTCACCTGGGTCGCGGGGGAATGACGGCATCTGGCAGAGCCATGATGTATGGTAATAGCAACGAGAATTTCACAATCACTCCCGAAAATTCTGATATGGCACTTCACATGCTCTGGGCCTTCGGATTAGCCAATAAAAATGAAATTTTGGAAAAGGGCCCGATGATGGACCCAAAATATGGCGATGCCGGCAGATTTGCCTCTACCGGTGGTTACACCTTAGGGAAAGGCGGGGCAATGGAACATTACAGCATGCACTCGTTCGTCGAGTTGACAGCGGCAGAGCAGAAACTGGTTGAAAAAACCGCCAAGAATATTTTCCGACCCTGCTGTAAAAATTCCGCTTATTTCCCGGACTGTAATCACGGCATGGCGATGCTGGGGCTCCTCGAGCTTATGGCATCTCAAGGCGCCAGCGAGAAAGAAATGTATAAAGCCGCGCTCGAAGCCAACGCGCTCTGGTTTCCAGAAGTAAAAACAAGTTGCGGGGCGTAAAAATTTAACGTAAAATTAAAAATATTATGACAACAGAATATAAAGTGATTGGGGGAGTTGTATTACTAACATTGGTTATTATAATTGGCGGGACATGGTTGGCAAGCAAAAGCGGAGCGGAAAATCGCGAGCGACTTGATACACCCTTGCTGGGAGAAAAAATGCCGGATATGGGCGGTGAACACGTTGCCCCGGGCAAAGTTCATTCGGCCTACAATTCAAATCCCCCGACTTCCGGCCCGCATTGGGCAGGAGTGGCCGGTCCCGGAATAAAAGATAAGCCAACTCCCGATGAGCTTGTGCTCCATAGCATGGAGCATGGCGCAGCGGTCCTCTGGTATCGGGAGGACTTGGGGCCAGACGAAATAAACAAAATCAAGGAGGCCTTCAACACTGTTTCGGGAAAGAAAATAATGCTCGCGCGCAAGGACCTGGATGTTCCGGTCGCGTTAACATCCTGGGGTTATCTGCTCAAGCTCGATACGATTGATGAGGTGGCAATCAAAGAATTCATCGAAACGAATAATGATAGAGCGCCCGAAAAAGCTCCAATCTAGGTCAAGTTCCTTGATCATAATTATAAGAATTGTCGATTAGTTAATTTAATTCGAAAACATATGAACTATCTCTTATTAACCTTACTTGGTGTTTGCGTAGTTCTTCATATCTGGATGATGTCAAAGAAACACAAAAATCATGAAGAACACAATAATGATGATGAACATAAAGATAAAAAACATGGCGGTTGTTGCCATTAAGGATGCAGAATGAAACCATAAAAAAGTCAATTTTCTACGGAGCGTTAGCCAGCGCCACCTTGCTTGGAGTTTATTTTTCCATACTTACCTTGGTGTCGGGATGGAGTTTTGCGCAAGGTCAATTTGCGAGCTATTGGTATTTTATCGTGAGCTTGGCGGTGGGTTTCGGTATTCAGATTACGCTATATCAATATATTAAAAAATTAGTACACGGTGGGCAGGGAATGAGAAAAATAGTCGGCGTCTCCGGCACCACTTCCACCGCAGCCATGATTTCCTGTTGCGCCCATTATCTGGTGAATTTAGTACCGATTCTCGGAGTGACTGGGCTCGTGACTTTTGCCGCGCAATATCAAATTGAGTTCTTCTGGGTTGGTCTTGCCTTCAACTTATTCGGCATCGGATATATGCTAAATAGAATTATTCAACTAAAAAAACAGTCATGAAAATCAAAGGTGCTTTTATCCTATTGGTGGCGGTTGCTGGTGGGATTTTCCTTTTTTATCGAGGTAGTTCCGTGGAAGAAAAAACCTCGGTTTTAAACCAAGCAAACGGGCAAACAAGCGGGAAACAAAATTGGGAATCAAAAACTGACGAGCAGGCGGCCATTACAGTTACCGTGACTCCTCTCGACATTTCTCCTCAATCCGAAGAATGGAAATTTAATATTATAATGAATACCCATTCAGTAGAATTGAATCAAGATATGACTAAAATCGTAGTGCTCTTAGATGATCAAGGCAAAGAATATAAACCACTACGCTGGGAAGGTGCGGAAGCCGGCGGTCACCATAGGGAAGGAATATTGATATGGGGTGTTATAGTGCCAATGCCAAAATCAGTCGAAATCAGAATTAAAGATATTGGCGAAATTCCCGAACGCTCATTTAAGTGGAATACGGAGTAAATAATATGGACAGTCACGATCACGGTTCGGAAAAACCCAATAAATATGTCGTGCTAATTATTCTGGCGCTATCGCTTGCAGGGCTTATTTATGCCTTTTCCAAACCAACTGCAACGGATGTGATTAGCGGAAAGGTTATAGAAGTGTTGGCGGAGAGAGAAACCGTTTTGGATATGGGGGCCAAGGATAAAATCGTCAAAGAACAAGACCTTTTGGTGGAAATAGTTGTGGGGGAGGAGAGGCAAGAAGTAAATATCTTAAATGATTATAAACCGGTTGCCCGGGGAGATAAAATATTTGTCCAAAATTCGCTGTTCGGTGACACTGAATGGAACGTAGCCAGCATTTCCAGAAGCAATGAATTAATTATATTGCTCGTTTTCTTTATTATTTTAGTTCTGCTCACCAGTGGCTGGAAGGGCGTTTATTCTTTAATCGGATTGCTTTTCAGTTTTACGGTCATTTTTGTATTCATGGTGCCACAAATATTGCAGGGCGCCGATCCGGTCGGCATCGGCATCAGCGGTGCTGCCTTGATTTTAATCCCGACGCTCTATCTCTCTTACGGGTTGAATAAAAAATCGATAGCCGCTTTTTCCGGCATAATTATCTCTTTGATTTTTGTGGGTGTTGCTTCCAGTTATTTTGTTGACTCTCTCCAATTTACCGGTATGGGTGAGGCGTCGTTATACCTCGATATGACGGCCAGCAATCCGATCAATCTAATAGGTTTGATCATCGCCGGAATAATCATTGCCGCGGTGGGCGTGCTAGATGATGTGGCAGCCATTCAATCGTCTGTCGTTTTCGGTCTGGCCTCTGCCGACCCCAATCTGCGCGGTTATAAGCTCTTTAAGGAGGCCATGCGTGTGGGCAAGGATCATATTTCCGCAGTGGTCAATACTTTAGTGCTTGCCTATACCGGCGCGTCACTTCCGCTTATCCTTCTTTGGTTTGTGCAAAGGTCGTCCCTGGATTATTTTGTCAGTTTGGAAGCTGTGACGGAAGAAATTGCCAGAACTCTGATTTCATCTTCCGGACTTTTGCTGGCTGTGCCCTTGACAACCGTGATCGCGGCCTTTATGGCAAGTAGGAATAGCTCGTGATGATGAGTGTATGATATACTGTAGGTAATATAAATGAATTAAATTTTATGAAGAACGTAACCATTTATTCCACCCCGACCTGCCACTTCTGCCACATGGCCAAGGACTTTTTCACTGCGAACAGTATCGCTTTTACCGACTACAATGTGGCCTCGGATATTGAGAAAAGAAAGGAAATGATAGACAAGAGTGGCCAGATGGGAGTGCCGGTAATTCAAATTGACAATGATCTAGTAGTCGGCTTCAACAAGCCGATGATTGCGAAGTTGCTTGGGGTTTAAGAGGTGGCTACGTAACCAATCCCTGGCCCTCCCTTTATATTGGATATAGTATTCTTTTCCTAGTTATGGTATTATGTTCATATGCCTAAACCGCGTATCTCTTCAAAAGAAATTATTAAGATAATCAATCTAAGAAAAACTGGTCATACTTTATACGAGATAAAGAATCTTACAAAAAGAGCCAATGGAACAGTATGGAAATATATAAAAAATGTTCAGATTCTCCATCAATACTTGGCGAAATGGAAAGCTAAAAAAGGAGGAAGTAAGGCAAAATCTAAACGGGAGTGGAAAGAAGCTGAATATAAAGCTGCCAGTATAATTAGGCACATCAGTTTTAGAGACAAGATGTTAATTCTTTCTTGTTTATACTGGGGAGAGGGCAGTAAAGCAGAATTAAATTTAATAAATAGCGACCCACTGCTGATCAGGACTTTTCTCGTTTGCTTGAAAGATCTAGGTGTAAGGGATAACGAGCTCAAAATAAGTTTAAGATTGTTTAGTGGTATTAATAGGAAAAAAGCGATTTCTTTTTGGACACGTACGCTTAAATTGCCACAAAGAACTATACAAAAGATTGATGTAATAAAAGGCAAGAAAGTGGGGAAGTTAGAATATGGCATGTGCAGAGTAAGAGTTAAAAAAGGGGGTAAGTATTTCAAATTAATAATAAGTATGATAAATTTGATTAAGTCCAAGGTGTAGAGATGTCCTCGTAGTTCAATGGATAGAACGGCTCACTCCTAACGAGCTGATCCAGGTTCGACTCCCGGCGAGGACACCAATACAGAACTAAACGGCTTTTTCAAAGCCAAAAGGTGGGACGCGCGAAGCGCGTCCCACTGATTTCCGCCCATTTTCCCTAACGAATTCGGAGCGTCGCCTTCGGCGACGCGCACTGTTTTTTCGCCAA
>MFVU01000003.1:8960-9629 GCA_001787125.1 Candidatus Nomurabacteria bacterium RIFCSPLOWO2_12_FULL_44_11
ACGCGCACTGTTTTTTCGCCAAGAAGCAGGTTCGAGCCAAAGATTTCTTTGGCTTTGACCTTTTTAGCAAAAAGGTCGCTATCCCGTGCGATTCCGTTTAGGTTTTGAGCGTCTTTTATCCATTCCTTCATCGGTTCGAGCCAATTATTTTGCTTGTGTGAAAGATTGTAAATTTCTTCTTCGAGCGACTTCTTTTGCAAAAGTAGTTTTCCTTTTTCAACACGATATATTTCTTGCTCAATATCTTGTTCTAAATATCCATTAAGAAGTCGCTCTAACTTTTGCAACAAAGAAGAAATTTTATTTTGTTTCTCTTTCACAAAAGCAGAATTAGACTGGGCGGAATTTTTGAAATCTTTTTCTCCCATTTTCAATAATTCTTCCGCCCAGTCTTTTGGCAAAGAAACTGATTTGATGAGTGATGATAACTGCTTATCTAGTTCTTCTTGGCGAATACAAGGTTCAGGACATTT
The DNA here is from genome assembly GCA_001787125.1 of Candidatus Nomurabacteria bacterium RIFCSPLOWO2_12_FULL_44_11. Classification (GTDB taxonomy): domain Bacteria; phylum Patescibacteriota; class Minisyncoccia; order Phycocordibacterales; family UBA9973; genus UBA9973. The sequence goes on from MFVU01000003.1 coordinate 9,434, forward strand.
CATATCTTTTCGTTTTTTCGTGCAATGATAGTAAGTATAGTTATGCACATTTCCATTTTTTTGCTTTTTAACCTTGTATTCGCCAGTTATCATCATTCCGCACGAAGCGCAAGAAATTAAACCACAAAATGGTTGAGGTTTGTTTTTAGATTTTCTGTCAGGAACACCACGAAGTTTCAAAATTTCTTGCGCCTTA
>MFVU01000004.1:0-8771 GCA_001787125.1 Candidatus Nomurabacteria bacterium RIFCSPLOWO2_12_FULL_44_11
CGCTACCCCAGGCAATCCACGTTCCTCCGCAGGCTGCCATCACTGGCTCCAGGGCAGTTATTACGCCGCCGGCGGGCACGCGGTAGTTTCTCTTGCCTTTGGAGTCAGTATAGTGCTCGTAAGGTTCGCGATTTGACACCACAAAAATAGGCCGGTCTTTCAAGGTGGCCTTGATAAATTCCGACAAGCGCTCGGCTGTCCAGGGACTGTCAAGTTTTTCTAAACGCATTCGTGCCTCTTCCTGCGCCGAGAGGCGTGCCTGCGATAAGCTCCTGGTCATATGAGTTATTTCTTTGGTGAGCGGGGTGAAGAACGAGTAACCCTCTTCTTCCTTCAGGTTGTCTTTGCCTTCACCCATCCTGATTTTTTTAACGGACTCCACCAGACGAACAACCTGGCGAAAAACAAAAAATCGAAGGACTACGAAAATTGTAATCGAAAACATTATAATTTGAATAAATAATCGAAGTAAATTGCCTTTCCAGATTTGATTAATGCTCGTGTCTATATATCCTGCATTCTGTACAACCATCAGTGCCCCCACGATACTTTCATCGTTGTGTAATGGATCGACATGCACATAACGGTTTTCTCCGTCCGCAACGAAAAAATCATTGTTTAATTTATTACTGTCCATCGCCTCCGTAACAATTTTTGTATTTTCAATAATACTTTTCGGCAGTCCCGAAGAAGTAGCCAGGAGATTACCTTTGTTATCATATAGGGCAATTCCCGCCAAACGCTCGCGATTTGCAAATTTATTGACAACTTTTTGCAGTGAACTTTGGAATGAAGGTTGTGAAGAATTAGCGTAGTATGGCTCTACGGATTCTTTTAAGCTGTCAGCGAGCAGTGAAGCTCTTTGCTCTAAGTTTGTAATTAATGTCGTCCTTTCCTGGCCAACTTGCCTAAGGGTGAAACCAACTGCAACCAAGCTTACAGCCAAGACAACACTGCCAATAATGGTAAAAATATATTTCATAATTTTGGGTGTTATTATACCTTACCACAGAATTTGAAAAATTGCGGAGCCGGAGAGATTCGAACTCTCGATACCTTTCGGTATGCCACCTTTCCAAGATGGTGCACTAAACCGCTATGCGACGGCTCCTTAGTATTAATTTATACACCATTTTTTACAAAAAGAAAATAAAAATTTACAGGACAAAAAGTAGTATTTGCGGTAAAATATAAAAATGCTGTTTTCGGCCTTTTTAACCATACTGGGGCTCTCGCTTTTTGAGGCGGTTTCGTCGGTGGATAACGCTATCATCAATGCGGAAGTGCTCCATACCATGGGAAAGCGTGCCCGGCGCTGGTTCCTGACTTGGGGGATGTTCATTGCCGTATTTCTGGTCCGCGGACTTCTGCCTTTTGCCGTGGTCTGGGTTTTTAATACTTCGCTTACCCCGATTCAAATTTTCTCAGCCGCCTGGTCTTCCGACCCAATGGTAATAGATTCCATCCATCGCTCGGCCCCAATACTTTTGGTTGCCGGTGGGGTGTTTCTTTTGTTTCTGTTTCTTCACTGGCTATTTCTCGAAGAGAAGCGCATGGGTCTGCCTCGCGCGGAGAAATTTTTTATGGCGCAGGGAGTGTGGTTCTACGCTGTGGTATCAATTCTGCTTGCAGTTATTGCCTGGTTTGCGCTTAGGGAGAGCAATCTTATGGGCTTCGGCGCAGTGGTGGGCTCAACCTTATTTTTCATCACCCATGGTTTCAAACAAAATGCTGAGGAACAAGAGCGAAAGCTTCTAGGCAGCGCCCATTCGGATTTGAGCAAATTATTTTTTCTAGAGATTATTGACACAACTTTCTCGATTGATGGGGTCTTGGGCGCCTTCGCTTTCACTCTCTCCGTGCCACTTATCTTACTCGGCAACGGACTCGGTGCTTTCTTGGTGCGGGAGTTAACTCTCCACAACATTGAGCGCATCAAGCGTTATGTTTATCTTAAAAACGGTGCGATGTATTCGATTTTAGTCCTCGGAATCATCATGATCCTCCACAGCTTCGGATTTTATATTCCGGAATATCTTTCTCCAATTGCGACCTTCATAATCATTGGATTTTTCTTTTGGAAATCTCACCTGGAGCTTAAGCTTGGCTATCAATTATGACCTTTGATAAAGAATATAAGAAATTAAATAAGGCGCAAAGAGAGGCAGTGGAGACCCTAACCGGCCCCGTCATGGTGGTGGCCGGCCCCGGCACCGGGAAAACCCAGGTCCTCTCCATGCGGATTGCCAATATCCTAAACAAAACTGACATCAAGGCCGACGCCATTTTGTGTTTGACTTTTACTAATTCAGCAGTAGATGCTATGAAGGCGCGGCTCAAGCAATACATTGGCGAGGCGGGAGAGGAAGTAAATGTTTCCACCTTCCACAGTTTTGGGATGCAGATAATAGAAAAATATTATCCGGCCTTGGGTTTGAACATCGCCCCCAAGCTCCTCGACGATGCCGACACAGCCATCCTTTTTGATGAAGTATTAGGCAGTAATGATTGGGAGTATTTACGTCCCCGTGCCAACCGCTCAAGATACTTCTCGGATTTGCGGTCGCTCATATCACTCCTCAAGCGCGAACGCATTACGTCTAATTTTTTTTTATCAGAGCTCGAGCAGGAAATAAAAACTTTGCGCCAGAGCACTCTCAAAAAAGATTTTCAAAAAATAGAGAGCTTGGAACGGAGTCGTGAAGTTATAAGATTTTTTAATCAATATGAAAAAACAAAGAGAGAAAAAAATGTTTTGGACTACGACGATGTATTGGAGAATTTGGTAAAAATAATGGAAATATCTCTCGACGCGGCTTTCGACATGCGCGAAAAATATTTATACGTTTTAGTCGATGAACATCAGGATTCTAGCCGGGTCCAGAATGAATTTCTCGCGACTGTCTGGGGCAAGGTGGAGGGCGCCGATATCTTTGTAGTAGGGGATGACCGCCAGCTTATATATGGCTTCTCCGGAGCTTCTATTGATCATTTTCAGGGTTTTAAAAGAACTTGGAAGGATGCAAAGTTGATAACTCTGGTTGACAATTACCGTTCCACTCAAGTTATCCTGGATGCTTCACACGCGCTCTTGCAAAGTATAATGACCACTGATAAGCTCAAAAGCCAAAATATGGAGCATCATCCCATCCGGCTTCTTGAGGCAAAGTCGCCTGAGGATGAAATTCTAGCCGCTACTTTGGACATAAAAGAAAAAATAAAGGAAGGAGTAAAAGCAGGAGATTGCGCCATATTGGTGCCAAAGAATGCAGAAGTTCGTAGCGCACTTGCAATATTGCACGAAAATAACTTGCCTGTCTCGGCACTTGATGCCTTAAATTTATTTGAGCAAGAGGAAGCGATAGAATTTTTGAGAGTTTTAAAAATAATTAGCGATCCTGATGATACCACAACTCTCCCTCGCTCTTTCTTTGATAAATCTTCCGGTATAACTCCTCTTGAAGCTCATGTTTATATTGCTTCCCACAATGAAAGCAAAACAGTGAAAATCTGGCTTGAAAAACTCTCCAAATGGCAAGAGACCGCCAAAAACACTAATTTGGTTAAGCTCCTTGAAATTATTGGGAAAGTTTTATTTAACAAAGAGAGCAATAAATTAGTTTCCGGCAAAGAAATTCTAAGTACTATACTCGCTTTGGCAGAGAAGGAAAAAGCTAAGAATAAAAATATAACCCTGAAAGAATTTGTGCCCTTTATTGAGCGATTACAATCTTACGATGAGCATATTCCTCTCATTATGAAAGAAAAAGATGGAATAAAAGTCCTGACTCTTCACTCTGCCAAGGGGCTAGAGTTTGACTATGTTTGGATTGCTCATATGGATGAGGGAGGGTTGAGCGGGGGAAAGAAGGCAGGGTTTGTATTACCCGAGGCGATAGCAGAGAAAGTTATAGAGCGAGATGTGGACCGAGTCAAACGTAAACTATATGTGGCCATAACCCGGGCCAAGCGGTTCTGCACACTTTCTTATGCTCGCTATTCCAACCGGGGGACCGAGCAGGAAGTTGCGAAAATCATTGCGGACTTGCCAGAGGAAGTTTTTTCCCGACGTAAAGTCAAAGATTCACGACCAAGTAGAGTCAAGAGAAAAAATTATTCCTCTGAACTTGTAAAACTAGTTAGTGAAAAATATAAGGACAGGAATGTTTCCGCGTCGCTTTTGAATAATTTCTTCGAGTGCCCCTGGAAATGGTATTTCCGGAACTTATTACAATTACTGGAAGAAAAATCAGAAAGCTTGGAGTTCGGAAGCGCAGTGCATAAGGCCATTGATAAGATTTTGTCCACCAAAGGCGGATCCGCCTCGGGCGGAAACATTACTAAAATGATTGCAGGTCTAGGTTTAGATAAAGAAGTAGCGAGGATAGTTTCGAGATGGGCGGAGAAGCGACTACCAGAAATTGCAGAAAAGCGGGAAAATGAAAAAAGTGTGTCTATGAAAGACAAAAGATTCCCGCACTTAAATATTTACGGCAAAATTGATTTGGTGGAACACTTGTCTCCCCAGGAGTTAAGAGTGACAGATTTTAAAACTGGCAGTGTTAGAAAAAAGAGCGATATAGAAAAATTAGATAAAGAGGGGCGCATGAGTGGCAATCTGCGTCAGTTGACTATGTATTCATACTTGCTTGAAAACACTTCCAAAATGCATGTCCGCAAAAGCCGACTGGAATTTTTAGAGGCAAAAAACCCAAAAGAATCTATATATGATAGAGTTATAACTCCCACCGAGATTGAGCTATTAGTTAAAGATATTGAGGATTATGATGAATTAATAAAAAGTGGGAAGTGGTCCGAGCGTTCCTGCTATTACAATTCTTATGGCAAAAATACAGTATGCGAGTATTGCAAACTTGCCGAGATTTATAAATAACTTCTTTAATTATTTCACCTCAAAGGTTGCGAAAACAAAAGCACGCAGTGTCTGTGGTTTTATTACACCATCCGGCGTTATGGCATCACCAGTACAACTCGCTCCATAGTTATCAGGGGAGTAAGAATTAAAGAAGGAACTATCATTTACGGAGACAATTTTGCCTAAACTCTGACCAGCTGCCTGAGACAAGCTGACGGCTTTTTGCTGAGCATCCAGCACTGCGGCATCCCAGGCCGGTCTCAAGCTTAAAACAGGATTTTCGAATGTTAGGCAGCCAAGTGTGCCGCCGTAGTCACCATTTCCTAAAATAATTTTCTCCTTCCGTGCTTCATCGGTAATTTTTTTGATTTTTTCTGACATTCCTTCTGTGCCTTTTATTTCCACGACAACATTTTCACGAAGTTGATAATTTTTATCCAAAGAAACAGGGAAATCTGAAGAATCGGGCACAGGATATGCAATACTATATTGACTCACCCTGATATTACTGTCGACCAATCCTTGACTTTGTAAAAAATCCTTGAAGACTTGGACAGAATTTTGTACTTTTTTAACTAAAATATCCACATCCGGACCACTGGAATTAAAACTAAAATTTATATAGGCGATATCTGGCAGAGCGCTAATCTCACTTTGACCCGTCGTCTGAATGGTCTTGTTGGGATACACGGGGAAGAATGCTATATAAGAGTTATATATCGTGACTATAGTCCCGAATATCAGCCATACAATTAGCAGCGAACCAATAATATAAACAATATTTCTGAACACTTTTTCCTTTAGAAGATTGTTATCCATAAATACATGTTAAATAATAATTTATTTATGATACCATTCCCACAACGATTCGGCAACTCTAACAGCGCGGAGATTTATAAGTAACTGCAAATCTGGTATAATTACTTATTATTAACTTAATTTAAAAATATTATGTCAGACGAAAAAGATGAAGGACCAGAAGCACATGGTATTCCTATTAATCCTAATGGTCATGAGCACGCGTTGCGTTATTTGCAGGAGCACATGGGGCGAGAACAACTTGAAGAAATGGTTCATCGTGCAAAAACTTCTAGCGACCGTAAAGCTCATTTTACTGCCCATGTCGATGGGCATGACGTTAAATACAAGATTGAGCATCATGACGGCAAGTTAACGATTCATAAATCAGAGCACTAATTCTATCTTACAGTTGCTCCAAAGGTTTTAGCAGTCATCCCCTCTAATTTTTTATGCACTTGATCTATTTCCTCACTAGTTAAGGTTCGCTCTAGTGAACGATAGGTGATGCGGTAAGCGTAACTTATTTTATCTGGGCCAAATTTTTCCGCGTTTTCATATTTATCCAGAAGTTCTACCTGCTCAACGAGCCCCGGCGCAAGCTCGCGCACGAAATCGAAATAATCATTCGGAACGAAATCGTTATTAACAATGAATGAAATGTCTCGCACTGCCGGCGGATATTTGCTAACCTCTACGAATTTTTGCCCAAGTTTCAGTTGTTTTTTTACGCGTGGGTCTTCGGACCAAAGTAGGCGAATGTCTGGGAGTTCCATAGAAGCGATGGCGAGACGCTCAAGTCCGAAACCAAAGGCCCAGCCATGGTAGCCTTCGAGGCCCAAATTTGAAAGCACAGTTTTGCGCACCATGCCGGAGCCCACCATTTCAACCCAGTTGCCCCCGATTTCCGCTTCCATTTCAAAACTCGGGTCGGTATAAGGGAAGTTGTGGTCGTAAAAACGAAAATTTATATTGCCGAAAACACTTGTTGCTACTTCCGAGAGTGCCTTTTTCAAATCCTCCGGAGTAATTGTTTTTTTCTCATCCGGGGCAATGAGCCAGCCGCCGAATTGGTGGAACACATTCATATGGCGAGCATCAATCTCGTCCTTGCGGTAAACTTTGCCGTAGCAAATTGCGCCCAATGTTTCTTTATTCGCAATTCTTTTCTTAATGTCCGGATTATTTAAGTAGTAATACCAAAAGACCGTGTCGTGGGTGCGTAGGACATTTTTCTCATTCACATAATACGTATCCGACTTACTGCGAGCCGGATGTCCGGGAGGCATATTGAATAAATCGAACATAATGTTCGTCGGAATAATTTCCGAAACCTTAATAACATCAAATCCTTTTAGGCTTTCAACTTTCGAAGCACGAGCCACAATCTCGGCAAGCGGACTGCCGGGCGTGCGGGACAAATCAGGCATAGCGAGGTAGCGCTTCAAGCGCATGGAATATACGTCATTTTTGGCTTCCAATTCTTTCTTTAATTTATCTTCCTCGGGGGAGGTTATTACGATGTCTGCCATAAATTTAGTGTAGCATTTTACTGGCTATTTTGCTATAATGTACTTATATGGCAGATGATAAAAAGGACACAAAAACAGGGGGGTCTTATGATGCCTCCGATATCTCCGTTTTAGAGGGCCTGGAGCCCGTCAGGCGCCGGCCCGGGATGTATATCGGCACCACTGGCCCCGAGGGGCTCCACCACCTGGTATGGGAGATTTTTGACAATTCTCGCGACGAAGCGATGGGCGGATTCTGTGACGATATTGAAGTAGTGCTACTGCCGGGCAATCGCGTGCGGGTGGCCGACAACGGCCGAGGCGTGCCGGTAGACATTCATAAGAAAACAAAGGTCTCCGCGCTGGAAACAGTTATGACTACACTTCATGCCGGAGGGAAATTCGGCGGAGAAAAAAGTGCCTACAAGGTCTCGGGAGGACTTCACGGCGTAGGCGCCTCGGTGGTCAACGCGCTCTCCATTTATTGCCGAGCGGTAGTACACCGCGACGGCGGGCAGCACGTCCAGGAATATTCTAAAGGCAAAAAGAAAAGCAAGGTTGCCAAGGTCGCCCCTTCCAAACTTCATGGCACCATAGTTGTTTTTGAACCAGACCCCGAAATATTTAAAGAGATAAAATGGAGCTGGGAGACGATTACCAATCACATCCGCCAGCAGGCATATCTGGTAAAGAAAATGAAAATTTTGATCATTGACGCGCGGGAGTGGAACAATAGTAAGGGATTGGACGAGTCGGACGTTTTCTATTTCCGAGATCTTGGGCTAGAACTGCCTTCCGTATCTTTTTACTTTGAAGGCGGACTAATTTCGCTCGTAAAATATTACAACAAATTTCAAAAACCAGTTCAGAATAATATTTTTTATGTAGACAAGGAACAAGACGGCGTAGGAGTGGAAGTTGCGCTTCAATATGTGGACGATATCGTTGACCGTATTTTTCCATTCGCGAACAATATTTACACGGCGGAAGGCGGCACGCACGTAACCGGCTTTAAGACAGCACTCACAAGGACCTTAAATACTTACTGTAAAAAAAATGAACTAATGAAAGAGTCCGAAGGCGGATTCACTGGGGAGGATGTGTTAGAGGGACTCACGGCCGTCATTTCTGTCAAACTCCGCGAGATCCAATTCGAAGGACAAACCAAGGCGAAACTGGGGTCTGTCGAGGCGCAGGGCGCGGTAGCTACCGTCTTTGGCGAGGCCTTTGCGGCATTCCTCGAGGAGGACCCGGATGACGCACGCACCATTATAAATAAGTCAATTTTAGCCCTCAAGGCCAGAAAAGCTGCCAAGGCGGCCAAGGATTCCGTCCTGCGCAAAGGCGCGCTCGAAGGCATGACACTGCCTGGCAAGCTCGCGGACTGCCAGAGTAAGGATGCGTCCGAATCGGAATTATTCCTGGTGGAAGGCGATAGCGCCGGGGGGAGTGCAAAACAAGGGCGAGATCGCCGGACTCAGGCGATATTACCGCTACGTGGAAAAATTTTAAACGTGGAACGCGCGCGCATAGATAAAATGCTTGCATCCAAAGAGGTCAAAGCCCTAGTGATTGCCCTAGGGACT
>MFVU01000004.1:8797-31548 GCA_001787125.1 Candidatus Nomurabacteria bacterium RIFCSPLOWO2_12_FULL_44_11
AAAAATAAGATATCATAAAATAATTATCGCAACCGATGCGGACGTGGACGGATCGCACATCCGCACACTATTACTCACACTTTTCTACCGCTACTTTAAAAATATTATTGAGGCCGGCTACATTTACATCGCGCAGCCGCCGCTTTACAAAATAAAAAAAGGCAAAGAAATTTCCTATGCCTATACTGATGCCGATAAAGTTAAAATAATCGGCAAGAATGCAGATGTGAGTGAGATACAACCCGCCGATTTACCCGCCGAAGCAGTAGCGGAGGAGGGCGATGATAATAAACTAGAACCTAGCACCTCGAACCTCAAACCTAATAAATTCCACATTCAGCGCTTCAAAGGACTCGGGGAAATGAATCCGGAAGAACTCTGGGAGACCACCATGGATCCGAAAAATCGCGTGCTCAAGCGGGTAGACATAGAGGACGCCGAGGAAGCTAACAAAATCTTCGACATCCTCATGGGCTCCGAAGTTCCTCCGCGCAAATCCTTCATCCAATCCAACGCCAAATTGGCAGAAATTGATATCTAGTTCCTTGATGGCATGTCTAAAATAACTATTATTTTTGACAACAATAAAGATAATGAAAAATTATCAGATGGTTTTGGTTTTTCTTGTCTAGTAGAGTTTCAAGATAAAAAAATTCTTTTTGATACAGGTGGAAATAGAGATGCATTTTTTGGTAATATAGAAAAACTCAACATTAATCTTCAGACAATTACTCATATTGTATTTTCTCATAAACATTTAGACCATCTTGCAGGATTTGATGAAGTCTTAAGCAAGACATCAAACGCGCAAATATTTTTACCTGATTTTTTTTCGGAAAAACTAGTTCAAAAAATTCCCAAATCGTCCAATATTAATATGGTTAAATTATTTTCTAAAGTTTCCGCCAATATTTTCTTACTCCCATTAGCAGGCAGTTACGACTCAAAAGAAATACACGAACAATCACTTATTCTCGATACACCCAATGGCCTAGTTGTGGTTACAGGTTGCGCCCATCCGGGTATTGTGGAAATCTTAAATAAAACCAAGGAAAAATTCCCGGGCAAGAAAATTCATCTTGTTTTGGGCGGGTTTCATTTTTACAAGTCCTGGTTTTGGATTTCAGGCAAAGCAGTAAAGCAATTTATTAAGCTAGGTGTTGGAAAAGTTGCTCCCTGTCACTGCACAGGACCTAAGGCCGAAAAGCAATTTAAAAAAGTGTATACAGAAAATTTTATTAAAGTTGGCACGGGCACGGTTATTACAATATAAATCTAATCAACCCGTGCAATTGTTTACTTCACTGACGGCCGTCAGTGTGGTAAACTATAAAATATGAGAGGACAAATTTTATTGAAGGCGCTAGAAATACTACAAGAGGGAATCACTACCCAAATGGATTTCTTTGAAGCTGTGCTAACAAGTGGCTATGGCGCCTCAATGGGTAAAATTGACTATGAATATAATAAAATACGTAGAGCGTCTCAGTCCAGAAAAGACAATCTAAAAAAAATTCAAGAAAGAAAAAGGCGCCTGCAATTATTTATATCTCAAATGAAACACGATGGACTTATAGAAGAAACTGGTGCTGGGACTGTTAAATTAAAAATTTCTCGTAAGGGGGAATTAAAACTAAAGGAATTAAAAAACAGATTACCTGGAAGGCATTACCAGAAGGAGAGCCAAAAAACAACAGTTATTATAAGTTTTGATATCCCGGAAAAACTTCGTAGAAAACGCAATTGGCTCCGGGCAGTTATAAAAAATCTCGGATTTAATATGGTGCATCAAAGCGTATGGATAGGAAAAGTTAAAATTCCTGAGCAATTTATTCGGGACCTAGAGGAATTGAAAATTCTTGAATTTGTGGAGATTTTTGAAATAAGTTTGTTTGGAACACTTAAAAAACTCTGATCTTTCTAAAGAAGAAATTAATACTATGTTTACTATACTAACGGCCGTCATCTAAGTAAACATTATTTCTTGTTTTTTATTTCCTCCAAAAGTTTTTTGACCAATTTTTCTTTTGACATTTGATCTAGTTGGCCGGCGTCACGGGACTCTAGGGTAATTTTGTCGGCTTCGACTTCTTTATCACCAATAACTATCCAGTATGGGAGTTTGTTATTCTTAGCATCACGAACTTTTTTGCCCAGATTTTCATCACTATCATCGAGCTCGACGCGAATATTATTTTCATTTAATAACTCAAAAACTTTTTTCGCGTATTTATTGTGCTGTGTGCGCACCGGAATCACTTTCACTTGCACCGGTGCGAGCCAGAGCGGGAAGGCGCCGGCATAGTGTTCTATAAGAATTCCTAAAAATCTATCCGGTGAACCAATGAGCGCACGGTGTATCATCACGGGAATTTTTTTACCGCCATCTTTATCCGTATATTCTAATTCAAATCGTTTTGGCTGGTTGAAATCAAGCTGGATTGTTGATATCTGCCATTCGCGGCCTATAGCATCTACCGCCATAATATCTATTTTTGGTCCATAGAAGGCGGCTTCACCTTCTACTTCTTTGTTTTTTATATTTTTTTCTTTTAACAAATCTCGCATCATAGTTTGAGATTTTTTCCAGACGGAATCATCACCTAGATATTTTTCTTTTTTATTCGGGTCTCGCAATGACAAACGCATCCAGTATTCAATTTTGTATGCTTTGAGTGCTTTCTCGATGGCTGATAGAACATTACTTATTTCATCTTTTACTTGATCTTCACGGCAAAATATATGGCCATCGTCCTGAGAAAATGAACGCAACCTTATTAGTCCAGATAATTCTCCTGGTTTTTCATCTCTATATAGGACAGCGAAATCAGAATATCTTATTGGTAAATCACGGTAACTTCGAGGCGAGGATGCAAAAATTTGTGTATGTTGAGGGCAATTCATGGGTTTTAAAAACATTTCATCGGACACATATTGAGAACTAACTGAAAGCATGTCCTCTTTATATTTGTCGTAATGTCCTGAGATTTTAAATAATTCTGCCTTGTTTATGTTCGGCGTATGAACTTCACCGAAACCGAGCTCATTATTAAGCTCACGAGAAAAGCCGATAATTTGTTCACGGATAATATTTCCTTTTGGTGTAAAAAGTGGCATACCGACTCCAACTAACTCAGAAAAAACAAACAGATCTAATTCGCGTCCGAGTTTTCGATGATCTCTTTTCTTAGCTTCCTCGCGTTGCGCGATGTAAGCATCTAAATCTTTCTTCGTTTCGAATGCAAGTCCGTAAATGCGGGTCAGCATTTTATTTTTTTCATCTCCGCGCCAGTAGGCGCCGGCAATGCGGTCAAGCTTAAAAGCGTCGGAGGAAATTTCTTTTAAATTTTCCACATGTCTGCCCTTGCAGAGATCCCAATAGTCACCTGACTTATAGAAAGTCACTTTCTGCCCGTCTTTTGTAAATTCGTCTATCAGCTCGCGTTTATAAGGATTGCCCGGGTATTCTTTTTTTGCCTCATCTGCCGTCAGTTCGTGTTTTTCAAATTTTTTCCAAGTCGGCAAAATTTTGCGCATTACCTTTTCGATTTTTGGCAAATCCTCGTCGGAAATGGGCTTTGAAAATTCAAAATCAAAGTAAAAACCATTATCTATCGAGGGTCCGATAGTCCGCTTGGTATCAGGATAAAGCTCCATTACTGCGGCGGCCAGGAGATGCGCCAAGGAATGCCTTAAATTATTGAGTTTATCCGTATCGGTCATAGAACCTTATATTACCACATTATTATTTGCAAATCAGCTCTGTTGTGCTAGTATAGGCACAACATGGTTGTCCGAATGAGGAGTACAAAATCGCATACGAAAAATCGGCGCTCGCACCACGCTCTTTTGGCTGCCAGTTTTGTGTTTTGCGAAAATTGCAAGGAGCCCAAAATCGGCCACACGGTCTGCCTTAAATGTGGTTTTTATCGCGGGAGGAAGGTGTTAGATTTAGTGAGAAAAGCGGAGAGAAAGCAGAAGAAAGAGAAGGCAAAAAAGGCAGCGGCGAAATAATTCCGTTAGAGGCCGCGGTCGCGTTTTTAGAATTAGTTATGAATGAGATTGCACATTTTATTATTAAATATAATTTAGGTAGGTCTAAACTTATACGGACCGCGACCTGCCTCTAACGGGATGGCGAATCGGCACCTTTCCAGATCCATAGTGCTTCAGACGCTCTTTGAATGGGATTTTCTCTTACAAGGCAAAATTGGCGCGCAGTTCCCGGAAAAAGTGCGAACAATTCTCGCGCGCAACCTGAAAGAATTCGCGCCGGGCATGGAAGAAGACACTTTCGTTTTTTCACTTCTGGATCTGATTTTCAATAAAAAAGAAATCGTGGATGAGATTATTGTTAAAGCGGCTCCGGACTGGCCAATCGACAAAATTTCAGTTATCGACCGTAATATTCTGCGTATCGGCCTCTGCGAGCTTCTCTTCGGCGATCGCACACAGGTGCCGCCCAAAGTGGCCATCAATGAGGCCATTGAACTCGCCAAAACTTTCGGCGGAGAGAATTCGGGAAAATTCGTCAATGGCGTGCTCGGTGCCGTGTATAAAGAAATCGGCGAGCCGGGCAAGGATGAAGTCAGTAAAAAGAAAAAGGAAAAAAAGAATGATGAACCCGTAGATATGAGCAAGTTGCCGGTGGAAAAGAAAGGGGGAGCAGTTGTCTATGCTAGGAGCGGCAAAGATATTTATTTTGCTTTAGTGCATGATGTTTTCGGCTATTGGACTCTCTCGAAAGGAAGTATTGAAAAGGGAGAAGAAGAAGAAGCAACTATAAGGGAAATAAAGGAGGAAATAGGCATAAATATTAAGATAAAAGCAAGGTTGGGAGAAAACCAATATGTCGCGTCGCATCCGGAGAAAGGAAAAATTTTGAAAAAAGTCACCTATTTTTTAGCGGAAAGTGATTACCAAAAGCTCACCTTGGAAGTTTCCGGCGGGCTCGATGATGCGCGCTGGTTCCGTCTAAAGGAAATCCCCGATCTTCATATCTACAACGACATTATTCCACTTATCGCCAAAGCGATAGAGATAATTAGTAAATAACATGATTAACTTTTCAGATTTTGAGAAAAAGACAAAAATAATTTTCAAAGATAAAAACTTGCTCAAGCAGGCATTTATTCACCGCTCCTATATTAATGAAAATCCGGCTGCCTCGCTCTCCCACAATGAACGGCTAGAATTCTTGGGCGATGCGGTCTTGGAGCTCATCGTTACTGATTTTTTATACAAAAAATATCCGAGCTATGCAGAAGGCGAGCTGACAGCAGTACGGAGCGCGCTCGTTAATGCAGTCATTATTTCCGAAATTGCCGCATCAATCGGCATGAATGATTATCTGCTTTTATCAAAAGGGGAGTCCAAAGACAATGGCAAAGCGCGACAGTTCATTCTGGCCAATACTTATGAGGCCTACGTAGGAGCGCTTTATTTAGATCAGGGCTATGTGGTAGTCAGTAAATTTATCGCCCAATCGCTTCTGCCAAAAACAGATGAAATTGTAAAAAATAAACTATGGCGCGACGCCAAATCATTGGTGCAGGAAAAGGCGCAAGAACATGCGGGAGTTACGCCGGCCTATCGAGTTCTCTCCGAGTCCGGCCCCGATCACGACAAGCATTTTACCGTTGGTATTTTCTTCGGTTCCATTCGAATCGCGGAAGGGAAAGGCAAGTCGAAACAAGAAGCGGAGCAAAAAGCGGCCGAAACGGCATTAAAAGTGAAAAATTGGCTGGAATAAGTATAAACATGCGGCTCAAAACCCTTGAACTTAATGGTTTCAAATCTTTTTCTAGGAAAACAGTTTTAGAGTTCTCGCATCCGATAGTTTGCGTGGTGGGGCCGAACGGTTCCGGCAAATCAAATGTAGTGGAAGCAATCCGCTTCGTTTTAGGCGAGCAGTCCATGAAATCCATGCGCGGCAAGCTCGGAGCCGATCTGATTTTTAAGGGCTCGCAGAAACTTCCTAAAGGGAGCCGCGCGTCAGTCACTATTTATTTTGATAATCAGAACAAGGCCTTCAAACTCTCCAATGATGCCGGCGAACCGGTGAATTTGAATTTTGACACCGTCTCCCTCTCTCGCGAGGTCTATCCGGATGGGTTGAACAAGTATATTTTAAACGGTTCGGAAGTGCGCCTGCGGGATATCAATAATCTTCTGGCCTCCGTCAATATCGGCTCCTCTGGTCATCATATAATTTCTCAAGGTGAGGCGGACCGAATCCTCTCTGCTAATCCGAAGGAGCGCCGGGAGATGGTAGAGGACGCCTTGGGTCTTAAAATTTATCAATACAGGATCCGAGATTCTCTTCGCAAGCTCGAGAAGACGGAGGCGAATATGAAAGAAGTGTCCATGCTCAGGCGGGAGAACGCTCCCCATCTTAATTTTTTGAAAAAACAGATGGAGAAACTGGAAAAGGCGAAGGAAATGCAGACCGAGCTCGCGACCCTCTACCGGGAATATCTGAAAAAAGAGAGTGTTTACCTAGAAAACGAGAAAAAAATTCTTTCAACCGAAAAGGAAAAACTTACCTCGGAGAATAAAAAAATTTCTGCCCAACTCTCCGATATTCCGGAGGATAATTCTAAGGTAGGCGGAGAAAAGATAGCCGAACTGCGAAGCACGGAAGAGAAAATTAACGAAACCCGCAAACTCAAAAATGAGATGGGACATAAGCTCGGGCGAATCGAGGGTATGATTGAAATTGAAGAAGAACGGCAAAGCCAAGAGCCGAAGGCCCTCATCCTTTCACGGGAGGAAGTGAAGAGTATTCTGGATGAAATAAATAATTCCATTGATGCGGCGATGGGGAAAGAGAATATTGGGGAGATCAGAACCATTTTGCAGCAGATAAAATTAATTCTAGACAAGTTCAACAAAAAAGAAGAGCGGCAGGGTGATATGTTCTCTCTGGAAGCGCTAAAAAAGAACCAAAAAGAAATTGCCGATGAGATAAAAAAAATTGAAGAAGGGGAGCTCAAACTCTCCAAGGCGGTCGAGGCACTAAAGCTCGCTATCAATCGAGAAATGGAGTCCTTAAGAGACAAGGAGAAAGAAAAATTCTCCCTAAAAGTAAGGCAACAAGAGCTCTCTTCGGCTCTGGAACTTCTGCAAATGAGGGAAGCCAATGTCTCCAAAGGCGAAGAATTGTTTCAAAATGAGATCCGGGAAGGCCAGGCGCTCATCGGCGAAGCCATTGTCTCCTATAAAGAATTCCAGATTGAAGGCAAGATTGAGGAAGCCAATCAAGTGGAAACGCGGAAGAAAATCGAACGCCTAAAAATAAAATTAGAAGACGCGGGCGCCGGCGGTGGCGGCGAGATCCTGAAGGAATTCAGGGAGGTCTCCGAGCGCGATGCCTTTCTCGCTAAGGAAATGGGAGATTTAGAGAAGAGCGTGACCAACCTGGAGGAAATTATCTCCGGCCTGAAAGAAAAAGTCGACCAGGACTTCGAGGCCGGAGTTAAAAAAATCAATAAAGAGTTTGCAGAATTTTTCTCGATACTTTTCGGTGGTGGGACCGCTTCTCTCAATATTTTAGAGGAACGCAAGAGGCAAGAACCCATCTTCGATGAAGAGGGTGAAGTTGAAGAAAAAGAAGAAGAGGATGCTCCGTCGGAGAAGGGGATAGAGATAAAAGTTTCGCTGCCGCATAAAAAAGTGAAGGAACTCCAGGCACTCTCCGGTGGCGAACGCTCGCTTACCTCCATTGCGCTCCTCTTTGCTATGTCGCAAGTTAACCCACCGCCGTTTTTGGTCCTCGACGAGACCGATGCGGCACTGGACGAGGCAAATTCACGCAAATACGGTGATATGCTGGAAAAACTTTCCAAACACTCCCAGCTCATCGTGGTAACGCATAACCGCGAGACGATGTCACGCGCTGGCATGCTCTACGGTGTCACCATCGGCCCAGATTCCGCCTCTAAACTCCTTTCGGTCCGCTTCGAAGAAGCCGTCGTTATTGCAAAATAGTATATTTTATTTTCAGCCCAAGGCTGATCCGCCTTTGGCGGAATATACGTATACATATACGTATAAACTTTTACTACAGAAGCAATGCGCCAGATTTTACTTCTGGGAATTTAATTTTCTCTTCCTTACCCGGCACAACGGTGTCCGGCTGGAAGACATCGTTTAGGCGGACGGTGTTTTTGGTAACTGCCATACTGCCGTCGCGGTAGAGTTTGATGTTAAGAAACATGCCTTTCATGGTATCAGCGCTAAATATCTGGTCGAAAATAAAGTTGCCGAGGGAATAAGCGATGTAGCCCACGCACGAACTTTGAGTGCAATCTTTTGAGCTATACACTTCCGTATCTTCCATCACGTGGGGATGAGTGCCGATGATTATTTTCGCACCGTCATCTATCGCTTCGTGAGCCAATTTCTCTTGTCTATTGTTGTGTTTCTTCTCATACTCTTCACCGAAGTGGAATGACACTATAAGATAATCCACTTGTTTTGAAGCGTTTACAATTATTTCGTCAAAACGCGGATCATTTACCGATAGGAGTCCGGTCTGATCATCTTTGGCTCGCAACCACTCTGGCCCCTTATCGGTAAATCCAAGGAAACCAATTTTCATTCCGTATTTTTCAATAACTGCCGGCGTCTCTGCTTCGGCGCGATTTATCCCGCCACCCGTATATTGTATTTCATTTTCTTTGAGGCGCGCGAGAGTGTCTATGAAGGCCTCATGGCCAAAGTCGCCGATGTGATTATTAGCAACGGAAAGAATGCTTATCCCGGCACCTTTAAGCGCTGGCACTACCGATGGGTCCATCTCAAAGGAATACAAATTACCTCGGTCGCTGCCCTTATCCGAGGCGGGACCTTCCAAATTGGCGAACACAATGTCGGATTTTTTTAACACCCCCATTTTTTCAAATAGTGCCGAGTAATCCCCGCCGAAATTTTTCAGCACGGAACTTTTCACCCCGCGATCAAGCATTATGTCTCCCAGAAAGGAAAGTGTGACAAAGTCCGGATCCTTAATTTCAGGAATGCCGTCCTTTTGTTTAATCCAGGCGGTATTGGCGCCGGCGACGCCCCCATAATAAATATTTTTCTTTACAAATTTTAAAAGATTCTCAACATCCTTATAACGATCCTTGCTTCCGAGGAGGGTTATCGCGATAGAACGATTGCCATTTTCTCCAATGGGCACGGAGAACAACGAAACGGCCGTCTCTTTCGCCGGATCGGTAAAGCCGCTTTTGCCCCCCAGGTATCCCGAATCGCCCAAGAATTGATTGTTGCTTGACCAATTATGTTTTTTATTCGAATAACTTCTTAAAGTTGTAATATCTAGTAGCTCATGTTTTTCTTTATGAATAAAGCCCGCCAGTTTAAACAAATCATAGGCGGTGGATTGATTTTTAGGAGAGAGTCCGCTGGGGTCCTCATAAGATGTTTCGGATAACTGTAAAATTGCGGCTTCCTGATTCATCTTCTTCACAAAGGCCTCCCTATCAAAATGCTCTGCCAATATTTCCGCAGCATCATTGCTGGATTCCAGAAGCAAGGGATAAAAAAGATCACTTACTTTCATCTTCTCACCCAAACGGAATCCCCCATTTTCTCCGTAAGTAGCCAGTGCTCTTTTAGTTACTTGTGCTACCTCATCACCCCCATTTATCTCGTCAGCCACCAAAGCGGTCATCAGCTTGGAAACCGAGGCCGTGGGGAATTTCTGATTTTGATTTTTGGTTAGAATTATTTCTCCCGTATCCAAATCGCCCACCAAGTATGCCGAGGCGGTTACTTTTGGTATGGCTCCAGAGATCTTGTTGAAATAAAAATATTTTGGCCCGGTGTCTGCCTGGGCAACAGGGCTCGCATTTCCCACGTTTGCGCTCTGGGCTACGGTGTCATGGATTGCATTCCTTAACGAGAATGAGGCAAAAGAGACCGAGACAATAATGCCAAGTATCACCAAAAATCCCCATCTGATTTTTCCGCCTGAAAAATTCATACCAAAATATAATCTATTGTTTTTTTCTCCAAATCAACCGAACGCACTTTTATTTTAACACGGTCACCCAGGCGGTATCTCTTTTTCCCTCTTTGTCCCAGAAGTTCCAGTTTTTTCTCATTATAAATATAAAAATCATCTTCCATGTCGCGTACTCGTACTAAACCCTCGCACTTTGTCTCTATCTCTTCCACATACATACCCCACTCAGTTATCCCGCTCACTACTCCGTTAAAAATTTTTCCCAGCCGGTGCGACATATACTCCACCTGTTTGTATTTTATAGAAGCCCTTTCGGCATCGGCGGCGCGTTTCTCTTGGTCCGACGCCAGGCGGGACATTGCTTCAAAAACATGAACTTTATCTTCGCTCACCTTTCTGCCTTTTAAATAGTCATCTAAAAGTCGGTGCACGATGATGTCCGGATAGCGGCGGATCGGAGAAGTGAAGTGAGTGTAATATTCAAAAGCCAGGCCATAGTGCCCGATGTTTACAGTGGAATAAATCGCTTTGGCCATGGAGCGAATTACGGCTCGGTGTACTGTGTCCTTCTCGTTTTTCCCCTCCAAGCTCTCAAGAAGTTTATTTATTTCATAAGTTGGAATTAACCCGTCGCGTAGCGTAATCTTGTGCCCCAAACTACGAAGAAAAAACGCTAAGTCCACCATTTTTTCTTTGCTGGGTAGGTCGTGTACACGATAAATAGACACACCCTTATTCTTTTTCGGCGTTATAATTTCGGCCACCCTTTTGTTGGCCAGGAGCATGAATTCTTCGATCAATCTATTTGAATCACCACGTTCTTTCTTTATGACTTTTATTGGTACACCTTTGGAATCTAAAACAAATTTTACTTCTTCCTGATCAAGTGATATCGCACCCCTACTGAACCTCTCTTTGGTTAATTTCTTGGCTAAATTATTTAAGATACTTAACGCCTTTTCAAAACGGCCTTCGTGATTCCCGCCTCTTCGGCGGGTCGCCGATAAAGCGACCTCCGCTTCTTCGTAAGTAAACCTTTTCTGCGAATGAATTATCGTTTTACCAAACCACGAGCTTTTAACATGCGCATTCTTGTCTAAAATAAAAACCGCGCTCATGGTGAGCCGGTCCCTATAAGGCATCAAACTGCAAAGGTCATTGGACAAAACTTCCGGAAGCATCGGGATGGTGCGGTCTACCAGATATACCGAAGTGCCGCGTTCGCACGCCTCCATATCTGTGGCGCTTCCTATCTTTACATAGTGCGACACATCGGCTATGTGAATGCCGATTTCATACGACTCTTTTTCTATTTGCTTAAATGATATTGCATCGTCGAAATCCTTCGCAGTGTCCGGGTCAATCGTAAAAGTTAAAATTTTTCTAAAATCGCGCCGTCCGGCATAATCAGCTTCTTTTAGGCCATGCATTTTAATACGATGCGCTTCTTTTTCCACTTCATCCGGAAGAGTTGCCGCAAAACCCTTTTCCATGGCTATCGCTTCCATTTCGGCGTTGTTATCACCCGGAGCGCCCAAAACTTTTTCAACTATTCCTTCCGGCACCTTGCGTGGATCTTTCCAGGAAACAATTTTCACAAAAACTTTTTGCCCACTCACTGCCCCCGCTAAGGCTGATTCCGGAACTATTATATCCGTATACATTTTAGTATCATCTGGTTTTAAGAAAAATAAACCATTTTCCTTCTCTAGAATTCCAGCAAAGCCCATTTTGGCGCGGGTTATTATTTTAGAAACTTCAGCCGTTTGCCGATTTTTCCCTTTTGGGTGGAGGATTATCTCAACCATATCGCCATGGAGCGCGGTGTTCAAGTGCTTGAAATCAATTTCTGGATCTTGCCCTTTATTCTTATCGCCCCCGATTGCCACATAGCCAGTGCCTTTGGAAGAGATAGAGATAACTCCCTGCAACCTACTTGTCCTTCCGTTTGTTTTCGTCATTTGTCTTAATATAGCATAAAAAGCATATTGCTTTTAAAAATTTCTGTGCTAAACTCATTGGATGCTAAAAGTGAGATTGCAGAGAATAGGACGCAAGAACGACCCGGCTTTCCGGGCGGTTTTGACTGATTCCAAGAACTCTACCAAGAGCGGGAAATTTCTCGAGATTTTAGGAACGTATAATCCCAAAGCCGGACTGGCTAATTTTGACGGGGAGCGGATCAAACACTGGATAGGTAAGGGCGCCAAGCTCTCCGGCACCATGCATAATTTCCTGATAACGCAGAATGTGATAACAGGTAAGAAAATCAATGTTCTTCCAAAGAAAAAGCCAACCCAGAAGCGCAAAGAGTTGAAAGCGAAGAAATAACTTGCCCCGCCATGGCGGGGTGAAGTATAATTATATAAGCAGTCATGTCGTATACTGCCACTCTGTAAAGAGATTAGAAGATTTAAAAGATAAGATATTATGCAAGACGCAGACAAAGTATTTTTGGAATATGTAGTCAAGGCCTTAGTAGATAATCCCAATGATGTGAAGATTGATCGCACTGTCGACGAAATGGGGGTGCTTATAACACTTACCGTCAACCCGGCGGACATGGGTAAAATAATCGGACGCATGGGCAACACCGCCAAAGCCATCCGCACTCTTCTTCGCATCATCGGCATGAAGAACAACGCTCGGGTGAACCTCAAGATCAATGAGCCGGAAGGTAGCTTGCGGCCCGAAGGGTATCAGCGCACGGAAGAGCGCCGGCCATCTTCCCCGTCTTTAAAGACAGTGGACGAAGCCATGGAGGACCTAAAAGGCATCTAATTGAATTTTCACGTCATTACAATTTTTCCGGAGATGTTCGACTCTTATCTGAGAGAGTCCATTATTGGGCGCGCGGTGAAAGCGAAAAAAATCAAAATAAAATTTTATAACCCTATGGACTTCTGCAAGCCCAAGGAGCGGGTGGATGGCCGGCCGTATGGCGGGGGGCCGGGGATGGTACTGCAACCCGAGCCGTTTCTGAAGGCATTCTCTAAAATCAAACTCAAAAACAAAAAGAAAACAAAAATAATCATTTTTTCCCCAACGGGCAAAAAATTTACCACAGGATATGCAAAAAATTCTGCAAAAAAATATACCGATATTATTTTAATATCCGGCCGATATGAGGGCATCGATGCGCGAGTTAAAAAAGTGTTACGTGCTACGGGTTACGTGGTTGATGATATCTCAATAGGGGACTATGTGCTAACAGGTGGCGAGCTGCCGGCGATGGTTTTAATCGACTGTATTTCCCGCCAGATTCCGGGCGTTCTCGGCAAATACGAATCGCTCGAGGAGGAGCGCGTGTCCTCAAGCGAGGTCTACACTCGCCCGGAGAAATTAATTTATAAAGGGAAAAGTTATAAAGTTCCAAAAGTTTTGCTCTCCGGCCACCACGGGAAGATAGAGGCATGGAAAAAAGGTTTGACAAAAAGTTGAAAGCAAGTATACTAGCTAGAACGATTGAGTAATGACGTTTTCTCCTTATTAATTAACCTTTTGAGGTTTTTTTGTTTTTATGTCATCTCAATTAACTCGCCCCAAGAAGTATTTCAGTAGATATAAGAAGCCCTTAGCGCCGTTTCCTAATTTGATAGAAGCCCAAACCAAGTCCTTCAAATGGCTAGTGGAAGTTGGCATCAAGGAGGTATTTAAGGAATTTTCTCCGATCGGGGACTACTCCGGAAAAAAGTTTCAACTCGAGTTTACTTCTTTCTCCTTAGGTGAATCCAAAACCAATGAAAATGAGACCAAAATAAACAAACTCTCTTACCAGGGAGCGCTTAAAGTACGTGTCAAGCTGACCAACAAGATTTTGGGCACTGTCAAGGAGCAGGAAATTTTTATGTCGGATCTGCCTTTGATGACTCCACATGGAACTTTCATCATCAACGGCGTGGAGCGCGTGATCGTTCCGCAACTGGCTCGATCTTTTGGCGTCTTTTTTACTGAATCGGAAAATAAAGGAAAAAAATATTTTGGAGCAAAAATAATTCCCGCTCGCGGCGTGTGGATTGAGATAGAATCCGAGGCCGACGGCGCGATTTACATCCGCATCGACAAAAAAAGAAAATTTCCGGCCACCGCCCTTCTTCGTGCTATGGGCTACGAGACGAATGAGATGATTCTCAAGGCCTTTGCCAAAAATCCAGAAGGTGTCGAAGCGATCAAGGCATGTCTGGCTAAAGACGGACTCAAATCACTCAATGATGCTTACATCGAAATATACAAACGCTTACGCGACGGTGATATGGCCACTGCCGAAAACGCCAAAGAGTTTGTTCATTCTCTCTTCACCGCCGAGCGGTACGATCTCTCTCCGGTTGGCCGATTTCGTTTTAATCAACGTTTCACTAAGGGCATGGATGAAGCCGAGCTTGCGCGTCGCACTATTTCCAAAGAGGACCTACTCACGGTAATCAATCACATTATCGTCCTCAATAACACTTCCGGAGCAAAATCAGACGATATCGACCATCTCGGCCAAAGACGCGTGCGCTTCGTCGGTGAGATTCTGCAGCAAAAAATCCGCACCGGTATGATGCAGATCAAGAGAAATATTCAGGATCGCATGTCCATCATCGATGTGCAGACGGCCATGCCGATCCAGATCATCAACCAGAGGCCGCTCCAGGCGCGCATTAAAGAATTTTTCACTACCAATCAGCTTTCCCAATTCATGGCGCAGGAGAACGTCCTCTACGAAATAGAACATTTGCGAACTCTCTCTGCTTTGGGCCCCGGGGGTCTGACTCGCGAGCGAGCAGGACTTGAAGTACGCGACGTCCACCCATCCCACTACGGACGAGTTTGCCCGATTCACACTCCGGAAGGACCAAATATTGGTTTGATACTTCATCTTTCCACTTATGCAAAAATAAATGAATTCGGTATCATCGAAACGCCCTATGTTCGGGTCAAGAACGGCAAGATTACCGGCGAAATTGTGTATCTCAATGCCCTAGAAGAAGAGAAATACAATATTGCCCATGCCGGTATTCCTTACGACGAAGAGGGCAAAATAACTGAAGAAAAAGTAGAAGCTCGGGTCAAAACGGAGCCAGGCACGGTTTCCCGCAACGAGATTGATTTTATCGACGTGGCCGCCAACCAGGCCTTTTCCATTGCTACCTCTCTCATCCCATTTCTGGAACATAACGATGCCAATCGCGCCCTGATGGGATCGAACATGCAGAAGCAGGCAGTTCCTTGCGTGTTGCCCGAAGCACCACTGGTGGCGACGGGGCTGGAAGATCTGGGTTCTCGTGACTCTGGCCGGTTGGTTCTGGCGGAGGAAGATGGCGTCGTCTCCTATTTAGATGCAAAAAAAATAATCGTCAAGGGGAGCAGTAAGTCTTCTTCGCCTGCCCGTCCGGCGGGCAGGGAAAAAACATACCCGCTGGTTAACTTTTTGAGAAACAATAATTTTTCGGTCTTTCACCAACGCGCGGCCGTAAGTGTCGGTGATAAGGTAAAGAAGGGGGAGATCTTAGCCGATACGACCAGCACCGTGGGCGGACAGATAGCTCTCGGGCAGAATATTTTGGTTGCCTTTCTCTCTTGGTCCGGTTCGACTTACGAAGACGCGATTATCGTATCCGAACGGTTGGTCAAGGGAAGTAAATTCACCTCCGTCTATGTTGAAGAATTTATTTGCACTGTCCGCGATACCAAGCTCGGACCTGAAATCACCACTCGCGATATCCCAAATGTCGGAGAACTGAAACTCAAAGATCTGGACGAAGACGGCATTGTCCGCATCGGCGCAGAAGTTCGTGAGAACGATATTTTAGTGGGCAAGATTACCCCGAAAGGAGAGACCGAGCTCACGCCGGAAGAGCGACTGCTCCGCTCCATTTTTGCCGAGAAAGCGCGCGACGTGAAAGATACATCCCTTCGCATGGAACACGGCAAACGCGGACGCATCATCGGAGTAAAAATATTTTCCCGCGACCTGGGGCACACCCTCGAGGCGGGTATCATCAAAAAAATTGTCATTGAAGTCGCCCAGATCCGCAATATCTCTGTCGGGGATAAACTCTCGGGACGGCATGGAAACAAAGGCGTCATTTCCACCATTCTTCCGGAGGAGGACATGCCTTATATGGCCGACGGCACGCCAATCGACATTATTCTCTCACCCTTGGGCGTGCCTTCCCGTATGAATTTAGGACAAATTTTGGAAATTCATCTCGGCATGGCCGCCAATACTCTGGGTTACCAAGCGATCGTTCCGCCGTTTTTAGGGGCGAAACATGATGAAATCAAAGAAGAGTTAAAAAAAGCCGGGCTTCCTGAGAGCGGAAAAATGAAACTTTTTGATGGACGCACTGGGGAGGCATTCGAACAAGATGTGGCCGTAGGCCATATGTATATGCTCAAACTTCACCATATGGTAGAGGACAAAATCCATATGCGCTCCATCGGACCTTATTCCCTGATTACTCAACAGCCGCTCGGCGGAAAAGCTCAGGGGGGAGGGCAGCGCTTCGGAGAAATGGAGGTCTGGGCGCTCGAGGGTTACGGTGCCGCTTATACTTTACGTGAAATGCTCACCATCAAATCCGATGACATTCTGGGCCGTTCAGCGACTTTCGATTCGATCATCAAAAATGAAAAGATCCGATCGCCCAACTCGCCGGCGTCTTTTAACGTTCTGCTCAATTACTTGCGAGGGCTCGCGCTGGATGTAAATCTGAAAAAATACTCAGTTAAAGAATTAGAAGAAAATTAGCAATTAACAAAACCTATGAAAACTTTAAACATAACTGAATTTGACCACATCACTCTTCGCTTGGCTTCTCCAGAGCAGATAAGAGAGTGGTCCTACGGGGAGGTGACCAAGCCGGAGACGATCAATTATCGCACAGGCAGGAGTGAAAGAGGAGGTTTGTTTGATGAAAAAATCTTCGGACCGGAGAAGGATTATGAATGTTACTGCGGCAAATATCGCCGGATTCGATACAAAGATATTATCTGCGAGAAGTGCGGCGTAGAAGTGACGCGTTCCATCGTGCGCCGAGAGAGGATGGGGCATATCGAACTCTCTACCCCGGTTTCCCATATTTGGTTTCTGCGCGGCGTGCCTTCGCGCATGAGTATTCTCCTCAATATCTCCGTGTCCGATTTGGAAAAGGTAATTTATTTCGCTGGCTACATCATTACCAAAGTTCATGAAGATGAAAAAGCCAGCATTATTGCTAATTTGGACAAGGAATACAAATCAAAAATAAAAAATGTCTCGGACGATATAACGCGGGAGAAACTGAAAGAACTGCTTTCTAGCACCAAGAAGGAAATAGGAGAAATTTATGAAGGTAAAGTGCTAAATGAAATTTCTTTTCATCACTACTCTCTCAAATACGGCACGTGCTTTGAAGCCAATATCGGCGCGGAGGCCATTTATTCTATCTTCAAAAATCTCGACCTGGACAAATTAAAAGTCCTAACCGAGGCGATGCTTACTAAAGCGAGCGCGGTGGAGCGCGAAAAACTCCAAAAGCGGCTTTCTCTCATCCGCGCTATGACCTATGCTGGCATCCGGCCGGAGTGGATGTTCCTGACCGTTATTCCGGTTATTCCTCCGGTGCTCCGACCGATGGTGGCGCTCGATGGCGGCCGACACGCGACCTCGGACCTAAACGACCTGTATCGCCGGGTCATCAATCGCAATAATCGGTTAAAAAAGCTCAAAGAAATAAATGCGCCAGATGTAATTCTCCGCAACGAAAAAAGAATCATCCAGGAGGCAGTTGATGCTCTGATTGATAATTCGATCGCCAAACAAAATGACAGTGCGGCTATGAGCCAGTCCCAAAAGCGCCCGCTCAAGTCGCTCTCCGACAATTTGAAATCAAAACAAGGACTCTTTCGCCAGAACTTGCTTGGAAAACGCGTGGATTACTCTGGTCGTTCGGTGATTGTGGTTGGTCCGCAACTGAAACTCAATCAATGCGGGTTGCCTAAACACATGGCACTCGAGCTCTTTCGTCCCTTCGTCATCTCCAAGATTCTCCAGGCCGAACTTGCTTTCAATATTCGTGGCGCAAACAAATTAATCGAAGAAAGAACCAGCGAGGTTTGGGCAATGCTCGAAGAAGTCATCGAAGGAAAATATGTGCTCTTAAATCGCGCGCCGACCCTGCATCGCCTGGGTATTCAGGCCTTTAATCCCATTTTGATTGAGGGTAACGCTATCCAAGTGCATCCACTGGTCTGCCAGGCCTTCAACGCGGACTTCGACGGAGACCAAATGGCAGTGTATGTACCGCTGCTCGAAGAAGCGCAAATAGAAGCCAAAGAGCTGATGGCCTCTAACAAAAACCTGCTCAAGCCGCAAAACGGCGAACCGATCGTGAACCCTCGAATGGATATGGTTTTGGGTGCCTATTGGATGACGAAATCCTCCGACAATGAATTGGGAGAAGGGAGATATTTTCCCAACCCGAATACTGCCATTACCGCTTACGAGTATGACATTGTTTCGCTTCGAGCCAAGATAAAAGTACTCGCCACAGACACGTCTAAGTATAAAAAATTCAAGGAGAGCATCTTCGAAACGTCCGTCGGGCGGCTTCTGTTCAATAGTATTCTGCCCAACGACTTTGCCTTCGTAAATGATGAGATGAACCAAAAGAGAATGTCGGCCCTAGTTGACGAACTAATCATGTCGTACGGCATTGAACACACCCCTCCAATCTTAGATAAAATTAAGGAGTTCGGCTTCAAGTATGGAACGATTTCCGGTACAACCTGGGGCCTCGACAATGTAAGTGTTCCCGCCGAAAAACCAAAAATCATAGCTCGAGGCAAAAAGTTAGAAGAACAAGTCATCGCAGAATGGAAAGAGGGTTTGCTTTCGCTTCCCGAGCGTTACCAAAAGATTATCGAAATCTGGACACAGGCCAAAAAAGATCTGGAAAAAGTTTTACCCCAATCACTAGATAAAAACGGTTCTACTTATGACTTGTTCACCTCGGGTGCTCGAGGCACAATGACGTCCTTAGTTCAAATGATAGGTATGAAGGGACTGATCCAAAACAACCAAGGCAAGACACTTGAATTTCCGATTATCCCTTCCTATCATGAAGGACTCTCGCCGATCGAATACTTCGTGACAACGCACGGGGCGCGAAAAGGGGCCTCCGATACGGCGCTCAATACCGCCAAGGCCGGATATCTGACGAGAAGGTTGGTAGATGTGGCGCAAGATGTGGTGATTACTGAAGAGAATTGCGGCACGAAAGAAGGGAAAATGGTAACAAAAGAAAATATTTCTGGAATTGAAATTCCGCTTTCGAAAAATATTCGTGGGCGGGTCTTAGCCGGGGATCTGGTAGGCAAGGACGGAAAAGTCGCCTATAAAAAGGGATTTTTGGTGACGAAGGAAGAGGCGAATAATATTGAAAAAGCTGGTTTTACCGAGGTCTTTGTGCGCTCACCCTTAACCTGCCGCACGGTACACGGTATTTGTGTGGAGTGTTATGGTCTGGATTTGGGACGCAATCATCTTGTCAAACAAGGCGAGGCGGTAGGCATCATCGCCGCTCAAGCAATCGGCGAGCCGGGGACACAGCTGACACTCCGCACCTTTCACTCCGGTGGAGTGGCGGGTACAGACATCACGACTGGGTTGCCTCGGGTTGAAGAAATATTTGAGCGCAGAATGCCTAAAAATTCGGCTGTAATTTCCGAAACCGAAGGCGAAATTATTTCTATCACAGATCGAGATGCAGCTACACCGACCGAAGGAAAGGAAAAAATAATCAAAGTTCTTTCGGACACAAAGTTAGACGGTAAACCGAATGAAATTGAGTATGTCGTGCCATTTCGCCGAATGCCGATGGTGAAGGCGGGGGAGAGAGTAAAAGCGGGGCAGCTTTTGACCGATGGTTCGGCGGATATCACTAGCATCTTTAAGTTCGGCGGAAAGGAAGTGGTTGAAAATTATATTATTGAGGAAATTAACAAAGTTTACGAATTGCAAAGCGCCTCCATTTCCAGAAAGCATACCGAAATTATTATCCGTCAAATGTTTTCTCGCAGAAAAATCAAAGATGCCGGCGAGACCAATTTCTCTATTGGTGATATTGTGGAGAATACCGCCTTTATCGAAGAAAATATGCGCGTGGCCAAGCAGGACGGCAAAGAAGCCAAGGCGGAGACGGTAGTGCTCGGCATCACCGAGGTTTCGCTTCGCACCAAAAGCTGGCTCTCGGCGGCGTCCTTCCAAAATACCAACCGCATCCTCATCGAAAACGCCATCAAGGGCGGAGTGGACAATCTTCGGGGACTGAAGGAAAATGTTATCATCGGCCGCCTGATCCCGGCGGGAACCGGATTTGTGGGCAAGCAAGTTGTTTCCAAAGAGGAATAAAATAAGTTCTAAAGTTCCCTGCTTGCCGGCAGACGAGGTTAAAACATTAGAATAAAGTCATGGAGTATAAATCTAAAAACGTGGCGTGTCAAAACTGTAAGAAGAATTTCACCATCGCGCCGGATGATTTCGGTTTTTACGAAAAAATCGCCGTCCCGCCGCCGACTTGGTGTCCCGATTGTCGCTTACAAAGACGTTTGGCCTTTCGCAACGAAAGAACTCTTTACAAACGTCCATGTCAGCTTTGCGGCAAGGATACCGTTTCCAGATTTGATCCGGACAAAGGTATAGTTAATTATTGCGGGGAATGTTGGTGGGGCGACAAATGGGATCCCACGGATTACGGACAGGATTATGATTTCTCTAAGCCATTTTTCGAACAGTGGGGAGAGCTCCTAAGAAAAGTTCCGCAGTTCAATCTGATAACTCTATACAACACGCTTGTTAATACCAATTTTACAAATATGAATCATTATTTGAAAAATTGTTATTACATTTTTAATTCTGATTATGACGAGAGATGCATGTATGGCGAGGAAATGGAGCATTGCACGGACTGCGTGGATGTGACGATGGCCGAGACCACAGAACTAGCTTATGAAAGTTTGAACTGCGTTAAATGTTATCAGATCTATTATTCCGTGGATTGTGAAAGTTCTCATGATATTTGGTTTTCGAAAAATCTTGTCGGATGCTCCAATTGTTTTGGGTGCGTTAACTTGCGCGGGCAGCAATATTGCATTTTTAATGAAAAGTATAACAGAGAAGATTATCTAAAAAAACTAGAGGAATTCGATCTAGAGTCCTATGCAGCAGTACAGCAAATAAAAGAGGAGGCAAAAAAATTCTGGCTCAAATTTCCCAATAAATACATGCACGGAGTTCAGAATTTAGAATCAAGCGGAGATTATGTTTTTAACTCCAAATACACTAAAAATTCTTTTATTGTTACCGGCGCCGAGCATTGTAAATATTGTATGTGGCTCATTGTTAAAAACAACAAAGATTGCTACGATTTTACACAGTTTGGTGAAAATAATGAGCTTGTCTATGAGTCACTATGCTCTGGAAAAAACACCTATGATATTATAGGCGGCATTAATTCTATCGAGGGGAGGCAAATGAGGTATGCCGCCTATTGTTATAACAACAACAGCAATCTTTTCGGTTGTATTAGCTTACGAAATCAAAGCTACTGTATTTTAAATAAAAAATATACCAAAGAAGAATACGAAGAACTGCTGCCGAGGGTTGTAAAACATATGAATGATATGCCCTATGTTGACAAGAAGGGACGCACCTATGTCTTCGGAGATTTTTATCCGACCGAAATCGCTCAATTTGATTATAATGAAACTTCTGCTCAAGAATTTTTTCCGCTGACTAAAGAAGAAGCTCTGGCTCGCGGATATAGTTGGAAAGAAGAAAAAGATAGAAATTACAAAATTACGATTGAACCTAAAAAAATACCAGATAATATTAAGGACGCACGAGAAGATATTTTAAAAGAAATTATTGGTTGTGAACACGAAGGTAAATGCAAAGAACAATGCACAACTGCTTTTAGAATTACAGAAACCGAATATAAGTTTTACAAATCAAAAAACATACCCCTTCCACATTTATGTCCGAATTGCAGACATTACCAAAGAGTTTTAAACAGAAACCCGAATAAATTTTGGCACCGAAATTGTATGTGCGACAAAAAGCATTCAAACCACCAAGGAAAATGTGATATTGAATTTGAAACCAGCTATGCGCCGGAGAGGCCGGAGATTGTGTATTGCGAGAAATGTTATCAAGCAGAAGTTTATTGATTAATTGTGCTAGAATTAAGTTCTAAAGTTCGTTAGAACATTAGAATAAACAATATGAAAAAGAAATCAAATAGGGAATTGGAGAGAATAGTCAAAGGGTTTGCCAGCCATCGGAGGATTCAAATTCTTGGCCTCCTTTCCAGGGAGCCAGATTTATCCGTTATTGAGATTGCAGAAAAAGTTAAATCCGATTTTAGGAATATCTCCTCGCATGTTACCAAAATGGCTATTGCCGGGCTGGTCGTCAAGAAAAATGATTTTCATTCAGTTAGGCATCGCTTAGCAAACAGGGGAATTAAAGTTCTAAAGTTCGTTAGAACATTAGAGTAAGAATATAGGTATATGAATTCGTCCGTGGAACAAATCAAGGAACGGCTGTCGATTGAAGAGGTGGTTTCCTCATATATAAAACTGGAAAGAACCGGTGCCAATTTGAAGGCCAAGTGCCCTTTTCATAACGAGAAAACCCCGTCTTTCTTTGTTTCACCCGCGCGGGAGAGCTATTACTGCTTCGGCTGCGGGGCCTCCGGCGACATTTTCACTTTCGTGGAAGAATTCGAAGGGCTGGATTTTAAGGGGGCGC
>MFVU01000005.1 GCA_001787125.1 Candidatus Nomurabacteria bacterium RIFCSPLOWO2_12_FULL_44_11
TGGTCCCGCCCACAACTGGGACGGGATAAATCATTTTCTTTACCCCGCCAACCCATCCTTGTATTGTCGATTCTTTTTCTTTAACCATTTCTCATGTTTCCTTGCTTCACTATAATCTTTATGTGGTTTTTTGTAAACTAGGATCCAAGGACGTTTGCTTTTTGTTGATTCTACTTTTCCGTTGTTATGATTTCTGAGTCTTGTGGCACAATCTACGCATATCCCAACATAATAACTTTCATCTTTCTCGCTTTTTAGAAGATAAGTAAATGCTGTCATGGATTGGCGGGGCTTATATTACTACTGCCTGATTTCGTGATTCCCATAAATACTTATTCGAATACGTATTCGATTACTTATATCGAAATTGTAGCACTAAATGTATAAAAAAGAAGCCGGCTACTCAAATCCGCTCCAGAATTTGATGATGTTTGCGATGTGGTCATCGATGGAGACGCCCAGGGCTTCGCAGCCGCGATATATTGTTTCGCGTTCGATTTTAGCGGCGAAGGATTTCTCCGCCAGACGCTTTTTGATGGAGCTTATCTTCATCTCTTCATACAGCACCGGATTTAATTTTTTATATGCATAAAATATTCCCGCTATCTCGTCGCAGGCCATCAGCGCCGCGGCAAGCGGGGTCTCGGGCATTGTGGTAAAACCGTTGTAACCATAAGCATGAGCTTCGACTGCGTGAATTAATTCCTCCGGATAGCCCCACTCGGCAAACCACTTGAGTGACTCGGCAGGATGACGCTCCGGAAATTCTTCAAAATCAAGATCGTGGAGAAGACCGGTGATGTACCAAAGATTCGGGTCGCCATTGAAAACGCCGGCGTAGCCGGCCATGGCAGTTGCCACCATCCGCGCATGATAACGCTGGTAAACGTCCTTCACATGATCTTCTAAAATTTTCTCGGCTTCAACGCGGCCCGGCAATGGCATTCCAAGAGTATATCACGCCTCTACCACAAGTAATTTACTCGGGCTATGATGGCCATTAACGATGCGAACTTTGTTTACCGGCACTTTGAAGTGCCCCGCAACAAGCTCGAGGACACGGGAGTTCGCCATGTTGCGTTCCGCTTTTTCGCGCACAGAAATCAGGAAATGGTCGGCTGACTTTGCGACCAATGATTCCTTCCCCGCCCCGGCGGTGACTTTTACGTGAATGTACATATTTCCCACCTCCCGGAAGAGCCGCCACCTCCGGAGAACCCTCCGCCGAAACCGCCAAAGCCCCCGCCGCCACCTCCGCCGAATCCCCCGCCGCCAAACCACCAGGGGCCACGGCCGCCCGTTTTCCCGTGCGGATACGCGCGCGAGACCAGAAAATCAAAAAGAAGTCCCAGGCCGATAAAGAGCACGGCCACCGGTATGGCTGTAAAAATTGAGGCGATAAAGAAATGCCAAATAAGAAGGGCTACCCCTCCGCCTAAAACTCCCCCGTGCCACCAGGCCTTGGATCGGCCGAGAATGGAGGCTAGAATCTGAAAAATAACAATTGCCAGAAAAACGAAAAATTGCCCGGGAATTTGCGCTAAAAAACCGGAACTCCGGGGAGAATTCTGATAGTCCGCGGGCACAATGACACTTCCGCTAAGCGCTGCAATAATCTTATCCACTGCGCCGTTAATACCGGAATAATAATCGCCTGCCTGAAAAGCCGGCGCCATGACTTCATCCTGAATATAATGAGTGCCGAGGTCAGTCAAATCACCTTCCACTCCATAGCCGGTGTGAATGCGAGTTTGCCGATCTGCCAAAGAAACTAGCAAGAGCACGCCGTTGCTTTTATCTTTCTTGCCGATGCCCCAGCGGGTGAAAATATCTTGCGCTACATTTTCAATTGCATCGCCGTCCAAGGACGGGATGGCCACTACGGCAATTTCGTTGGTTGTATTTTTCTCAAACGCCGTTATCTTGGTTTCCAGGGCTAAGACCTGTTCGCTTGTAAGCATGCCCGCATAGTCGCTCACAAAACTATTCGGCCTCGCAGGCACATCAAACGCAAGTGCGTAGAAAGGTATAACTACCAACAATAGAACCAAAAACTTACGCATTAATTTTTTGAACTATCGCTTAATTAGTGAAGTCCACTTTCGGAACTGCCTGATTGGCTTCCGGAACATCGAAATAGGCGCGTTCCTCAAAACCGAAAAGACCGGCAACGACGGAGGTAGGAAATCTCTTTACGGCGGTATCGAATATACGGACGAGGTCGTTATACTTTTGGCGCTCGACAGTGATACGATTCTCGGTTCCTTCCAAAGATACGATCAGGTCGCGATAGGCCTGGGACGACTGCAGGACCGGATAATTCTCCACGATCACCAGAAGGCGCCCGAGAGCCGATTCCACCTGCGTGGCTGCAGCGGCTTTGGCGTTGGCCGTGGTGGCGCCGGCATAACGAGTTCGAGCTTCGGCAATGTCACCAAAGATCGTCTGTTCCTGCTTGGCTACGCCTTTGACCGTGCTAACAATGTTCGGGATAAGATCAAAGCGTCTCTGATATTGATTCTCTACTTGTTGCCACTGCGCGGTAATCTGCTCATTTTGAGTGATAAAAGCGTTATACCTCGAAACTGTCCAAAGAACGATAACGAGGACAATGACGAGGGTGATAATCCACGTCTTGTGTTTTTTAAAAAAACTTTGTCCTGATGCTTGTGCTTCTACATATTCTTGCATATTATTTTAAGATTATTGAGTAATGTTTCCATTATAGCACAAATAGTATACAGTGTAATAAACCACATGTTTAATTCGTCTTATAATCCGGTGACTCGCAAGCGGTATCCCGTTGTCGAGGGATGCCTTGTTATTAACCAATAGTTATAATTATCATGAATAATAAAATAATGTGGTGGGTAATCGTAGCGATAATCGTCGTTGTAGGTGGGATATATTGGTATATGCAATCGCCGGCGACCGAGAACAATAGCTCCAGCACTACGGGGGAAGAAAATCAGACAACCGGAGCGCAAGGCCGGGTGATTTTCTCCGTTACGGACGCAGCAGCGGATATGAGCGCGATCAGTGAGATTAATATGAGGATAAGCAGAGTGGATATACAAAGCAGCACAAGCGGCTGGGTTACTGCTTCCACCACGCCGCGGACTTATGACCTCTTGGCCTTGGATGTCAGCGGCGAATCTAAACTCTTGGCGGATGTCGGCGCGGCCGCCGGAACTTATAATCAAGTTCGTTTGGTCGTGGATTCCATAACCGTGAAAACCAAAGCGGGCGCGACTAAGACGGCAAAATTGCCCTCCGGCGAACTTAGGATAAATACCGTATTGGTAGTAAATGCAAATTCCGTCTCCAGCGTGAACTTCGACTTCCTGGCCGATAAATCGCTTCATACTACCGGCAGTGGCGAGTATATTTTTGCTCCGGTTGTAAAAACCGAAACCAGAAGCGGGGCTAGTGTCAGTGTCGATGCAAATAGCAAAGTTTCAATTTCCGGAGGCCGAGTCGATAGTAGCAATACTGTCGGCATGGATATAGACGGCACGGTAAAGCTCAATTTCCAGCTCAAAAGCGATCAGAAATTGAATCTTGGGATTAATAACGTAATCGAATTGGGTAAATAAAAGCATCGGCTTTATTTTCGGGACAATCGATAGATCATCCCGGATGCATCGTCAGAAATATAGGCAACGCCGCCCGGTAGAACTTTGATGTCTACCGGGCGGCCTGTTTTTGTGCCGTCCGGTTTGAGCCAACCGGTAATGAAGTCCTCGGTACCCAGATATTCTCCTTTGGCATTCATCTTCAAACGAACGATTTTGTAGCCGGTGGGAACGCTTCGATTCCAAGAGCCGTGATAGGCGACAAGCAGGTTATACCAATATTCCTCCGGCCATCCGCCTCCGCCAGAATGGGCGGATGGCGGACCTTCCGGAATAAAGGCAAGGCCCAGGGATGCCGAGTGCGCCGGGAGATCCACAAATGAAGAGGTTTCGAAGGGCTCCATGCACGGGTTTCTTATATATGTATTCTTATCGAACTCAGTGTCGTGAATATTCTTGCCATAGCAGTTGGGCCAACCATAATTCTTATCTTTCTCAATTATATTTATTTCGTCTGGCGGAATATCGTCGCCTAAATTATCACGCCCCATCTCTGTTGCAAAGATTTTCCCATCAACCGGATTAACCGCCATAAAGACGCTATTGCGCAGTCCGCTGGTTACCTTTTTAAAATCCGTGCCGTCTTTCTTCATGGAATATATTGCTGCATTTCTTTCATCGGACTCATGGCAGACATTGCAAGTAGAGCCGATGGAAACATATAACCGATCATCAGGCCCTAAAAGCAAAGTGCGAGTAAAGTGACCGCTACCGCCTCCGGGTAAATCCGCAATCTTTTGTCCATGATCATCACTATATAAAGCTATTCTCGTTATCTTTGTTTCTTCTGCAAAATACAAAAAATTATTGTCGATAACCAGACCGTGCGGTTTATCTAAATTTTGAAAGACAACGTATTGATTAACTATGGCTCCATCTTTTAATTCCAACGTTGTAATTTTACCTTCGCTGGTTTGGCTCACCCACATATTGCCGAAATCATCGAGCGCCATCACTCGCGCTCCAGGTAAATTTTTGGCAAAGATACTTAGCTTATAACCCTCCGGCACCTGGAAACCCTCCAAGCCGGTTGCCCCGTCCTTCTGCTGTCCTGGAATGGGCCTCTCGACTTCAGCGGGACTGCCGACACGTCCAAAGACAAACCATCCCAGAAGAACCAAAAGAAGGATGGGGACAAAAATATACTGAGTTTTTAGCGCCGCA
This sequence comes from Candidatus Nomurabacteria bacterium RIFCSPLOWO2_12_FULL_44_11, assembly GCA_001787125.1. Taxonomy (GTDB): domain Bacteria; phylum Patescibacteriota; class Minisyncoccia; order Phycocordibacterales; family UBA9973; genus UBA9973. Next base: position 4,800 of record MFVU01000005.1, read on the forward strand.
AAACCCCTCATGGGTTAATTATATCATTTGTCGCGCGTTTCCTTATTCGGCACATTTGGCTCGAAGGGCCGCGAGGTCGGCCTGGGTGGGCTTGAGAGTGTTGCCCTGATTGAGTTCATACATGATGGCCTTGGAATCCGCAACGTGCGGCAGATCGAGGGCATGGCCGAACTCGTGCGCGAGAACCCGCAGAAGTTTTTCCCGGCTGGAAAATTCGTAGATGTCGATGCTCCGCCTCGTCCCGTCGGAATAAAATACTCCTTCCTCAAAGGACTCGCCGCGGGCAGTATTGACTGTGTTATATTTTTCCACCGAGAGATTAAGTGTTGCCACCAAGCGATTGAGAGCGACCACCATCGCGTTGATCTCATCGGCTTTTTCATTCAAATCATCTTGCATGGATTGCAACTCTTCAAACTCGCTCCGATTATTCCTGGGTCCACGGTTCCACTTTGCAATCTTTTCTTCAAATTGCGCCTTCTCGACTTCGTAGCTCTCTCTAAGTTTTTCGAATTGCTCTTTGAGCGAATCGTAAGATGCGCGAGTATTGCTAACCTCGATCCCCAAGCTCTTGAGTTTGCTCGTCGCCTGCTGGCGGTAGTCATAAACTAGATTTATTTTTAAAACATCCCGTGAGGAGTCCTCTGGCTGATAAACAAAAAGGTCAAGGCCGGAGGGTTTCTCCCAGATAGCTTCGGCTTCGGTTATGGCATCCAGGAAATATTTTTTAGAAATATTAAACTTCGTGTCAAAGGTGCCTAAATTATATGGGGTGGGCTCCGCGCAGGGTGTGGAAAAAAATTTATTCTTAAATTGCCAGCCGACAGCGGCAATTATGAGCAGTATTCCTAAAGTTGCCAAATAATTCTTCATGAGAAGAATTATACCAATTTATTGATTTAAAACGTAGGCAAATATAAGCGGAGCCACAATGGTAGCGTCGCTCTCGATGACGAAGCGCGGGGTGGTAACGTCGAGCTTGCCCCAGGTTATTTTTTCGTTCGGCACCGCACCCGAGTAAGAGCCATAGGAAGTGGTAGAGTCGGAAATCTGGCAGAAATAGCCCCAAAGTTTGCAGTTGATCTGGAGGTCCTGCTGGATAAGAGGAACCACACAAATCGGAAAGTCCCCGGCAATTCCTCCCCCGATCTGGAAAAATCCTATTTCTTTCTTTTTCGTGTTTTCCAAGTACCAGTCGATAAGCATGGACATTGCTTCGAGTCCGGATTTTACCGTGCCAATATTTTTTATATTCTTCCCGTAAAAATTCTCCCCTCTGCCACGGGTCAGAGCCACAAAAATATTTCCGAGCGTAGAGTCCTCCCAGCCCGGCGTCCAAATCGGAATATTTTTCTCGCAGGCGGCGAGAAGCCAGGAATCCTTCGGGTCAATTTCTTGGTGCTTGATGTGGCCCTCACGGATCATCTGATACATGAATTCATAAGGGAAATAGCGCTCGCCCCGCTCGTCCGCACGCATCCATAGTTTTATTATTTGTCTTTCAATGCGACGCATGGCTTCGTCTTCCGGAATAGTAGTATCGGTCACGCGATTAAGCCCGCGCTTAAGTAACGCCACCTCATCTTCCGGAGAAAGTTGCCTATAATGCGGCACGCGTACGTAATGATTGTGGGCAACCAGATTGAAAATATCTTCTTCGAGATTGGCCCCAGTGCAAGTGATAGCATGCACTTTATCCTGTCGGATCATCTCGGCCAGAGAAAGACCGAGCTCGGCGGTGGACATCGCGCCGGCTAGCGTCACCATCATCTTATTGCCGTCGCGGAGAAATTTATCATAGGCCTCAGCTGCATCCACCACCACCGCCGCATTAAAGTGACGGTAATGATGTTTGATGAAATCCTTTATTTTATTCATCTCATTAATAATTATACAGAACTATTCTATAAAAGAAAGCCCAACTTAGAGTTTTCCACAGAAAGAACATCCGGGAATCAAAAGGGATTTTGTTTGCGTTGTAATTAAAAGTATGCAATAATCTCTTCATGCAGGCAGTTCTAAGCGTTTTGCCTTATATGGAAATAATATTCTCGGTAGTGCTTGTCCTATCGATTTTGCTCCAGCAGTCCGGTGCCGGAGTGGGTGGGGCGTTGGGCGGTGGCGATGGTGGAAGTTTCCATCACACACGCCGAGGTTTCGAGAAGTTTCTTTTTTATTTGTCTATAATCTGTGGAATTCTTTTTGCGGTATCTGCTTTTCTGTCCATCTATCTGAAGGCACATATTTAGTAAAAAACTTTCTACTAAAATATTTTTTCTTATGGAAAATCCGTTAGGTCGCATGCACCAGATAAAAATTACTGGTAAATTACCGAAAAAAACAGAAATTAACTCGGTCCTCGCTCATTTCTCCAAAAAAGAATGGGTGGTTTTCTCTGGCCTCTGCCTGATTCTGCTCATCAGCACGCTCGCGATACTGCAGAAGATAAATAAATCTTTTATGGAAAGCATACCGATGTCTGGGGGTTCCCTTTCCGAGGGCATCGTCGGCTCGCCGCGTTTTGTAAATCCGATACTGGCAAACTCGATGGTTGATCAGGATCTAACCGCTCTCATTTATTCCGGCTTGATGAGGAAAAATTCGGATGGCACGCTTATCCCGGACCTAGCCGAAAAATACGAGGTATCGGCTAATGGCCTGATCTATACTTTTACCCTGAAAGACAACCTCTCTTTTCAGGATAATGTACCGCTCACGGCAGAAGACGTGCTCTTCACGATCAATCAAGCAAGAGATCCGGTCATTAAAAGCCCGCGGAAGGCAAACTGGGACGGCGTCCTAGTAGAGAAGACCGATGAAAAGACGATCGTGTTTACTCTCAAGCAACCTTATGCATCTTTTCTGGAAAACGCCACGTTGGGAATTCTCCCGAAACATATTTGGGAGGGCTCGCCCATTGAGCTCAATGATGCCAACACGAATCCGATCGGCTCCGGCCCCTACAAGGTAACAGGCGCCGTCAAGCGGAACGGTATTATTGATGAATATGAACTAGGAAGATTCAGTAAGTTTAGTTTAGGAAAATCTTATATAAAAAATCTTGATCTGCACTTCTACTCCAATGAAAATGACGTCATCGGTGCACTCAAGGATGGAACAATCGAGCAAGTAAGTTCGATCTCCCCTGAAAACGCGGAGCTACTCGGAGAAGGAGGGTATCGCGTCGAGTCGTCGGTCTTGCCGAGGGTCTTTGGTCTTTTCTTCAACCAGAATCAGAATCAGATTTTTTTGAATAAAAACATCGTCAGGGCCATCGATGAAGCCATAGACAAGGACCGTATCGTAAGAGAGGTGCTTTCGGGCTATGGCGTGGCAATTGACGACCCGATACCGCCCAATATGATCGCTTATCAAAAATTAAAAGAGGGTGACGGCCTTTCCCGCCTGGAAGTCCGAGAGAAAGCGAAAGAGATTCTGGCAAAAGACGGCTGGAAGCTGGGCGAGAGTGGATTCCTGGAGAAAACAAAGAAGGAAAAAGGAAAGACGGTGACAACGATTTTAGAATTTTCTATTTCGACCGGAAATGCGCCGGAGCTGGCCCGGTCGGCGGCCTTTATTCAGGAAGATTTGGCGGCCATCG
>MFVU01000006.1:0-147 GCA_001787125.1 Candidatus Nomurabacteria bacterium RIFCSPLOWO2_12_FULL_44_11
GACATTGAGATCATAAAGCTATCCCGAGGGGCACCATACGTGCGATTCGTCCGCGAGCAGAATGACTTGCATGTATCTATCTCTCTCTCGCACACGAAAGACATCGCGCTTGCATCGGCGCTAGCGATACGGATATGACTAAAAAAT
>MFVU01000006.1:232-5417 GCA_001787125.1 Candidatus Nomurabacteria bacterium RIFCSPLOWO2_12_FULL_44_11
TGGGCGTATACAAGAACACGACTCGCCGACCGTTAAATAATTTACCCGGCTTTATTTCAGAGATTACGGTAGCTTTGTATTTTCTTTTTAAAAACGACATTGCCTCCTCAATATTAGCAACGCCATAGCACGTGTGATAATACGTCATACCTTTTTTCAATATATTAGCGACCACTGGGCCGGATATTAGTTCCAGTTCAACACCGCCCTGAAGCGTCAGCAGACATACCGAAGCATCCTGATTCTTATCAAAGACCGTTTCACTTTCGCCCACCACGTCCATCACGCTTTTAATGAAATCTTTACATAACGGAATATCGTCGCAAGCTATTCCTATGTGCAAAAACTTGATCTTTTGCGGGAGTAAGTTTGAGATATTAGTCATATTGAAGTCTTTAAGCGCCGATCATAATATTCCGACAATACCTTGTACAAGACTTTCTTAGTCGGTCCCTTTGGTATGTCATCGAGATCGGCGAGTTCATCTATAATAATGATCCTTTTAGGATATTTGTAATGCGCTAACTTATTGGTTAGATATTCTAAAAGAATATCTTCAGTACACTTACTGTTCAACTTAACAAAAGCAACAATATCTTGCCCGAGCAATTCATTCGGCACGCCGATAACCGCGCACTCGTCTACCGCCCTGTGCCCGAACAAAACGTTCTCGATCTCGCTGGGGTAAATATTCTCTCCTCCTTTTTTAATAAGATAGTCTTTTCGAGTTTTAAAGCAAATATAGCCGTCAGCGTCAATATATCCGTAATCACCGCTATGGAACCAGCCGCCGCGCAAGACTTTTTTATTAACTTCATCAAGGCCAAAATATTTTGTCATAACGTTCAGTCCTCGTATACATATTTCGCCTTCCTTACCAGGCGCGACCTCTTTGTCGTTTTCGTCAAAAATCCCGACATCATTGGATGGCAAGGCCCGACCGACGCTCCCAAATTTTCTCTTGTTTTTCGGAAATTTGTTAAAACATGCGAACGATGTGGTTTCGGTCAACCCATATCCTTCAAATATCGGAACCTGAAAAGTATTTTCAAACTGTGTCCTTACTTCAGCGTTTAGTACTTGTCCTCCGCAAATAATGCCCGCCATACTTGAGTCCTTCCGTTTTAATTTAAGACTTAAAATGATCGCTAAAATAGAAGGCATAACGCTAGTCCAATTAACGTTGTATTCTTTGGTGATGGACCAGAAGAGTCTCAGGCTAGTTTTAGGCGGCACCATCACCGTAGAGCCCCCCGCAGAGAGCGGCGCCAGCAAAGTTATCACCTGTCCGTTGTTATGAAATAACGGCAGTATGCAAAGCGCCCTCGTATCAGGCGTGAACTGGAACCACTCGCTTATAACTTGTGAATCTGCCAGTAAATTCAAGTGGCTCAAGACGGCTCCTTTTGGTTTTCCAGTCGTGCCAGAAGTGTATATTATCAATGCTTCGTCAGTATAATGAACAGCAGGCAGTTCCGCTTTTTCTTTCGGATCGGTGATACTGATGTCGGAAGTATTTATAAAAGCAACCTTGCTAAGCCCGGTATTTTTTCGCACATCGGAAATCTTTTTGGAAAGCGGCTCATTATAGAAAACTGCCTTAACCTGTGCGTCGGCTACAATGTAGTCGATTTCGGGCGGGGATAGATCGGGGTTAATCGGCACAACCGTGATACCTTCTCTAAAAGCGGCAAAGTAGAGCACAATAAAATCCGGCGACGTGGGAAGAACGAGACCTATTCGGTCGCCTTTTACAATGCGTTTTTGTCTCAGATACAAAGCTTGTTCCGTAATTTTACTGTCCAGTTCTTCATATGAAAATCTTACATTATATTCTGGAAAGATAATGAAACATTTTTGAGGATACGCATTGGCTTGTGACTTAAAGAGTTCATACACGCTCGTATGCTTAATGAAAAAATCCCGGCCTATTCGTTGGTGGCTCGGTAGAAGTTCTTGGTTAACTTGTATCAACTTTCTATTTTCCACTTTGATATTTGCTTAGAATATTTCGTATCGATTTCACGCTGGTCATTGCTAGCGTATCCTGAAAATCAATTTCTATATCAAATTCCTGTTCAATTTTAGCCAATAGCTGAATATGGCGCAATGAATCCCAGCTCGGCACTGTATCCATCGAAAGGTCTTCGGTAACATTGACTCCTAAAACCTCCTTTATTATTTGAAATAGCTTCCTTTCTTCCGTTTTGTTCATACCGTTTATTTCATCCAGTGGTCAATGATATTCTCCGCAGCAAGTTTCGCCATTGCCTCCCGACATTCAACCGTAGCAGTTCCGATATGCGGGACGACTATACAATTTTTCATATTTACAAGAGGGTGATCTCCTTTGAGCGGCTCCGGGTCAGTGACATCAAGACAGGCACCTCGGACATCACCGCTCCGCAGTGCGCTTACGAGAGAATCCGTCTCAATAATTTCTCCGCGAGCCATATTAATAATAATAGGTCTCTTCTTCATATTACGGATCGTTTTTTTATTTATCAGACGACGCGTGTCATTTGTTACTGGAACATGGATAGAAATATAGTCTGACTTCGCAAGCAATGTTCTTAACGTAACTTGTCGCGCGTGATCGCCTAGACCAGGCTTCTTTCTTGACCTATTGCAGTATATCACTCGCAACCCGAATCCTATTGCCCTTCTAGCTACCGCTTGGCCGATCCTCCCGAAACCAATGATACCGAACGTTTTGCCGCATAGTTCCTCTCCCAAGAATATCGCCGGATCCCAATCAGACCACCTATTTTCTTTCACAAAGTGCCGGGCATCGCCGACTTTTCTTATCAGTGAAAGCAGAAGTGCAAAGGTCATATCTGCCGTACTTTCCGTAACGACGTCCGGCGTATTATAAACCGCGATGCCATGTTTCTTAGCGAATGGCACATCTATATTATTCAACCCAACCGCATAATTAGATATTACTTGAAGGTTCTTCTTCTTGGCGATGACCTCAGCGGTAAATTTGTCGCTAACGGTTGATAGAATGGCGTCATATCTGGAGACCGCATCACGCAATTTGCTCGGCGAAATCGGTTTGTTCTCTTTATTGGCGGTAACTTTAAAATGCTTGCTCAATATTTCCTCCGCTATGCTTGGCAATCGGCGCGTTATGAAAACGGTTTTCATAATCAAAGTCGAATTCAATGCCTACGATTTTTTTAGAAAAGAACTTGCGCGTTTGAGTCCCTCACTGATCTTTTCCAGGTCATACACTAATGGGCCGAATGATAAGCGCACGGCATTTTTCAATGTTTTGCCAAACCCCCATCCAGGAACGAACAGCACGCCTGATTCTTTTAAAACTTTCTCGACAAATACACCGCCATCCATGCCAACATTAATACAGGTAAATAATCCGCCTTGCGGAATGAAACATTTTACGTCCATATATTCCTTTATTGCTTCAACTGTATACTGAGCCGCCTTTTTATAATCGTTGGAAACATTTTCTAGATACGGTCGCAAAGTGTTATTTTTAATAGCCTCGTTTAGGTATCTCTCCAATGCCATTTGGTGCAGCGTATCAGGGGAAAGTGTGGTTGAAGATTGGACGGAATCAAGCGCCTGAACGATTTCTTCGCTTGCCTCTATCCACCCCAGGCGACGCCCCAGACTTCTGCTCCACTTAGAGTTCGAGTGGATGCTGAGGAAATTGTCAGTCGGACCCCAGGAAAAATACTCGGGTACTTTAGCGTCAAAGACTAGGTCCTTGTATGCAAAATCAATCACTAGAAAACCTCCGATACTTTTTACAGCATCAAGTGCCGCTTTTACAAAATCATGCGGCAGAACTTGCGACGTAGGATTATCCGGAGAAGTCAACAATACTACTTTTGGCTTCTCTTTTTGTATGTAATCAACAAATGTATCAATGCGTTCGCTTGCATTGTATTCCCAAGTATCAACATCCATTATCGGGAAGCGGACAATGCTTGCGTTGGTAGCGGTTGTGATCTGTGAAGGATAATTACAATATGATGGATCAAGCAATAGGACTTTTTCGCCCGGATCAACCAAAACCAACATTAAATCAAATAGCAATTGGGTTGAATTTGCACCAATGGCAACATGGCAGGATTCCAAGCCCGAAACTCCATAAATGTGTTTTTCATACTTAATCAGCGCTTCCATGCAGCTCTGCAAACCCAAGGTTGGCGAGTAGCCCCCTGACAGATGCATAAGCTCATCGTCACTTGCAATATCTTTATAAGCTTTTTGCAATTCCGCCGGCATTCTGTGATTAACCCATCCTCCGGCGAAAGATATGACATTTTCCGGCTTGAGGCCTAATGTTTTAAAGTGAATGGGGTCGGCATACATCATTATTTGACGGACGGGAGATATCCTTCTTTTAAAATCCCGGGATTTTTTTGATATAACCGGTTTCATGCTGAGATTTAGCGCTTTATTTTTCTATCCTCGCGCAAATATCATAACATCTTTTCATTTTATCGCATAATTTCTCTTTTACCGTCGTTCAGTGGTGGCATGTTCATGCTGATCTCTCGTAAGGGCAAAGCGACCACTTTTTGGATTGTCGGACTCCGTGATACATTGAACTTCTCATGAAAATTAATGTGCCTAAAGAAATGGGCTGCATTGTTCGAGTATGAAGAAGGAAGCCAATAGTATTGCGTTGTATACGCACAATGGCGCGAATGTGAACCGTTCTGACTTCGTGAAAGCGCTTCGCGCAGTCGGTGTTAGGACAGGCGATACTATATTCGTGCACTCTGCCATGTTTGCGTTCGGCAGGTTTGTCGCTAAAGATAAAAAGGCTTTCCTCACGAGCATAAGCAACATGCTCAAGAAAACCGTCGGCAAAAGCGGTACAGTAATCATGCCAACATTTACCTACAGCTTCACGAAAAAGGAGCCATTTGATGTGAGACGCAGTCCGTCCACCGTCGGCGTCCTGACCGAACATTTTCGCAAGGAGCGAGGGGTTGTCCGTACAAAGCATCCTCTCTTTTCTGTCGCCATATGGGGCAAAAAGAAGGTTGCATTTTCTAAAATCTCGCAAGACTCTTTCGGCACGGGCTCTATCTTTGACATCCTTTGTCGGGGAAACGCGGCCATCGTCTTTTTGGGAGCTCCTTTTCAATCGATGACGTTCCTCCACTATATAGAGCAGTCGCACGTGTTACCGTATCGATACGTG
>MFVU01000007.1 GCA_001787125.1 Candidatus Nomurabacteria bacterium RIFCSPLOWO2_12_FULL_44_11
AATACATGTATGAGTTATAAAGTTAAAAGTTATAAAGTTCATAAAGCTTAGACGGCGACCATTGCGTCGATTTCTTTATCGATTTCTTCTTTATTAATAGGTGGGGCCTCCTCGCCTTCGGCCGTCTTACGCACACCTGGAGCCCTGCGGTAAGCAGAATCTCGACCGATATATCTCTTGGCGGCGATGGTATTTTCTTTGACGGTTTTTAATATAAGAAATCTTATCAAATCAGGATGCAGATCAAACTTTTTCTTCAGCTCCAGAACTTTTTCCGGATCCATATAAAATTTTATCCAGCCAAAATAGGCGTTAGTGAATTTACTGCGGATGTTGGCCGTGTCTTTCTCCATAGTGTAAGCAAGCGGAATCGCCTTCGGCATCTCGTCAGCAATAAATTCGCCTCCAAAAGACGAGATTAGCTCCTTCAAATTACCATAAGATTTCGGCACATCTTCCGGGACAATCGTAGGCACCAAAAGATAGCCGAGTTCATAAACTCGGGACTCCGACTTTTCTATATTTTCCGCGTCTGGCATGAAAGTCATACTATCAAAAAGCCCCTAGATTGTAAAGCCAAAGACCCTTTTGGCATTATTAATTATTGCTTTTGCCACTTCTTCTTCGGATAGGTTTTTAATTGTGGCAATCTTTTTGACCACCTCTCTCACATAACTTGGTTCATTTCTTTTACCGCGGTAGGGCGTGGGTGTAACGTAGGGTGCGTCTGTCTCTGACATAATCATATCGATGGGAACACTCTTAATAACTTCATCATAATCATTAGTAAAGGTGATCACCCCGGTAAAAGAAAGGGTGAAACCGAAATCGGTGAAAGCTTTCGCTTCTTCTAAACTCCCGGCAAAAAAATGCACATCGCCTTTGACTTTAGCGTATTTTTTTATAATCTTGAGCGTGTCTTGATAAGCGTTTTTAGATTTATCTTTCGGATTATTCCTTACATGAAGCATCAAGGACTTGCCGAATTCGTTTGCCAATTCTATCTGCTCAATAAAATTCTTTTTTTGGTTTTCAATATACGTTTCATCACAATGATAGTAATCCAGTCCACATTCCCCCATCCCTACCACTTTGGAATCTTTCAACATTTCTTTGTACGCATCTTTATCGAAAATTTCCCCGCGGGAGGTAAATTCTTTGCCTTCAGCGCCCAATTCTTTGACATCATGGAAAGATGCCCCAGTGTGTATGGGATGCAGGCCGATAATGGCATAAACTCCTTCCTTGTACTGATTGGCTATCTCGACTGCCTTCTTAGAGGTGTCCACTTGCGTGCCAACATTTATCACCCAGGTATCATTTGCAAGCGCGCGTTTTAGCACCTCGTCGCGGTCAGCATCGAAGGCAGTAAAATTAACGTGAGAATGGATGTCTATGTATTTAGGTTCTTTTGGGGGCATATTAATCCTTGCGCAAAAATAATGGCTGCGCTGGTTTTTTGTTTTCTTTAATTAATTTTTTTATCCTCTCTGCCGTCTCTGGAAGAAGTGGTTCAAGATGGGATGTAATTTTATAAAGTTCTTGAACCAACCTTTTGATCATTTGTTTTGCTTTTTCGGGTTCAGTTTTAATAAGTTTGAAGGGCTGCTTTTCTTGTATTTCCAAATCAATTAATCCAATCTGCATCCAAATAAATTCAGAAGCTTTTTGTAAATCGTAATTTTCGATATACTCTGTGAATTTTTTTTCTAATTCGGAATCAGTAATTTGCACGGGGACTTCTAGGTTATTCTCCGCCATGGTTAAAATTCGACTAACCAAATTCCCCAACCCATTAGCGAGTCCTGCGTTATACGCATCTTTGAATCGCTCTATAGTGAAAGAACTATCTTCAAAAGAAGAAATTTCGCGCAGGAGAAAATAGCGGAGTGCATCCGTGCCATATTCTTTTACAATTTCTATTGGATTAATGACGTTTCCGAGAGATTTAGACATTTTAATGCCCCCCTCGCCGGTTATGAATCCATGGTAGACGATAGTGTCCGTGGTAGGAAACCCTGCAGACATAAGCATCCCTTGCCACATCACCGACTGGAACTTTACCATATCCTTGCCGGCTGTTTGAACTTTCTCCCCTTCTAGCCAAAATTTTTCAAACAAATTCTCTTCGGGTTTACCCTGAGCGGAGTCGAAGGGCCAACCAAGTGTAGAGATATAATTAGTGAGAGCGTCAAACCATACATACATTACTTGCGATTCATCTGCGGGCACTGATATACCCCATGCAAATCTTTCTTGACTGCGCGAAATGGAGAAGTCCTCCATAGCATTTGTCACGAAATCAATCGCCTCTTGTCTGCGCCAATCCGGAATAATGGTCTTTGGGTTAGAAAAATAGTCCAGTAATTGTTTTTTGTAATTACTTAATTTGAAAAAATAGTTTTCTTCTTCCACTGTTTCGGGTTTAAGATTGGGATGAAGAGTGCACTTGCCATCCATTAAGTCCTTCTCGGTAATAAATTTTTCGCAACCTACACAGTAAAGACCTTTATATTTCTTTTTATAAATATCTCCCTTCTGATCGCAGAGTTGCCAGAATGCCTGAGCCGCCTTGATATGCCCCTCGCTCGTGGTACGAATAAAATTATCAGAAGAGAGATTCAGGAGGTTTTTGAGCTCTAAAAATTTTTGCGCGTAATGATTTACATAATCTTCTACTTTTTTGCCTTCTTTTTGGCTGGCCTCCCATATCTTCTGGCCGTGCTCATCAGTGCCAGTCGAGAAAAAAACTTCGCGCCCCTGCAGTCGCTTAAAACGGGCGATAACATCGGACTGCACCAGCTCTAGAGCAAAACCAATATGAGGGTCCGCGTTCACATACGGAATGGTAGTCGTAATGTAGAAACTACTTTTCATTATCGATTTTGGCTAAAAGTTTACGTTTTTGAATATCGTCCGAAAATTCTATAGCTAGAATCGACAGAGGTATTGCGAGGACTACCCCCCAGAATGAGGCGAGCTCAAAGCCGATGAGGGCCGCCAGAATGATGACGATCGGGGAAAGTCCGACAACTTTTTTGATTATGAGCGGAGCAAAAAGAAAAACTTCAAACTGGTGAACGATGAGGTAAACTCCGCTGACCATCAGTGAGCTTCCGATTCCTCCGGAAAAATAAGAAAAGGCAACTGCCGGCACGAGCGCTACTAATATTCCGTAGGGAATAAGTTCCATGATACCTGCGATGATAGCCAGAAGCAGGGCATAAGGCGTCCCCAAAAGAGAGAGCGTTAAATATATCAAAATGCCAACCACCAACCCAAGCAAGAGCTGACCTTTTACCCACAGGGCGATTTTCCGACTGGAGCGATTCCACAAATCAACCACAAAGTCCTCTTGTTCTGCCGGTAAAATGATTCGCAAAAAATTCTCAATGCCTTTTTCCTGAATTGAAAGATAAAAGGAGATAAGAATGATCATGCCTACATTGAAAATACTCCCGAAAGCGACGGAGAGGGTATTGAAAAATCCGCCGGAGAGATTTTCGATGAAGGCCTTGGACACCGCCGTGAGAGACGAAAATGACAAGTTGTGGGACAAGTTGGCAACAACGTCCTTGGCACCGGAGAAGGCTTCATTTTGGAAGTAATTTAAAAAGTAAACTCCAGGAACATATGATGAAAGAGCGGTGGAGAAATTATATACTTCTGTTATTAACAGTGGGGCAAAAAGGTAAAATAATCCAACCAGAGTGAGGATCGATACCGCGTATAAAATGACTATCCCAAAAACCCGGCCGATATGTACCTTTCTGAAATGAGGCACCGCCGATTCCACAAAAGAGGTGATGATGATGGAAGTCAAAATGATCAGAACCAGGTCACGCAAAAACCAAAGGAGAAAAATACCGATTACAACCAAAGCAGCTCGGACCATGGTCCCAGTGGTAATGGAGAGAGAAGAGTTGTGACTCTGTTCAATCATCTGAATATGATACCACAAATTCTATTATTTTAAAATGCCTAAATAATTAGAATTTAAGTTTTTTAAGAAATTTTGTTTTTTCCTTGAAAGGACCGATGAGCGCTAAATTAAGTTTATTATTTTTAAAAATATTATTGGCAAGTGCCTTTATTCCCCGGGCAGTAACGGCGCGTATCTCTTTGGCTTTTTCCTCGGCACTTTTTATTTCCCCCTTGAGCAGTTCCTGTCCACCGTAAAAATTGGCGATATCGTCGGTCGATTCCAGGGAGAGTTTCATGTTGCCAATCAGGCATTCTTTCACCTTGTTCAGTTCTTCTTCGGCCACCTCGTAATTTTTGAGCTTTTGACATTCTTCTAATATCGCGACGATCACTTCTTCAATACGCCCGTTGTCCACCCCGGCGGAAATTTGAAAAAAACCATGATCGGTATAGGCGTCTTCGTAAGCACGAACATAATATCCCACTCCCATTTCCTCCCGTAATTTTTGGAAGAGGCGCGAACTCATGCCGCCACCTAAAATTCCCCCCAAGACCGAAAGCGTCGGATTTCTTTTGTTGAATAAATCGTAAGTTCGTACGCCGAGAATAAAATGCGTCTGGTCGGTCTGCTTGAATTTGATCAGCGCCCGGGGCTTCATTTGAATGTTTTTTGTTTTTACTTTTTTAATTTTCCTGCCTCGCTTGACGGATTTGAAAATTTTACTGACCCCCTGAAGGGCGGCCTTCGGCGTAATTTGCCCCGTAATTATTATCACGGTCGCTTCCGGTAAATAATGATTCGCCTTATATCGAACAAAATCATCCCGCCGCATATTCAAAATATTCTTCTTTTCTCCAGTCACGTTCCAGCCTGCGGGCTGATTGCCGTATAGAAGCCGCATGATCAAGTCCTGCACGTGGCGTTGCGGCATATCCTCATACATATTGATTTCTTCGATAATCACCCCTTTTTCTTTTTGCATCTCCGCCTTCGGGAATGTTGAATTTAGATAGATATCGGAGACAATATCGAGGATTTGTCGAAAATGCTTTGCATCGGACTTGGCATAATAGCCCGTATATTCCTGGGCAGTAAAGGCATTATATTGGCTCCCGAGAGCATCGAGCTCTTTTGAAATATCTATGGCCTTCGGCCTTTTGACCGTTCCCTTGAAACACATGTGTTCGAGAAAATGCGAGATACCGTTTACTCTCTTCGTTTCATATTTGCTGCCCGCCTCCACCAAAACCAAAACTGTCACCGTCGGGTTGTCCTTCATTGGTATCGTCACCACCCGCAGTCCGTTCTTTAAAACTTTCTTTGAAAACTTCATTTAGATTCTTTCTTTTATATATTTCTTCAAGTCCGTTACTTTTACCCTTTCTTGCGCTCCACTGTCGCGGTCGCGAACAGTGACAGTATCATCTTCCAGAGTGTCAAAATCAACCACGATACAAAACGGCGTGCCGATTTCGTCTTGCCTCCGGTAGCGCTTGCCGATATTTCCATTATCATCCCAGGCCACCCGGCCAAACTCTTCTTTTAGGAGTGCAAAAACTTTCGCGTTTGCATACTCCACCAATTGCGGTTTATTTTTTAAAAGCGGAGAAACTGCACAAATTACCGGTGCCATGCCGGGCTTCAATTTAAGAAAGGTGCGCACTTCTCCATTCTTCTCATCTTCGGTATAGGCGGAGAGAAGCAGGGCCAGCACCGCACGATCTACTCCTAGAGACGGTTCGATAACATGCGGAACTATTTTTTCCCCTCCGCCAGCTGGCGGATCTTCGTCGATATATTCTAATTTATGATTCTTTAAATCAAAATCCGTGCGATACGCCAGGCCAAATAGCTCTTTCTTACCAAATGGAAAATCAAACTCGAAATCAATCGTGCGCTTGGAATAATGCGCCCGATCCTGATCGGAGATCTCCGTTTCATGTATTTTCCCCATGTTGAGCCCTACTTCTTCCATCCAGGAGAGCATCTCATCTCTCCAATATTCAAAATATTTCTCCCAATCCGTGCTTTTGACAAAATATTCCACCTCCATTTGTTCAAATTCCCGCTGTCGGAATAGAAAATCACGCGGGGCGATTTCATTGCGAAAGGCCTTGCCGATTTGAGCGATACCGAAAGGAAGCTTAGGATGAAAAGCGTCGATCGTATTTTTGAAATTTACAAATATCCCCTGAGCAGTTTCAGGACGTAAATAAGATATAGCGGCCTCCTCTCCGGCGCCGATAGATGTTTTAAACATCACATTAAATTGCTTGCCATCCTCCGTCGGATCCGAGAATCCAGCGACATGACCGGAGGCCTCCCATATTTTGGCATTCATGAGAATGGCTGCATCTAGACCATACATATCTCGCCGATTATCCACAAATTTTTTCCACCAGGATTGTTTGAGATTATTTTTAAGCGCCAAGCCAAAATGCCCCCAATCGTAAGTACCGGCAAGCCCTCCATAAATTTCCGAACCCTGAAAAACAAACCCGCGCCTCTTGCAAAGCGAGACAATTTTTTCCATTAAATTATCGTCTAGTTGAGACATTTATTTATTCAATGACTCGATCACCGTTTGGCGGAAATGCTGGATCGTTCGAAAGCCGGGTAGAGAGTGATGCCTTATTGACTCTTGCATCTACATTAGCAAAATCATCGTGCCCAGTCAAAACGGCGTCGTTAATAAGGGTCGGGGAAGTATTTACTTGTGAGAGCGAAGGAGTAAGGGTAATTACAAAAGAAACTTCCCTGCCGGCAGTCGTAATACCAGCGCCTCGAGGGATATTGCCCACATTCCACAAAATTTCTTTGGTTGAAGAATTATAAGTGAGATCTTCGGTCGCCGGATAAATTTTATTAGCAAAGTTAACCCAGGAAGGAAGGGTGGAGCGGACGATTGCCCTCGAAATGCTGTTGGCCGTATTGGAAATAGACCAGACAATCGTATAAGTCGTTTCTTGCTCTACTTTAGGTGGAATCGGACCGGTATTCGGGAAAGGCCCGGAGAAGTAAAGAGCTTTGGCGGCGAGGCCAATGTCTGAAATAATGCGAATGGTGGAGGATTCTGTATTGCTTACATCTTTTACGTCAAAACCTTCGAGTGTCTGTTTTCCGGAAATTTCTACAGCAATATTTATCGATGGATCGACGAGCATACCCCCCGAAGCAGAAAATAGAAGAAGAGCCGAGAGCGAGAAATTCACCGATCCAGAATCTCCCGGATTGATTTCATCAAACTGGTTATCGGAATTTTTATCCCAGGTGATTGTGTCGGTCCCGGAGTTATAAAAACCCTGGTCGGCGAAAATTGTTTTGCGGCTTAAGGCATTACCAGAGAGCTTGGCGCGAATTTCTAGATCACTGACTTTTGTGTCCAAGTTGTTGGTGAAGCGTATTTCGGCGTTCACTGAGGAATTGGCATAACTGGTGTACTCTCTCTGATGCGTGCCGTTGATGAAAAGCTGTGCCTCGATTAGTGGTTTCTTGATGGCAACCGTGTGTGTAAAAGAATTGAAGACGACGCCAATAGAATATTTATCCGTGTCTGATTGCGATCCGCTCCAAACCCGGAAAGTTTTTTCTTCTCCGTCAAAGACATCGAGCATCTTCCCGTCGATGGAAATATTTTTCTCTGCGCCCGGCGAAAGATCACCTAAATCCCAAATATTATTGCCGAAAGAGGGCATCGGGTTGGCCTTGGTAAATTGAAAACCGACGGGATAATCGACACGGAGGAGAACTTTGAGCGCGGGGTGGGTAGAATTAAGAGATGCTTTTATTTTAAAATTGACATCTTGATTAGGACTGGCTACATCAGGAGCCTCTACTGATAAGTTAATAGGGGTAGAATTAATGCTAACTTCATAGGCCTTCTCTTTTACAAAAATGGCGTTGGATCC
>MFVU01000008.1 GCA_001787125.1 Candidatus Nomurabacteria bacterium RIFCSPLOWO2_12_FULL_44_11
TATCTTGGCTGGAATATAAAGGGTTTTTACGATGGTAAGTATTTGTTGTTAGATAATACTAAAAAAGCTAAGGAGTGTATTTTCCTAGATATGGAGATTTTAAGAAACGATATTCGTTCTGTTGGCCATCACCTGAATATTCATATGCTCAATAATCCCCCTGCCGACTACCATGAAAAAATGTCTAATTGCCTAAATCCCAATCTCATCAGGGGATTTGACAGAAGAAAAGGTACACTAGGAAGAAAATATCCTCTAGGCGCAATTCATCTTTTGATGTATATTTTAGAAAATCATTCTCCAGGAACAACAAGAGTGAAAGCAGAAGGATTGGCCCCCATATTTTTTGCCGATGGTGTATGGAAAATACTCTTTAAATACACAGGGAACGTTTTGGACTGGTTTAAATATTTACATTCAGGGAAAGAAGCGGACTGGTGGACAAAACTCAGCAAGCTATCAGTTATTGACCTCATAGAATTAATTGACTCATTTTTGATATCACTAAAAGAAATCAATCTAACTGCTTACGGCCATTTAGAACTTTCTAATTTTGACAAGGGGGCCTTACTTAAAACTTTAGGACTTTTAAGTAATCTTACGGGATGGAGTATAAAAATGGAGCATTGGAATACTGAAAAATTTAAACTATCACAATTTACCAAAAAAATTTATGGTCAAAATCTAACTGGCAAAACCAGTAATGATATGTTTTTAAAAATTTGGGGAGAAAATCCCATATCTCTTGCCATGACCGATGGGAGTACTATTCAATACACTATAGAAGGTCCCGATATGTTAAATTAATTTTTTTTGCGTAGGTCCGCATTCCTCCTTCATGCGTTTTTCTGCTATAGCACAATATTCTGGCGTGATATCAATTCCTATATATTTATATCCCAAATTTTTTGCTGCTACGGTTGTCGTTCCACTTCCGACAAATGGGTCAAGGACTACGCCACCCTTTGGTGTAAAGCATTCTATGAAATCATAAGGGAGTTTGTTGGGGAATGTGGCTGGATGTTCATGCTTAAGACGACTTCCATCACCAGCAGTTAAATATTCCCAAATAGTGCCTCTGCATTTCGTTAGATTAATTTTAATAGAGCGAGTTGCGATGCGGATTCCATTTGTAAGACGCGTGCCTCCTCCAGTGAGTGTTTTACCACCATGCTTTGAAGGAATTTTTAAATGTTCTTTATTGAAATACTGGGGGCGCTCACCTTTAAGAAATATTGGAATATATTCATGGTCGACACGAAAGCGCTTATTCCACCATCCTCCTTCCGCACCATACTTCCGATAGATAACTGTTTCAAATAATTTAAATCCGAAACTATCGCACCAATCAATAATTGTTCTAAAGGAAGTTAGCGACTTTCCAAAATTCTTTGTTTGATCTTGAATAACCATGACTGCAACTCCTCCATCTTTAAGAACGCGGTGTATTTCTTTTCCGGCTGCATGTAAGTCTAGAGAAAATCCTTTGTAGTCACGAACCGCATCATATGGTGGGGAAGTGACGATGATGTCTACAGAGTTGGATGGGAATTTTTTCATCACTTCAACTACATCTCCGCAAATAATTTTATTTAACGGTAGTTCTTTGTATTTTCGTGTTTCTTCGTTGTCTGTAAGTTGTATAATCGGGGCAATTTCAATATTTGGCAAAATCTCTCGCATAGTTTTTAAAACTTTTATAGAATGTTTTTGCCCTTTATTTTTTACTAAATAACCCTTTCTTTCTAAATAATCAACATGCTGGTGAACTGTAGGAATAGATATTTCAAAATGATCTGCTATTTCAGTTAGAGCAGGCGAGTAATTTTTTTTATCTTGAAATTTTGTTACGTAATCAAGAACACGAGCTTGCTTCTTGGTAAGTTGGGAATTTAACACATTTGGCATGTATCAATTATAATACCTAAACATAGCCTAAACAAGAAAAGTTATCCACAAGTATTTTTTATAAGTATTCGTTTACGTAAACGATTACTTACATGCTAAAATGTAATCTATGAAAGATTTTTTGAAACTTATTTTTTCAGTTGGAGTTTCGCTAGGAGCAGGAGTTGTTGGTTCTTTATTTACGGCGCCTGCGGTTCAATCTAGCTGGTATTTAGAACTTGTGAAGCCAGCTCTCAATCCACCAGCGTGGATATTTGGACCGGTTTGGATAACCCTATATTTCCTGATGGGTATTTCATTGTGGCTGATCTGGAAAAGTGATTCCAAAGAAAAAGGCAGGGCCGTCTGGCTATTTGCAATTCAACTGGCCCTGAATGCCGTCTGGTCACCAATATTCTTCGGCGCTCAATCTATCGGCAACGCCCTGGCTGTCATTGTGCTTTTGTGGGCTGGTATTGTTCTCACTATTTTGGTATTCAAGAAAATTTCAAAGGTAGCCGCGTGGCTCCTTGTGCCCTATATCCTGTGGGTCAGCTTCGCCGTCTATCTCAATTACTCTATCTGGGTTCTTAATTAATTCGGTAATGTATTATCTGTATATTTTAAAATGCGCTGACAAGAGCTTGTATACCGGCATCACTACAGATTTGAAACGCAGAGTGGGGGAACATAATGCGAGGAAGTTGGGCGCGCGGTATACTATTTCGAGGAGGCCGGTTAAGCTCGTCTACACCCGGAAATTCAGAAACAGGTCTACGGCATCAAGAGAAGAGGTGAGAATTAAAAAATTAAAAAGGACTGAAAAGCTCGAGTTGATAAAATAGTGGTATAATATAACTATGAACACTATAACTTTTTTATATGTTTTTGGGGCGATTGGGATATTAGATACAATGTATTTGATGTATCACAAGTGGAAGGGCACGGATGTCGCTTGCATATTCTTCCCGAAGGAGTGGTGCCACAAGGTTCAGTATGCTCCGCAGAGTAAGACGTTCGGCATACCAAATGCGGTAGCGGGGTTTTGTATGTATGCGGCCATTCTTGTGCTCACTTGGTTTTACACGGCCGGCGCCGTGGCGCTTTGGCCTATATTAGCTCTTGTGACCGTTGGCTTCCTCTTCTCTCTATACTTTATGTATGTGCAGGGTTTTATACTCCGGGCCTTCTGCACTTGGTGCGTGATTTCTTTCATAAATTTCTCCGTGATGTTTATCGCGGTGTGGTTTTTTTAATTTAATAAAAGTATGAATAAATCAGTTATTTCATTTATTGTTGTAATCATAGTTTTGGCTGCTGCGGGTTTTTTGATTCTCAAATCTCCTGTATCTGTTCCCGCACCGAACTCTGTAGTCCCGGACGTAAAACAAAATGTGGAAAATTATTTGCGCACAAATATTTCAACGCTCTCGCCGGTAAAAGCAGTGCTGGGCGGGACTTGGTATGTTGTTTCTACGACGGTTGATTTAGAGAAAAATTCCGGCACGGTAGTGTATGAAGATGGGCATATCCAAGAAATAAAAAATTTCTTCTATACTACGGACGCCAAGGGGGAAGTGATAAGTTTAACTATTGAATAAATATGTATCGTCTCTATATTCTAAAATGCGCGCCTGTCCGCCGTGGCGGAGATGGGACTTTGTATACCGGGATAACGACGGATTTGAAGCGCAGAGTATGGGAGCATAGGGGTGGCAAGCTCGGTTCGAAAATATGTCGCGGCGCGGCTGCCAGTGAAAGTTGTTTACACCAGAAAATTCAAAAACCGCTCCACTGCCTCTCGCGAGGAAGCTCGCATCAAATCTTTCTCCCGAGCTGACAAATTGAAACTCATAAAAAATAGCCAATACCACTTTTCCACACTCTCCTCTATTGTTTAATTCGCCCGAATGCTAGAATAGAAGCATGAGAGGATACGAAAAAGTTCTGAAGGCGCTCGCGAATAAAAGACGTCTGACAATCGTAAAATTTTTAAAAGAAAAGAAAGAAGCCAACGTCGGTGAGGTGGCGGAGCACATCAAGCTTTCTTTCAAGGCGACCTCCAGGCATCTCGCCGTTCTTTTCGGAGCCGATCTAGTTGAAAAGGAACAGCGTAGCTTGTCGTGCTATTATTCACTCGCGCTCAAACTTCCCCCAATAGCCCGCGCCGTAATCTCTATTGTCTAATTCGCACGAATATGCGAATGGATTGGTAACTGGAAAAATTTTATGATTGTCAAACGAAAAAATGGATATTATGTGCTCTCGGAGAAAACCCGCCGAAATCTAGGTGGACCGTATCGGACACGGGCGGAGGCGCAGAAGCGCCTCCGCCAGGTGGAATTCTTTAAGCATAAATGACAAAAAGGTAGGAAATAAAAAATATGCAATCATCTGCATTTCAATTTTTTACCCACACAGAAGAAACCTGGACAGCGATGCTCGAGGCCCTGTGCGGGGCAAAAATTTCCGTCGACATCGAACACTATATTTTTCTGCCAGATTCCCTTGGCCAGGAATTCATAAAAATAATCCGAGAAAGGAATGGGGCCGGAGTCAAAGTACGTCTTCTTTTGGATACGGTGGGGAGTTATGCACTCTATAATTCTTCAGTACCGGCCCAGCTGGAGAGCGAGGGGATAGAAATACAATTTTTTAACACTGTTGGCTTCTGGCGCATCCCGTATTTTGCCACCTGGTTTTTCCGCGATCACAAGAAAATGATAATCATTGACGGGAAAGTTGGTTTTACCGGCGGAACCGGCATCAATAAAAGTATGGCGACTTGGCGGGACACCGATGCAAAGATTGAAGGCCCGATAGTGGGAGAGATGCTGGAGATATTTGAAGACATGTGGAAGGCGAAAGGCGATAATATTTTTCAGAGAATTAAAAAAATCCGCGCTCGCACCAGGAAAAGATTTTTCATAACCAACATTCCGTATTTCCGAAAAAGATTTTTATATTATGCGCTTATAAAGGCAATCAAGCGCTCTACCAAAAGTATCTGGCTTACAACGCCTTATGTTATTCCCGATCATAAGCTTTCCCGAGTACTGCGTCGCGCTTCCCGGAGGGGAGTGGAAGTAAAAATAATAGTGCCAAAAATAATTGACGTGGCAGTGGTTGGTTTCGCTTCAAATTCTTCTCTCGGCGAACTTTTAAAAGCCGGAGTGAGAATTTTCAAATATCAGCCGGTAATTCTTCATGCCAAAACTGCCATCATCGATACAGAATGGGCGACCTTCGGGAGCTTCAATCTGGACAGTTTGAGTTTTGTCTATAACTTCGAAGGCAATGTGGTCAGCACTGATTCCAAATGTGTCGGGGCATTGAGCGCCCACTTTGCAGAGGATTTAAAAAATTGCGAGGAAGTTCTCTATAAAAATTGGGTGCACCGGCCTTTTCTCGAAAAACTGAAAGAATTTTTCATCGCTCCCATCCGCGGATTTCTGTGATACAATAGCAGGATGGTAGATCCAACCAAAGTGAATATGAATCAATTGCCGAAAAAGTTTGTGGACGGCGCCATTGGTGCTTATGGCAAGGAACTTTTTTCTTTTGCGATGACTTCCGGCAACAATCTGGATTCTTTTGCTACCACGCCCCATGTGATGAAAAGTATTTCAATCTGGATGGGAAAGCAAGTAGAGAATTACGAAAAGCAGTTCGGCGTAATAGACATGACTCCGCCGAAGGTGCTCTCGCCTATCCAGGCCTCGGACCTGAAAAAGCCCGGGGAGGACGAGAAAAAATAACTATGCTATAATAGGACATATTATTAGTATTAATTTTAGAATAATTTTATGGCAGATTTAATGGCATTGTGCATGAAGTGTAGAGACGCGAATAGAAAGCCGACGATGCAGATCATGACGAATCCAGTCGTTACCAAGAATGATAAGGGTAGGTATTCCGCTAAGGGCGTTTGTGCCAAGTGTGGGGGCAACATGTTTAAGTTCTTGTCGCAAGTAGACGCAGAAACATTGCAAAAAGCGGCGTAAAAATTATTAAGTAAACGAAACATTTTTATGGGAAAAGGTAATAACGCATATCGGAAGGATAAAAAGAAGCCAAAGAAAGACAAAAAGAAATAGAATACTGTGCATCAACACCTAGTCCAAACTTAAGTGGCTACTAAGATAGCGACGGGATTGACAGTGTCATGAGGATTGCTATACACTTGCTGGATATGACCATCGGTGGTTTGCCGGGTAGTAGCGGAGAAAAAAGTCCGGCGGAAAAAATGAGAGAACTCATTCAGATGGAATTTGCAAGCGCATTAAAAAATCCAATTACACAAAAACGCATAGACGAAATAGATGCAAGGCAATGGAAGATAAATGATAAATTCTACAAAACGGGAATCAGAAACCCAAAAGAGGAAGCCGAAAGTTAAGATGCTTGATGAAGAAATGGGACGCTCCGGTGTCTTTGCTTATAACCTTGCTGAGTTACACATGGTACTGGAAGAAACAGCTAGATTAAAACCTGACAGAATAAAACAAAAAGAGATACTAGACTGGCTTGAACACGAAAATGCGCACATGAATGTGGCTGAGGCTACAGGACACACTGGTCTGAGGTACCTACTACTTTGCGTAGAAGATAAAACAGTTCCCCTTGGCGTATCTTTTTTGCCAGTTGTTTTGACTGATGCGCCAGATTCATGGACACCGGAAGAGGTGCTAGAAAAGGACATTCAAGTTTTATTAGCACCGAGGGCGTATGGTAATAAGTTATCTCCTTCTGATGCTCATAGTCTACTGTCAAACAGAACATTAATTAGTAAAATTGCAGGCCGAAAAAACTCATCAAAATAAAGCGTTTTTTCTGCTTGACTTGGCAGTGGCCTTCGTATATACTCTTCCTTAGCGCTTATCCGTTTATGTTATTGGGGATATGCGTTTTTATTTCCTCGACCTAGGTCGGGGTGATACTATTCTTTGACAACAGAATGAATTATTGAGAACAAGTGCAAGCTTGTTTATTTTTTTGTTAATTCCAAGAGCTAGGGTTTTTTGTTTTGTTTCGTTCCAATTCAGCCGAAAGGCTGGTCCGCCTCTGGCGGAAACTTTTATTTAGAGTTTGATCCTAGCTCAGGATGAACGCTGGCGGCGTGGATAAGGCATGCAAGTCGAACGAAAGAGTCCCATGAATGTATGAGAAACTTGAAAGTAGCAATACGATTGAGAATCAATTATTGGATTGGGGTTTCTCTTTAGTGGCGAACGAGGTAGTAATACATAGGAACTTCCCCCAAAGTCGTGAATAATCCGGAGAAATCCGGACTAATACACGATGGTCCCTTACGGGTAAAGTTTTAACGCTTTGGGAGAGGCCTGTGCGATATCAGCTAGTTGGTAGGGTAATGGCCTACCAAGGCGATGACG
>MFVU01000009.1:0-726 GCA_001787125.1 Candidatus Nomurabacteria bacterium RIFCSPLOWO2_12_FULL_44_11
GAATAAATTTAGGAGTAAACTACGTAGTTAAGTATGTAGTTTGGAAAATCTTTTTTCGGTAGATGCAAAATAATATAGTTATATCTAGAATTAAAAAATAGATACCAAACGAATATATAGGGAAGAACCAATTTTTGATTATAATTAGACCAACTATATTAGAAATAATTGGAAACAAATAAGGAGCCCACATTTCTGTCTCGGGGAATTTCCAAGATTTTACAATCGTGGGTACTGATGCTAAGGCATCACTTAATATTGCAAAAAGGACTGATATCCCCAGGTTGTGTGTAAATATATAAAATACTAATGCAAGGAAAGAAAACAAGCCACAATATATATCGAAGGCACTAATTTTCCAAAATCCATTTTTCTTCAAAATGGCTGCAACCATAACTATCAAGGATCCAAACCCTGCCACAAATATTGGCAAAATTGAAAGTCCAGCTCCCGCCTTAATCTGAAAAAAAACACCAAGAAACGGCGCAAGCGTCCAAAAAAACCAAGAAACTAGATTGGGTTTTGTGTATCCCTTAATTATACTTTGGACATATAAAATATGACCAACGAAATTTAGAGATACGGCAAAGTAAATGATGTTTTCAAAAATCATATCCCCTCTTTTTTGAGCTCGTCGGTGAGTTCACGCGCCCGGCGAGAAAGCTTGTTCGGAAGTTTTATATGGAGCTTGATGAGCAAATCGCCGCGCTTGCTTTTGGAGACCGG
>MFVU01000009.1:821-9519 GCA_001787125.1 Candidatus Nomurabacteria bacterium RIFCSPLOWO2_12_FULL_44_11
TTTTAAATTCAAATTCATTACGAGATCGTTGCCATCACGTTTGAATACCGCATGCGGTGTTACGTTCACTTTTATATACAAATCACCCGCAGTGCCATGGGATATTGCTTCGCCCATTCCCGACATGCGGATCATTTCGCCATCGCGAATGCCGGCTGGAACAACGATCGAGATTTCCTCTTCCTGGCGCAGAACTCCCTTGCCCTTGCATTTATCACATAATTCCTTCGGCACTTCACCCGCGCCGTGGCATTCCTCGCAAACTTTGGTGTTGGAAATTGTCCCCAGAAATGATCTTTTGGTTTCACGTATAGTCCCTTGTCCGTTGCAGCGCTTGCACCTTTCCATTGCCGCCCCGGCCTTGGCACCGGCGCCATGGCATGCGGCGCAGTTGGAAGTTTTGGTGATTAGGATTTTTCGGTTAGCGCCGAAAATGGCGTCGGCGAAAGCCAGGGTGATCTCCGTAGAAATATCCCGCCCTCGGCGCGTCTCTCGTCTGCCTCCGCCCATCCCACCGCCGAAAAAATCGCTGAAAATATCATTTAGATTTCCAAAATCGAATTCCGTCCCGCCGCTGGCGAAATCAGAGAAACCAAAGCCCTCTCCGCCATAGGCGGATCCGCCTTGGGCGGAAAATCCATCGAATCCGCTGCCGTATTGGTCGTATTTCGAGCGCTTGGTATCGTCCGAGAGCACTTGATAGGCCTCATTCACTTCCTTGAATTTCGCTTCGTTGCCTTCTTTTTTGTCGGGGTGATATTTATGCGCCAATTTATAGAACGCCTTTTTTATTTCGTCCTTGGAAGCGCCCTTGTTCACGCCCAAAACATTGTAGTAATCTTTAGCCATAATTTTATTTTAATTAAAAATCTAAAATTGTCAAGAGTTAATTTAAATCATTGGTTCTGCCTCGCCTTCTTTTTTGATTTTTTCTACAGATTCAATGTTGCCTTCTTCACCCGCTGGTATTGCTTCGCCTTTTTCTCGCGCCTTCCTTTTTGCTCGGCCTTCAATAATCGCTTTTTCTTCCGCACTGCGGATAATCGTGGCCTCTTCTTGGGCAATTAATTTCGCGGCATCATTTTTAGATATGGAATACTTCCGGCGCGAGGCCTCCTTGATTTCTTTTTTATATGAAGGATGGGTAGCCGGCAGGACTCGGAGGGACTCGGCCGAAAAAGGATCATAGGATTCTCCATCAATAGTCATCTTAATATAAAATTCGGCTACGGCCAGATTGATCATGTCCTTTACATCGAAGAGCGGGGCAAATTCCGGTTTTAATTTGACTGCATCCTCCCCGCCAACTCGAAAACAAACGAGGGTTCCGGTGTTTCCGAGCACGGCGTGCTGTACTTCCGGAATGAGCTGGCCCATATATTGATTGGCGATAGTGAGGTTCAGCGCATATTTGCGGGCTTCGGATAAAATATTTTCGAATGTCCGAGTCACAATGTTGTGAAACTCGTCGATGTATAAATAAAAGTCCTTGCGTTGCTCCTCCGGAACACCCGCCCGCTCCATTCCGGCTTGTTTGATTTTGGTCAAAAACATTGAACCGAAAAAGCTGGAGTTTTCTTCACCAATACGGCCTTTGGCGATATTAATCAGGACGATTTTTTCTTCGTTCATTAATTTACCGATGTCAATTTTATTTTGCTTCTGGCCGAAAATATTGCGCAGGAGCGGGTCGGAGAGAAATTGCCCGAGCTTGTTCACCAAGGGAATAATGGCGTCGGTATCAAACTTCTCCGACCAATCGGCGAATTCAATGGCGAAGAAGCGTTTTACCATGTCATCTGTTATATACTCCACTACTTTTTGTCGGTAATTGCGGTCGGTCAACATGGAAATCATCCCGCGCATAGTGGCATGGGGGTAATCGAGAAGCGCCAGGCAAGTAAAGCGGAAAACGTGCTCTAGGCGCGGAGTCCAGTTGGCTCCGAATTGCTTCTCCAGCACTTCGATGAGTCCCTGGGTCAAAATAAATTTAAAAGCCGGATCCACGTTGGCCAGCGGATTAAAGGAAGCCGGAAAATCGACGTCCGAGGGATTAACAATGCATACGTCTTCTATGCGTTCTTTCGGTATGTAGTCCAATATCGCTTCCATCACGTCGCCGTGCGGATCAATGAGACACAGACCGTGATTGTAAGTTACGTCCTGACGGATTAGAAGCTCCAGGAGTTTCGTTTTGCCCACCCCGGACTTGCCGACAATATAAAGATGGCGCCGGCGGTCCAGGCGCTTCACGCCGAAAATAAATTTTTTCTCCTCCAGCGCCGCCACATAATTCGTCCGCCCAATGAAAGACACTTCGGAAGGGTCCACCTTGCCAAAGACCGGCAATTCCGGTGGGGGCGGACCGTATTTGATTATCTGGACTCGATTCGGCTTGGGCATAGGTCTATTTTATCACATTTTTGCTTGTTTTTTCATCGGCCGCCATTTTGTTCATTCTATAAAAAACCCCATCTTTATTGTTTATCAATTTCCCGTAGCTTCCCTCTTCTACTATTTGTCCGTGCTCCATTACTGCAATATTGTCGGTATATTTCAGCGTGCCTAAACGATGGGCAATTATGAGAAATGTTTTATCTTGGCCGTATTCTCCAAGCAATTTCTCCATTATTTTTCCTTCGGTCTCGGAATCAAGTGAGCTCGTGGCTTCATCCAATATTACAATCGGCGCATTTTTATAAATCGCCCGCGCGATACCCAGGCGCTGACGCTCGCCACCGGAGAGCATGTAACCTTTCTCGCCTATCAATGAATTTAATCCATTAGGCAATTTGTTTATTACTTCTTCAAGCTGAGAAATTTTAATTGCTTTATTTAAAAGTTCACTGTCTTCTCCTCGCATCATCGTGATATTGTCCCGCAAGGAAAGATTGAAAAGTTCGGTTTCCTGGAGCACCACGGTAATATTGCCCAAGGTCTCATTGTGAGCAATCGAATAATAATTTTGCATATTTTTCCCTTGGCCTATTTTAAATTCCCCCGACTGGAGCGCATATAATCCTAAAATTATTTTCGCTAGGGTTGACTTGCCGGAGCCCGATAGTCCGGCCAGGCCGGTCTTGGTATTTCTCTTGAGCATTAAACTGAAATTCGCGAGTCCGACCTGCCCCGAGCCATACTGCATGCTGCCGTTTTTAATTTCAATTTTATTCCATTCTTTCGGAAAACTTTCATTCCCTCGCTTAATAAATTCCGTTTCCCGAAAAATAGGCATCATGTTGCCAAGATCAGACCGGAAATCAATCATGTCTTGATACAGATCACTAACATCTCCTAAGTATCTTCCTAGTCTGTCAAAATAACTATAAAATATTAGAACCATTCCTACAGTAATGATGTTGGACAAAACTGAAATTCCAACTAAATAAAGAAAAAGTCCAATGGTAATTCCGTTTAAAAATTGCAAAAACTTCCACTTCAAATTAACGGCGTTGGTTTTTTGTATTGATATATCACGAGAAAGACTTTCCTTGTCTAAAACTCTACCCACCGTTCCCTTTTCATTCCCTAATGCTTTTATAGAAAGCATGTTATGGGCGCTTTCCACTAGAACACCCCCAGCGGATTGATTTAATTTATTAAACTCATCACTCAAAACAAAAACTTTTCTCCCAAAAACAAATTCTATACACAGAAATAGAGTTATGTATGTGAACACTAAAATGAACAATTTAAAATCTACAGATAAGAAGAATATAGCCACCCCAAGACTGTTGGAAAAAATTTTTAATAATTCCCGACGAAGTAATTTAAGCCAGCCGTTAACAGATTCGGCACCTGTGAAAATTCTTTGAAGTTTGTTGCCTGTATTTTCTTTGTTGTGCCATTCCAAGGAAAACTCAGTTAATCTCTCAAATCCCAAAGTCCGCGCTCGAGTGCGAGCTTTAAGGCCGATTATGGCTAATGCATTTTTGCTTTTTAATCGGATAAGCGAAGCTATAAACCAGGACCCAGT
This sequence comes from Candidatus Nomurabacteria bacterium RIFCSPLOWO2_12_FULL_44_11, assembly GCA_001787125.1. Lineage (GTDB taxonomy): Bacteria > Patescibacteriota > Minisyncoccia > Phycocordibacterales > UBA9973 > UBA9973. The sequence continues at coordinate 4,798 of MFVU01000009.1, forward strand.
AAGAAAAATTAAGTAAGAATAAAACTTCGAAAGGGATTCACCCGCTTCGTAGTTGGCAAAGAAGTCAACAATTCTTCCGACAACGAAGGCTGGCACTAAATCATATAAGAAAATTATTGCGAGAGTAAAAAAATAAAACACAAACCTCTTACGGTCCCCCGCTAAAAAATACCAAATTGACTTCGGTACGTCTAGCCAGGAAAAATTTTTCGTCTCGCTTTGCATCTTGCTCATTTGTTAATAATATCTGCGATAGCTGAGTTGATTAACATTTATTCTAATAAACTTCCTGTTGGTAACATTTTTCACAGTATATCACTTCGGGTCTCTCTGGTGCGTAACTCGTTTCGAATTCTGCTTCGCACCTACTCTTATGATGCGGATGTGATTTTTCGCACATACACTGTCTGTGCCAGAGCTTGAGGGGATTCCTTCTTGCTAACCGTTCGAAATGTCTACAGTTAGGGCAAAGACGTGGCAAGGCCACGTTATTTTTTTTATAGAATTGCAATTCATCCTCACGTATTTTAAACGCCTCTGTGCATTGCTGGTTACACTCGCCTTTATGCACGCATTCAATAACTTTGCCAACAAGAGATTCGTCAGCATCCTTTATATGATCCGGTAAATCTTCAGCTTTAAAATCGGAAATGTATTCTCTTTTTTCATTTGCCTTCCATGTAAATCCATATTTTACTGCCTCTTCTTTTTTCAAAGGGTAATATTCCCCTGCAATTGTCTCGTTGTAGGCAAATGGCGAAAACCCGATTGGAAAAAATTCTCCATATCTATATTCTCTGCCTAAGGCATCTATGAAGGGCATTTCGTTCATGTGCTTGATAATTTTCGGGAGTAATTTATTGTATTCCTCTTTAGTATATTTCTTATTTAAAATAACGTATTCGCTATTGCGAATACCGACACACCCAAAAATATTTTTTGAACTGTAACACATATAAATATATTGATTATCTAGAGAACCGTGATTCAAAACGCCAAAGTAGTTACGCATGCCATGATGACCGAAATCTACGCCTTCGTATAAAAGTTCACTATGGTCTCCTATGCCATAACCGTCGTAGCCATTTTTTAATCCGAACGTGTGAACGCAATATTTGCAATCCTCAAGCTCATCATAGACATCAAATACATACTGGCAGTTCTTTGCGTTCATTATCATATCGCCGGTTGTGTTATTGGACTTCAAAATACTCGCAAAGCGACGAGGTTGCTTCAATAAAAACTTTTTAAATTTTTGTTTGAAGCTCTCTAAACTACGATAGCTTCCGAAGTCGTATTTTGACCGCTTTTTTTCGTATTCTTCCTTTTGGTATTCTTTGTTGAAAATGCAGTGCGATTTATGGCGAAGATTAACACAGCCTAGCGAATCTTGTACATTAATACACGAAGTAAGAAAATGTGAATTAATTGAATCGTCGCTATCATAACTAAAATGTGTTTGATAAATATTATTGCAAAAGGCATCGTCGTAACATTTTTCTGAGCTCATGACTATATATAGGTCGAGGGAATCTTTAACTTTATATATACCGTCAGAATAGGAAACATTTTCTGCAACCATCGAGCCGTATGTTAAATAACAGTTTTTCATGTCAGCAGTATGGTTAACGTAATCGCTATTAACAACATTTGTGTTACCCAGGTTCGGCAGTGGAATTCTGTGCAGTAGTTCTTGCCATTGCTGGAAAAACGGTTTCGAAAAATCGTAATCTTTGCCATATGCGGTAGGATCCCACTTATCGCTCCACCAAATATCTCTATCATAAATAGTAAATCCACTATCGGGCGAAAACATCGAAACAACTTTCTTTCCGGAAAATGCGCATATATTGTGATAAAGAGCTCGTTCGTTACGCCAAACTAATCTTCTCATTGCCCGGCATTCCGGGCAAAATGTCGGCGGCGGAACTTTGATTTTTTCATAAAATCCAAAATCCTCCGGCTCAATGGTAAAATTACCTTTACAATTTTGGCACACCATATTTTGTGACTTATACTCCATAATTTTACAATTTCCTGCCCCGTATGAAGCTTCGCTTTCGTTCGGGGTGGCATTTTTTAGTCTCGCTTTGCATAATTAATACACTTCTTGTTGATAACACTTTTCGCAATAAACTATCTCTGGCCTGTCGGGAGCGTAGTTAGTGGTGATTTCGCGCTCGCACTTGGCACAATTGCGTGTCCAGAACTTATATGGCCCGCGGCGAATAATTCGGTTCTGGTGTCTGCAATAAAAGCATTTGCGTGGGAGTGGTATGTTCATTTTCCGATAAAACTGTAATTCTTGCTCAATTATTTTATAATTCCTTTTGCATGCTATGCATCGTAAAATTTCGAGAGTTACAGAATCTGAAACATCTCTGATGTGATCGGGAATATCTTCTGGCTGTAGTGTCTCCTTCCCTTCCGTTTTCTGTATGTCATCTTCCCACTTAAACCCTTCTTGCAGAACTTGTTCTTTGCTCAAGGGAAAATTGTCTTGAGCCATAGTTTCATTGTAGGAGAACGGGGCAAGTTCTGGTGGAATTATAAGGCCATATGAATCTTTTAGTTTTAATTCTGCAATAATCGTGTTACGCAATTTTTCGTATTCAGCTTTTGAATATTGTTTGTTTAATATGCAATATTTGGCATTTTTGAGCCCATCACACCCGATGCAGTCATGGCAATATCTAAGACCAAAAGAGTAAAGGACATCTTGTGAATTTTCAACGGAAAAGGAACCAATCACCCTGGCGGAGTGTCCCGTCGCTGTGCATTCAAGAAGCATCTCTGATTGGTGTCCAAAACCAATTGTGCCGATTGAATCCTTGATATCTTTTGAGGAAAACAAATATCGGCAATTTTCTGATTTTACGGACTCAAACGAGTATTTCACATTTTTGCATTCATATAAATAGTCCCCTATCGAGTCGGTATTTTTGATGCTGTTGCTTTCCCTCCTCGGAAAATTGAGTGAAAAAATATCAAATTCTTTTTTAAAATCTTCTGTCTTTTTATAACTGCCTAATATCTCATTTACTTTTTTGCGATATTCTTCGGGCTTTATCGGGTAGTTCAAAAAATAATGCGATTTATTACTTAAATTCACACAGCCAAAACAATCCGTGCATCCGCTTAGATTTAAACCAAAGTAACAATCAACTGAACTAATTATATTTTTTCCATACAATATCTTGCTTGATTGTTGTAGATTAATAACTTCATAGGACTGATTGGAGCGTGTACCGAAATACGCGTCAGCTATTTCACTGCAGTATTTGATCCCCCTAGAATACATGCAGTCCTCGTCTAGTCCGGAATTAAAAAGAAAATAGCTATTCTTTACCCCCCCTGCCATATTTACATATTCGCTGTTGATATTGGGCCCAGAAGAAATTGAGCGATAGGTAGTTGCTTTTGGCACGGCAAGCAAAAGTTCGGCAAGCTGGTCAAAAAAAGTGCGGGGGGAATCGTATTTTTTCGCATAAGAAAACGGGTCCCATTTGTCGCTTTGGTAACAATTATGGCAATAGATAATATAAAACGATTTAGGATTGTATATGGAAACAATCCCCTTCCCACAGAGGCCGCACTTGCGGCCGGAATAGAGAGTCGTTTCATTGCGGAAAAGTGCCCGCATTTTGAAACGGCAATCGGGGCAAATTTTAGGCGGAGGTACTTGCATTTTTTGGTAAAAACCCAGGTCGTCTTCATCTAAAACGAATCCGCCCCCGCACTTTTTGCAATTTTTGGTTTCCATCTTTATTCCAGAATTTTTTTCAACACGTCTTCGGGAACTTCTTTTACCTGGGGCTTCTCCGAAGATACGGGTTCCTCCCCTCCTTTTGGAGGAGGGGTGGCGGAAGCCGGGGTGGTAACTTTCTCCAAAATTAGATTTTTTAATTTATCCATCTCCTCCTTGGGCGCTGAGCGATCTTTTGAAGCAATTTGCTCTTTTGTCTTGCTCTTGAGCTCGTCGAGGGAGATCGGCTCCGGAACCGGCGAAAGAACGGGCAACGCGGAGAGTGTCTTATTTAAAACTTCCCGCAGAGCCGGATTTTCCTTCTTCTTAAATACTTTTTTGACTGGCGCTCTGCTTTCGGTATCCTCGGCCGGAAATTCTATGCCCAGTTCTGCGAGCGGCCTATAAAAAAGGGCTTGCTCGTGCTTGATTTCTCTCGACGAGCCCCTTATTTTGAGCTCCCCGGATTTTATCTTATCCATGCAGTCGCGGCAATACACCGGCCGGCCAGGCGTAGGGGCGAAGGGCACCGTATCTTCGCGTCCGCAGTTGCTGCAAATTATTTTAAACTTCTCTGAATTCGGGGACTCAATGTCGCCTAAAGACATGCCGCTCCAGTCGGTGATTTCTTTCTCCACGACAGCCCGCGACCGACAGTAAAGCTCGCGGGAAGTGCGGATCACTTCTTCCTCTACTTTTTTGTCTCCGCCCTTCACCATCTGGGGCAAGGTCTTGGCAGAAAATGGCCGGGAAGTGACGCCGTCAATCATTAACTTCAAATAAATTTTATAATTCGGCAAGTTCACGACATCCTGCGGGGTAAATTCCGGGTCAAACTCATTTTCCAAAAATTCCGCGTCATCTGCACCGGTGCGAAACACGATCATCGTGCCTACGTTGCCGAAAACCGCGTCCCGCACCGCCGTACTTTTCTCCGCCACCAGCTGGGCAGTGTATTGGTGCGCCACGGTAAGGTT
>MFVU01000010.1 GCA_001787125.1 Candidatus Nomurabacteria bacterium RIFCSPLOWO2_12_FULL_44_11
TATTGCCAGCGCTCCGGGAATATCTCTTTCAAATTGTTTTCTGCGCTCACGAAGCGGGGCGATGAATTTCTCCAAGTCTTCAACCAATAATTCCTTCAGTTCTTTATACTTTCCTGTTTTCTCCGCATAAATTTTCTTGAGTTCCACCTCCGGCCGCACGAGTTTGTGTATCGCGTAAACGTTCGCCGGTATTCCCTCTCCCGAGTCCGTAACAATCGACATTACACACTTTTTTATTTCTTCATGTTCGGCAAAAAGCGGAATGGTATTGCTGTAGCTTTTGCTCATCTTCCGGCCATCGGTGCCCGGCACTACGCCAGCATCCTTCAGGATAAGCGCGTCTGGAATTCTAAAGGTCTCGCCATAGGCATTGTTAAACTTCTCGGCAATATCCCGGCTAATTTCGATATGCTGTTTTTGATCGGCGCCCACAGGCACTACGTCTGGACTGTAGAGCAAAATGTCTGCCGCCTGCAGGACCGGGTAGTTAAAAGTGCCCACATTAACATCTTTATTTTTTGCCTCGGCATCCTTAAATGCATGCGCGCGCATGAGGTATGGCATGGTGAGTAAATTATCAAAAATCCAGGTAAGCTCGGTGTGTTCGGAAATATCGGACTGCTTGAAAAGAACTACCTTCTTTGGATCGAGACCGATAGCGAGAAAGTCCAGAAGCACTGCGATAATATTTTCCCTGAGTTGCACCGGGTTCTTTAAGGTGTGAAGAGCGTGATAATCCGCAATCATAAAAAAACACTCGTGGGTGTTCTGGAGCTCCACGAACTGCCTTAAAGCGCCGAAATAGTTGCCAATATGGGGCTTGCCGGAGGCCTGAATACCAGATAATACAACCTTTTTCATGGCATTCATTTTATCACAATTCTCCACATTTTAATAACATACTTACCACCTTTTTGTTTTGACATTTTTAATAATGGTCTCTAGAATGGACTTATGGTAAAAAAGACGGCAAACTTGCGCATTCCGCCGCAGAGCATTCCTTCGGAGCAGGCCGTATTGGGCTCGATTATGCTCCGGAAGGATGCGATGCACGAAGTCGAGGATGTTATCTCTCCCGATTCTTTCTACGCCGAAAAGCATAAAATTATCTTTCAGTCGATGCTGGAGCTCTCGCGCAAGAATGAACCGATCGATATGCTCTCCCTCTCCACCAAACTCGCAGAGAAAAAACTACTGGAGCAGGTCGGCGGCAACCAGTATATGGCGGAAATGCTGAGCACAGTCCCCTCCAGCACCAACGCCAAGCATTATGCGGAAATAGTGCAAAAAAAATATGTTCTCCGGAGTTTGATTGAAGCAGCGGACTATGTGTCGGAACTTGCATTTGAAGAAGGCGATGATCATTTAGATGATATTCTGGATATGGCCGAAAAAAAGGTCTTCAGCGTTGTTTCTAGTCCAAAAAATCAAAAATACACTAGTTTGAAAGACGCCCTACCGGAAGCGTATGAGCGGCTGGAAAAATTACATGAAAATAAAGGTATGCTCCGCGGACTGCCTACCGGATTCAAGGATCTCGACAATACTCTCTCCGGACTGCAAAAAGCCGATCTCATTATTCTTGCCGCGCGGCCCTCGATGGGTAAAACGACGCTCGCGCTCGATATCGCCCGCATGACGGCGACAATCCACGAAAAATCAGTGGTTGTTTTTTCTCTGGAGATGTCTTCCCAGCAACTGGTGGACCGCATGCTCTCGGCAGAGTCGCGGGTAAATGCTTGGAACTTGCGCACTGGCCGCCTGTCTTCGGATCGAGAATTCTCGCATCTGCGCGACTCCCTAGATAAATTAGCTAAGGCAAAAATTTATATTGATGATCAACCCGGCAATTCTATCGTCCGCATGAAAGCGCTTTCCCGACGACTGAAGGCGGAAAAGGGCCTGGACCTCATCGTGGTGGATTATCTCCAGCTCATGACAACTAGTAAGAACTATGACTCTATGGTGAATCAGGTGACGGAAATTTCCCGCTCCTTAAAGTCGCTCGCCAAAGAGCTTGATGTGCCGGTCCTGGCGCTCTCCCAGCTCTCTCGTGCCGTAGAATCTCGCGGTGGCAAGCCCCGCCTTTCCGACCTGCGCGACTCCGGCTCCATCGAACAAGATGCGGATGTGGTCATGTTTATTCATCGGGATGATAAGGGCAAGGAGGAATCGGAAAAAACGAACATTGCGGAAATTTTAATCGAAAAACATCGCAATGGCCCAACCGGAAAAATTGAGCTCTTTTTTGACCAGAAAAGCACCACCTTCTTAACGCTGGAGAAAAGCAGTATGAGTGAATTTGCCCAGTCAAAAATAAGTGGTGATTTAGATGAATTTTAGATAGAATACAGGTGTGGACTCTATAGATAAGCTAGCTGAAATTTTTAAGGAATTCCCCGGCATCGGTGAGAGACAAGCCCGGCGCTTCGTGTATTTCCTGATGTCACGGAATAATGGATACACAGAAAATATAGCTAAACTAATTGCGGATTTAAAGAAAGAAACCGCGCAGTGCAAGGAGTGTTATAGATTTTTTATTTTAAATAACAAGAAGGAAAAAGTTTGCGAAATATGCTCGAATGCAAGCGCTGACTCTTCAATACTAATGGTGGTGGAAAAGGATTCGGATTTGGAAAGTGTGAAAAAGAGCCATGTTTATCATGGTAAATACTTCATCTTGGGAGGACTTGTGCCGATAGTAGAGAAAACTACCAAGAGCCGAGTGCGAATTGAGGAGTTAAAGAAAAAAATTGGAAATAGTAAGGAATTGAAAGAAATCATACTTGCCTTCTCGCTTTCGCCCCAGGGCGACCACACTGATCACTACATCCGGAGTGAACTAAAGGACCTTGGCACCAAAATCTCTTCCCTCGGCCGTGGCCTTTCCACCGGCACCGAGCTCGAATACTCCGACAACGAAACCCTCAAGAACGCCCTAAAAAATAGACAGTAAATGTTACGATAACAATATGTCCAACGAAACTATTAATCCCCCTGGTGGTAATCGAAACAGGAAGCGTGACTCTATACTGGCAACAGTCGAATTGCTTAAAAAAGAGTCAGTTTTATTAAAAGGGTTTCCAAAAGGTCTTTTGACGCCTTCGGAACGCGCTGCATTTATTCTGGCAGTGGAGCATGGACATGAACTACTTTATGTATTACAAATAATGAACAGGGTGGGTCTTGCGATACCAGAAGGGACAAACACGCAAACAAGAATCCGTATTCTAATCGTATCTGCCGCGAAAAAAATTTTACCAAAACTAGCGCAGCCAGAAAGAGAAAACCTAATAAGAAAAATAAGAGAGACCCTAGGTCAACGTTAAAGAATTGACAATAACTATTTTATTCCAGTAATTTTTACCTTAAAGAATGGCTGACGGTGGCCGTTGCGGCGCAGGTAGCGGGACTTTTGCTTATATTTTACAACTAGTATTTTGCGAGCGCGGCCGATTTCTAAAATTTCAGCATCAACTTTAGCTCCAGTGATATAGGGCGTGCCGATGGTGGTATCCTTGCCGTCGTCAACCAATAGGACCTTGTCAAAGGATACTTTATCTCCTGTTTTATGCTCGCCGGAAAGTTTTTCAATAGAAACAACGGTCCCCTTGGAGACCTTGTATTGCTTGCCGCCTGTTTGTATGACCGCAAATTCCATGGGTTCCATATTAGCTTGAATTTTGTTATAATGCAAGACATGCAGACGAAAATTATTGAAAGATATTTCTTCTTTGGGCTCTTATTTGCTACCCTGATTTTTGCGTTTCTCCTGTTCAAGCCGTTTTGGGTTGTGCTCATCCTTGGCATTTCATTTTCGATAATCATCGCACCACTCTATGAGTGGCTTCATAAGCGAGGCCTGCCGCGTTCCCTCGCCTCCTTGCTCACAGTCATCTGCTTCACTGTTATCCTCTTGGGACCGCTTCTGGGATTATCGGTGCTTATTTTCAACCAGAGCGAGAGCGTTTATCATGCGGTAGTGAGCCAAGACAGCGCCAAACCATTCTTAGATAAAGTTGATAATGCGGTAAAGCAATTGCTACCGCAAGATCTGGTTTTCGATGTGCACGAGAGGGTGGCGGAATTTATTTCCTATCTATCGGGCAACATTTCAAATATTTTCAAAACCACTATTTCTGCTTTCTTTTCGTTTTTATTGATGCTACTTATAATGTTTTACATTCTCAAGGACGGCGACCGTTGGCGAAAGGCCGTGGTAATTTTAAGCCCACTCTCGGATGCTGATGATGAAAAAATTATTCATCGCCTAAGGGAGGCGGTGCGAGGTGTAATCTTGGGAAACCTTTTTGTCGCTTTGATTCAGGGGGTCTTAATGGGTGTAGGGCTTTGGCTTTTTGGAGTCCCCAATGGCGCACTTTGGGGTATGGTCGCGGCAGTATTTTCTCTCCTGCCGACCTTCGGCACGGCTTTCGTTTCCGTGCCGGCAATTATTTTTCTTATAATTTCGGGACAAACCGCTCAGGCAGTGGGTCTTTTGGCCTGGTCGGCGTTGGCCGTCGGAATGATCGACAATGTCTTGAGCCCCTTTATCATCGGCGGGAAAACGCATATTCCTCCCCTCCTTATTCTCTTCGCCGTTTTAGGCGGCATAGCTCTCGCCGGTCCGGTCGGCATCTTGGTCGGGCCGCTGGCTATCAGTTTGCTTTACACTCTAATTTCAATTTACCGACATGAATTCCGGCAAACTACTGCTTTTTAACACTCTCTCACGCGAGAAGGAAGAATTTGCTCCTATTCAACCAAATGAAGTCCGCATGTATACCTGCGGGCCCACAGTGTATGACTATGTTCATATTGGCAATTTAAGGTCTTATGTTTTTGCTGACGTCCTTAGAAGGACTCTTGAGTACTTGGGTTATAAAGTAAAACAAGTAATGAATATAACGGACATCGGTCATCTTTCAAGCGATGCGGATTCCGGAGAGGACAAAATGACCAAAGGGCTTTTGCGCGAAGGTAAAGAATTAAATTTAAAAAACATGCGAGAACTTGCTGAATTTTATACGGAAAAGTTTAAGGGGGATATAAAAAAAATAAATATTAAAATGCCGGAGGGTCCATATTTTGCCAGTGATTATGTAAAAGAAGATATCGAATTACTTAAGAAACTCGAAAAGAAAGATTATACATACAGGACTAGCGATGGAATCTATTTTGAAACTTCCAAAATGCCGGACTACGGGGTTCTTTGGGGAGGAAAAAGAGATATCGACGAGGGGCAGGCGCGAGTTCTAGAAAATCCGGAGAAAAAAAATCCAAAAGATTTCGCCCTCTGGAAATTCAACCCAAATATCGGCTTCGAGTCCCCTTGGGGTAAAGGATTTCCGGGTTGGCACATTGAGTGCTCCGCCATGGGTATAAAGTTTTTAGGTGAACAGTTTGATATTCATACTGGAGGAATTGATCTGATTCCCACGCATCACACAAATGAGATTGCTCAATCCGAGAGTGCAACGGGGAAAAAACCATTTGTTAAATTCTGGATGCATAGTGAGTTTGTAGATATAAGAGGGGCACGAATGGCAAAATCTGCCGGTAACTTTTTTAAACTCTCGGACCTCATTGGGAAAGGTATCAGTCCCCTGACTTACCGTTTTTGGCTTCTGATGGCAAGCTATAGAACAAAGGTCAATCTGAATATGGAGGCCCTAGAGGGCGCGGAGGCGGCCCTAAAACGACTCCAGGGGCTTTATTTGGCTCTAGGTGAGAATCCGCCGGCCGGCGGAGGGAAAGTACGCGCGGAGTACCGGGCTAAATTTCAGAGCTATCTTTTCGACGATTTGGATACCCCCCGGGCCCTCACGGTGCTTTGGGAACTGATAAAGGACGAAAAAATTTCCAAGGCCGACAAAAAGGTGACTATTTTGGATTTTGATAAAGTGCTTGGGCTCGGTTTTGCCGATTTAAAAGAAGAAAAAATTTCAGAAGCAGTGAAAAAATTAGCCCAAGAGCGCGAAGAGGCGCGCCAGAAAAAGGACTTCAAAAAGTCCGACGAATTACGCGTTAAAATAAATTCTCTGGGCTACGAAGTAAAGGACTCCGCTGACGGCCCAAAAATTTCAAGAATGTAAAAGAAGCCCGGCAGTCACGAGACCGTCGGGCTTCCGAAGGGAACTTTCCCCTTCACGTCGTTCGTTGCGAAACGGCGATTGCCGTCAGCCGATGGCGGCGTTGGAAAGCGGCAAGTCCTCCTTCCTCACCGGCGGCTCCGGCCGCTTGACCGGCGGCTCCGAGCTGGTCGCCGGCAACGGAATCTCTTCCGCCTGCACGGCGATCCACTCGCCGTCGTTCATCCGGCGCACTGCCTCCCGGGGCGCAACGTGCATACGCCCCACGAGTTTTTGGATGAGCAACCGAAGCTCATCCACTGACACTTCTGCGATCGTTGACATGGAATCTCCCTTCAAAAGTTTGCCATGACGCCACCCACTTGTTTCGCCACAGCGGAAAAAGCTCCCTGTAATGGAGCGCTTTCTGCTGGGGCGAATTTCGCAAAGATTTTAAGGAACTTTGTATGCCTATATGTTATAGCTCAAAGACAACTTTTGTCAATGTTATTTATCCCAATTAAAGTCCCGCCCGAAGTGGCCCCACTGCGCCGTCTCGGCAAATTTCACATTCTCTAGATCAAGCAATTCTCTAATGCCCCTCGGCGTCAAATCATAACCTTCGACGGCTACTTCGTGCCCGTCCAAAACCGCCACCGCCATCACCGGTTCTGGTTTACCTATGGCGTAGGCGAGTTTTACAAATACTTCCTTTGCTTTCTCTGCTTTCACAAAATCAACCGCGATTTTTCTTGCTATATATGCACCGCTTCTGTCCACCTTGGTATAGTCCTTGCCGGAGAAAGAGCCGCCGCCCACGGTTATTTCAGGTCCATAGTTATCTATTATTATTTTCCTGCCGGAGAGCCCCGCATCGGCATCGAAACCCCCTAGGGTCCACTCTCCGGCGGGATTGATCAGATATCCCGCCTCCGCTAAAGCTTCGGCGGGCAAGTCCTCCGCCAATATTTTTTTAACTAAAAGAAAAAGGTCTGTACTTTTTGTATTCTGAAAACTCGCCACTACCGTTTGCATCTGGTCGCCATCGAGAGTTACTTGCACTTTACCGTCATAAGGATATTTCTCATAAATCCTCCGGCACAAATCTCTAG
>MFVU01000011.1 GCA_001787125.1 Candidatus Nomurabacteria bacterium RIFCSPLOWO2_12_FULL_44_11
ATTAAAAAAACTTTACTAACATCTATTACTTACCATAATGGGTTTGGGCAAGGTACTTGTACCGTTATGGTTTTAAACGCTAGGTTTTATGAAAAAGTTTTAATGGGACTCAAATATATTCAAGATAGTTTTTGCAAATTGTAGTTTGTTTTTTGTAAAAAGTTATCGTAATATATGTCTATATCCGCCCTTAGCTCAGTTGGTAGAGCAAACCGCTTATACCGGTTAGGTCCTTGGTTCGAGCCCAAGAGGGCGGACATTCATATTTAGTGAGCTCCACCTAGGATAATAATGATTATAGAAATAATTGGCCAAATAATTGTAATTCCTATTCCCAAAATAGTTCCAAACCTAAATCCCTTCATAAAATTAATATATCTCTTAAAAAGGATAGCGACCAACAAATAAATAATTAAGAGTTCAAAGGGGGGTAAAATCAAGAATGGCAAATTTATTTCCCTCATAAGTGAGCCGGGATGAAATAGATTTAATAGAAAATGTTCTGCACCAGGAATCCATAGGGCAGGAAGTGTTATATAAACAAAGGCGCCGGTAACAAAGGAGGCGGTAAGCGCAATCGGAATCAAAAAGCCGATCACTTTTGGTATTTTACCTTCTTGCATTTGTAAATTATATCACAGAGTTATTTAAAAGTTACGCTAATATTTTATATTTTTGCACGAGTGGTGTATTGTACCAGGCGTTGCCGAAGCCGAAATATTTACCGGCATTTCCCCAGGTCACGAGAAGCATCACAAAGAAGTAAACGAAGTGGTCATCTATAAACGGATGATGCTCTGGCTGGATGCCTACGGCAAGATACATAAGGAAAAGCATCAGCGCTCCGGCGTAAGCGCCGAGTTTGGTCATAATACCTAGAGTTAGTGTCACGCCGACAAAGAGTAATCCAAGCATGAAAAGCCAGTCCACTAGGGCGCTTCCAGCCATAGAGTTAAACAAACTTGCAAAAGGCCCGTGCACGCCGAACTGTAAGAATCCTGCGGTAGGGGAACCCCCAGCAAGCCACGCATCTGCTGGCTTGGTAGCGAAACCCCATCCAAACACCTTGTCAAAAAATGCCCACAGAAAAATTAGCCCCATCGAAAGCCGAAGAATCCCCAAGCACGCTTTAAGTTTATTTGAATCCATATAATTTACGGGTTACCTAAACCACTCTCTTAAACTACGAGGCCAGCCCAAGATTAAGAGTAAGGCAAGAGGCGCGCCCCAGTTTGCCCATCGTTCTACGAAGTCCCAAACCGGTTCGCCGACCAAGGGGCGGACGAGTGCTGTCCAGAACCCCCAGAGGGTTGCCCAGAGCAAGACCACCCGGATGGGTCTGACTAAAACAATTAGAGCAACCAATAAATCAAGCAAGCCGACCATGGTAAGGAGCGTAGCCGCTCCACCCGCATCCGTATTGGTAAACTGCTGTACCCAACCAATCCATTGTTCCTTGCCTTGCAGGGCAAATATGCCGTGTCCCAGGAAAGAACCAAACACTGCAATTCGCAAAACCCAAGTTACTTTTTTATTTTCCATATATGCGTATTATACAACACATTAATTATTAATAAATATGGTTATCCACTTTACAGAAGGTGGCCGACTTCATGTATAATAGTTTAGCAGTTGCGAAACTACGCAACTAAACTCATTATATCCCCTTTGTCACATTTATGGAAGCATTTCAAAAAAATTGGCTGAAGTTTGGCACCGTCTTTTTTGTTTGTCTCCTTTTTCGGCTTATCCCCATCCGCCCACCAAACATTGAACCGCTTCTGGCCGCGCAGATGCCGTTTGCGAAGGCATACGGTGCATGGCCCGGATTTATTTTTGGGTTTTTCAGTATTGTCATATATGACATAGTGACCGGAACGCTTGGGGTTTGGACTCTGATAACTGCCGGCACCTACGGACTGCTCGGCTTTTTGGCTTTTATTTATTTCAAAAACCAAAAAGCGACTGCCTGGAGCTTTGCGGGCTTTGCCATTTTAGGAACTTTGGCCTTTGATGCGGTCACGGGGCTTTCGATCGGCCCGCTTTTTTTCGGCCAATCCTTCCTGGGCGCTCTCTCCGGACAAATCCCATTCACTCTCTGGCATCTCCTGGGAAATGTTTCCTTCGCTTTTGTTTTGAGTCCGGCGATTTACAACTTGGCCTTAAAAAATGAAAAATTAGAAAACCCAATGACTACCGATTTGTTTCTTGAGAAGAAAATTTCAAATTTATGAAAAATAGACGAAAATATATTTCTTTGCAAAAAATACAAAAGCGTGACGGCACGATCGTGCCTTTTGATGAAAATCGTATCCAGCGCGCGGTCTTGCGGGCGATGAATGCGACCGGGGAGGGCAGTGAAATTGACGCCGACCATCTTGCCCTTAAAGTGCTGGACGCCCTGCTTGTTTTTCGAAATGAAAAAAAGCAAAAGATTTTTATTCCCACCGTTGAAACGATCCAGGATATTGTCGAAAATGAATTAATTGCCTCAAACTTTATTCAAACCGCCAAAGCATATATCTTGTATAGGAAAAACCGCGCCGAAGTCAGGCAGAAAATCGGATTTGTGCCGGAGAAGGTAAAGGAACTGGTTGCGGCCAGTAAAAAATATTTCCGCAACCCACTGGCCGAATTTGTCTACTATCGCACTTATGCCCGCTGGATCGCAGAAGAAGGCCGCCGGGAAACCTGGATTGAAACAGTGGACCGCTATATGGATTTTATGCATGAAAATCTCAATTCTCATCTTGCACCCGACGAATATGCCGAAATTCGGGAAGCCATTTTGAATCAAGAGGTTATGCCTTCCATGCGACTGCTACAGTTCGCGGGACGGGCCGCACGCAAGACCAATGTTTGCGCTTACAATTGTTCGTTTATAGCGCCAAAATGTTTTCAGGACTTTGCCGAAATAATGTATGTATCCATGTGCGGCACCGGCGTCGGCTGGTCAGTGGAGAGCGAAAATATCCAAGCCCTGCCACAGATCAAAAGACAGACAGGGAAAATGGGGCCCAAACATATTATTCCAGATAGCAAGGAGGGTTGGGCGGATGCGTTCGCCTTTGGGCTAAAAACATGGTTTGGGGGCGAAGATGTGTCTTTTGACTATTCCTTGATTCGTCCAGCCGGGTCGCTCTTAAAAACCATGGGCGGAAAAAGTTCGGGGCCGGAGCCGATTCGTTCACTGCTTAATTTTACCCGCGAGAGAATTTTGCGCAGGCAGGGCAGGCGCTTGACCAATTTAGACGCGCACGACATCATTTGTAAAATAGGGGAGTGCGTGGTAGCCGGAGGAGTAAGGCGAAGCGCCATGATCTCTCTTTCCGATTTGGATGATGAAAATATTCGCGACTCCAAAAAAGGTCAGTTTTATAATACCGAGGCGCAGAGAATGCTGGCGAACAACTCGGCTGTTTATTTTTCTAAACCAACCACACCGGAATTTCTGGATGAGTGGACGGCTCTGGCGAAGTCCGGCAGCGGGGAACGAGGGATTTTCAATCGCGGGGGCCTAGCCAAAACGCTACCGAAAAGGCGTCTGGCGCAATGGCCTAGTGGCGAAGCGCCCAGGTGGGGAACAAATCCATGCGGCGAAATTATTCTGCAGTCAAAACAATTCTGCAATTTAAGCGAAGTGGTGGCTCGAGCGGAAGATACGGAAGAAACGCTTTTGCGAAAAATCCGCATTGCTACCATTTTAGGGACTTATCAGGCAACGCTTACGTATTTTCCTTACCTCTCGCCGGAATGGAAGAAGAATTGCGAACGCGAACGGCTGCTGGGCGTATCTATTACCGGCCAATGGGACTCTAAAGTAGTGCGGGACTCGAAAGTTTTAGCGAAACTAAAATCCCTATCTATTGAAACAAATAAAAAATATGCGAAACGCTTCGGTATTACCCATTCGACTTGCATTACTTGTGTCAAACCCTCCGGAACCGTGTCCCAGACGGTTGATTGTGCATCCGGCATGCACCCGCGGCACTCGCAATATTACATCCGGCGGATCCGTATTTCCGCCACCGACGCTCTTTTCAAAATGCTGAAAGATCAGGGCGTGCCCTTTTATCCGGAAGTCGGTCAAACCATGGAGAGTGCCACCACTTTTGTCCTCGAATTTCCCGTCCGGGCCCCGGATGGAGCTATTTTGAAGAACAATCTGACTGCACTGGAACAACTGGAACATTGGAAAATTGTCAAGGAGCATTATACGGAACACAACCCCTCGGTAACAATATCTATCGGGGAGAATGAATGGATTCTCGTTGCCAACTGGGTTTATGAAAATTGGGATTTAGTCGGCGGATTATCGTTCCTGCCTCGCGAAAGTCATGTCTACCAGCTTGCGCCTTATGAGGAAATTAGTAAGGAAAAGTATGAAGAAATGAAAAACCGACTGGGGGACTTGGATTTTTCCAAAATCGTTACTTACGAAAAAGTCGACGAGACGGAATTAAAAAAAGAACTGGCATGCGTTGGCGACGTATGTGAAATATAGCCATGCTACTTGCATTTACAGGAAACGGCAAAGGGAAGACAACAGCGGCACTCGGGAATGCTCTTCGTATTTTGGGCGCAAAAAAACGCGCGCTGATGGTGCAGTTCATCAAAGGGCCGTGGAGGTCGGGAGAGCACGCGTCGGTGACGCGACTCGGTCCCGATTTTAAGATTATCAGCACGGGCAAAGGGTTCGTCGGTATTTTGGGAGATAGTTTGTCCTTTGAAGAGCACATGGTGGCAGTTGAGAAAGGATTTACCATCACCAAAAAAGAAATCGCTTCCGGTGCATATCATTTATTGATTTTGGATGAAATCCACAACGCCATTGCCCTGGGCCTCATCCCGGTTTCCTTTGTGCTTAGTTTCTTGGATTATGCCAAAGATAAGGTCGAACATATTATTACCACCGGTCGTGATGCGCCGAAAGAAATACTTGAACGCGCGGGGCTGGTAACGGAAATGCGAGCCGTCAAGCACCCTTTTGAGAAAGGCGAGAAGGCGGTCCAAGGTTTAGATTTTTAACAATTTAACAGTTTTGCGTTTGGAAGTGAGGTTTAATTCCTCCACTGTGCCGCAACGGTAATCTCCTCCGACTCTGGTCGGGAGAGGAGTCCGGTCGTTACGCAAAGCATGTGTCCCGAGCAGGATATTCGAAAGGTAAAAATTCTGCTCCGCAGGATTTTTTTATTTAATATGAAAAAAATAATACTTGTTTTGGTTTTAGCCGGTTTAGTTTTGATGTTTGGTAGTGTGGTTTGGGCGCAGGTCACCGCCGAAGGCGGGACCCCGCCTGAGGCGGTGGAGGTTACAACCCCGCCTAACCTCCCCTTGTCAGGGGAGGAAGTTCAAACCGAGCAAGTTCTTGAAGAAGAACCGGTACCCTTAGTTGAGCATTTGGAAATTATAGATGAAGGAACAGTTATTCTAGAAATTGACGCGCCTCTTCCAGAGGCAGGGAGCATTTCCGTAACCGATAGCACCGGAGAATCGCAGGACGTTGACGCGCGAAGCGTACTCGGATTTCTTTATGCGGTAGATCAGAGTGAAAATGCCTTTAGTATTTCCCAACTGATTTATTATCAATCTTTCGGTGCTTTTTATTTAAAGTGTATCAGTTTCGCAGGAACTGAAAAATGCGATAATTGGCAATATAAAGTGGACGGGGAGATGCCCTCAGTCGGAATGGATTCAAATATTCTCTCCGGCGGCGAAGAAATTGAAATTTTTTATGACGCTTCTTTCTGGGGTTCGGATTCTGATGAAGCTGAGGATCCCGAGCCAGAAATTTCAGATGATGACGAGGCCGAAGTTTCGCCGTCGCCCGAGCCGGAGGAGGAAACGCAACGCACTAGCTCGTCCGGAAGCCGAAGCCGTCAGAAAACAACCGAAGCTACGACTATCCCTCCGGAGACGGAGATAGCGCAAGCGCCTCTGCCGGCGGAAATCTTGCCGGCGGAAGTTCCCGTGCCGAAAGCCCCGACCTCGGTCACTCCAGTTGTTAAGAAGCAAGCAAAAATTGAATTAGTTGCTGAAAAACCTGATTTGCCTGCTTCAAACCCATTGCCGGCGGCCACAGGAGAAAGCCAGGCGTCCATCAATTGGCCGATGATTGCCGGTTCCTTGTTCCTCTTTGGAGTGGTTGTATATTTTGGCCGGCGCATTTTCGCCCAAAAATAGTTGCAATATTTCGCAACTTCTATTAAAATATAAAAATGAAGATCAAACGTCCGTTGCCGCGTTCGGCTTATGAGCGCAATGCGGTGACTTATAAAATATTAGCTAATTCCAAACGCTTGGAGATCCTTAATCTTCTGCGCGAGCAAGAAATGCCAGTAGAAGAATTAGTCAAGGAGCTTGGGATAAATAAAGCCAATGTCTCTCAACATTTAGCGCTTCTCCGTCATGCGCGTTTAGTGACTGTGCATCGCAAAGGCCTGAATGCTTTCTACAACATTATTGACCCGCGGATCGTAGAGCCCTGCCGAATCTTGCATAAACTCTCTGTTGGCGCTAGATAACCAAATTCAAATAAATATTAATTGTTATCAATATTGACGGCCGTCAAAAGTGATAATGCGTTATTTATTTATTTTGGTAATTTTAAAAGTTTTAATGTGTTTCCTTATATCTAAGTCCTCCAATCGTTTTAGAAAAAGGGGAGGGAGCGGTCCAGGCCCAATCCACAAACTCTGTTGCAGCATCTTATATTTAAATATTTTTAATTGATTTCTTAACCAATTGCGTATTTTTCTATCTCGTTCCGGAATGTCGAAAGAAATGATTAAATTGGCAGGTGAATTTTTGTCAAAAGGCGATGAGATGTAGCTTAATAAACGAATATTTCTAGCGTGTTTTCTACCTTGGTTGGTGACAGACCAGCTACGGTGCGAATTCGTCACATATCCTCGTTGATGCAAACGCGACAAAGCGACTCCCACACTTTCCTTTTTGTATCGATTAAATTCCCGTTGCCGTAATATTTTATGAAAAGTTCTCGTGTTTCTCCCGCTCATTAGAGTGGCAATTAATAAATCGGCAATAGTTGGATTATGCATAAATCTATATTATCATATCTGACGGCCGTATGAAAGTGATAATATGTGATTTAAGTATAAGATATGTTAATATCTATTTATGAATAATATCAGAGTTTGTCTTTTAGATTTTGATGGGACTTTAGTGACGGATGATATTTTAGGTCTTTTGTGCGGATTAGTTGGCAAGCAAGAAGAAAGTCAAAAAATTAACGATGCTTTTATACGCGGAGAACTCGAACCTTTGTCTTCTTTAGTGGAGCGTATTAATCTAATTACTGGAATTACAAGATTTCAAATTATGGACTTATTAAGTAAGAATAATTATTTAATGCCTGGGGCCAATGAATTAATTCAGTTTTTGAAGGGGAATAAAATAATAACTATTTTAGCCTCAGGTAATATTCTATCAGTTTTGGAGTATTACCAAAAATTATTAGGAATTGATTATATTGTTGGCTCAAATCCTGATATCTTGAAAGAGAAAATTGTTGGCATCACTGAATTTTCTTACTCAGGTCCTCAATTTAAAATAGATGGTATAAAGAAAATTATTGATCCGATGAAGCTGGAAAAAGAAAATATTATTGCTATTGGAGATTCCCCAGCAGACAAAGGGATGTTTGAACTGAGCGGTTTTTCCATAGCTTTTAATCCAAAAGGAAATATAGCTGATTTTGCTGATATTGTTATTAAGGATGATTTAAGTAGGATTATCAATATTCTTCAAAACAAAAATTAATAATCATTTATTGTATTTATTATCATATCTAACTGCCGTATGAAAGTGATAAGTTTTGAGAAAAAAGTGAATTTATTCGAAGTGAAATTCACCGGCTTTTTCGTGAACTTTTTGTTTGAGGAGGGGATAATGAGTTAGCTCCGGGTCTTCGGAAATTAGGTGGACAGCCTCAAAACGGGCGGCTTCGACCATTTTAATATTTTTAATCGCTTCCATGCCGAGGTCGGTGATGCCCCACTGCTTGGTGCCACCAAGCTCGCCAGCGCCTCGGAGCGTTAGATCGAGCTCCGCTAGTTCAAACCCGTTTTTTGCTGTTTTTAATGCTTTTAACCGGTCAATTGTTTTTACACTTTTCGCGTCAGCAAAAACATAACAATATGCCTGATGTGTACTACGGATTACACGCCCGCGTAGCTGGTGTAGCTGGGCTAGGCCGAAACGTTCCGCGCCCTCGATTATAATTACCGTAGCGTTGGGCACATTGACCCCGACTTCCACCACCGAGGTGGCACAAAGAATATTTATTTTACCTTCCGAAAAATCTTGCATCACTTTTTCTTTTTTCTCCTTGCTCATTTTGGAGTGGAGGACCCCTATTTCATATTCTTGGAAAATTTCTTTCTTTAGAATTTTTGCCTCGGCCACGGCGCTCTTCACATTGAGGGCTAATTCCTTTTCCGGATCCGGTTCGAAAATACGCGGGCAGATGACGTAAAGCTGGCGACCGGCTCGCAGTTCCTGCCTAATTTTTTCATAAGTTCTGGCTCTTTTGTCCGGAGTAATAACCTCAGTTATTATTTGCTTGCGTCCTGCCGGCATTTCGTCCAAAAGAGATAAATCCAAATCGCCATAAATAGTAAGTGCTAAAGTGCGGGGGATAGGGGTGGCGGTCATAGAAAGCAAATGCGGAGCCAGGCCGTCTTTGCGGACTAATTTTCTTCTTTGAGCGGTACCGAAGCGATGCTGTTCGTCAATTACGCAAAGCGCCAAATTTTTAAATTTTACAGTTTTTTGAATAAGAGTATGTGTGCCGATGAGTATAGGTATTTGACCTTCCGCTACCCATTTGAGCAATTGAGTACGAGAAATATCGGTAGCCTCCTTCGGATTTATTTTGGATGGGAATTTTTTGCAGCCGGAGCCGGTAATCAGGCCGATTTGAATGCCAGTGTAAGTGAAGTATTGGATGAAAGAATAAAAATGCTGGGTTGCCAGAATTTCCGTGGGGGCCATGTAGGCGGTTTGTAGATTGTCTCGAAGCAGGGCATAGGCCGCCGTGGCGGCGACGGCCGTTTTACCGCTCCCCACATCGCCTTCAAGCAGGCGCGACATAGGAAAATTTTTTGCTATATCTTCCAGAATTGTTTTAATGGAATTTTTTTGGGCATTAGTGGGCTCAAATGGAAATCTTTTTAAAAATTCTGCTATATTTTTTTCTTCCGGCGAAATCATAAAAGATTTATTTTTCCTGTATTCATGCTTATCGTGCTGGCGCTCGAGCTGAATGCAAAAAACTTCTTCAAAAGCGAAGCGTTTGCGGGCGCTTTCTGCGTCCTTGGCATTTTTCGGCTTATGAATCCAAAATAATGCAGTTTTTAAAGTAGGCAAGTGGTATTTATTTAAAATTTCTGCCGGAATATAATCGGTAATAGTATCTAATGTTTTATCTTTTATTATTTTTTCAATCGCATGGTAAAACCATTTGGAAGTTATGCCGCGGGTTTCAGCATAAATAGGATAAGATAGACCCTCCCCAGACCCCTCCCTTGGCAGGGAGGGGGTAAATAGAGAATCGTGTGAATCAATCGCCATATCCGGCATTTTTTCAAATTCAGGGTTCGCTAAATAGATACCGCTCTTGCTTTGGGTAATTTTACCGGTTAATTTTACACTATCGCCTTCATGGATCATCTTGGCCAAGTAGGCCTGATTAAACCAAATGATTTTTATTTTGCCGGAGACATCTTCTACCCATCCTTCAGCCATGGGCACGTGGGAACGGAAGCCCTTTTTGGTTTTTAATTTTGAGACCTTACCGTAAACTGTGGCTACTTCACTAGGAATTAATTCCGCAATTTTCATCACCGTGCTGATGTCGCTATAGCGGACAGGGAAGTGGAAAAGCAAATCTGCCACGGTAAAAATTTTAAGGTGGCCCAAGGCCCTTTTTTGGTTTGGATCCAAACGAAATTTAAGTTCCAGCCGATCAGAAAGCTGCATGCGGAGGGTACGGGAATCGAACCCATAGAGGATTTTTAAGGTCCTCACGGTTTAGCAAACCGTTGCCTTACCATTCGGCGCAACCCTCCTTAAACTCCATTTACTTTAGCACACTTTTTCTATTTTCCCATTATTCTGTTATACTTTCTTTTATGAAAATCGAACGCCCTAAATCCAAACAACCGATTCCAGAAAATGCCAAACGTGTTTTCCAGGGCGTGATTTTTGACGTCTACCAGTGGGAACAGGAAATGTTTGACGAAACGAAAGCGGTCTTTGAGAAAGCCAAACGACCCGACACGGTGGTGGTCTTTCCGGTATTACCCGACGGAAAAATTATCTTAACCGAGCAAGAACAACCCGGGAAAGCACCGTTTATCGGAGCGACCGGCGGAAGAATTGATGAAGGGGAAGAGGTTTTAGACGCCGCTCGGCGCGAGCTTCTGGAAGAGAGCGGCTATACGGCTCGCGAATTTATTCTTTGGGATGCTCGACAGCCAGTGGGCAAGATCGACTGGGCAGTGTTCACTTTTGTTGCTAAGGGGCTGGAAAAAGTTGCCGATCTTCATTTAGATCCAGGAGAAAAAATAAAAATTCTCACCGTTACCTTCGATGAATTGCTAGATATTCCCACTAATAAAAAAATTTATTTTGCCGAGCAGGAAATAATGCTCAAACTTATGGAGGCGAAACTAGACCCAAAGAAACGAGAAGAACTGGAGGAATTGTTCAAACCGTAATATTGGGTTATAATAAGTGTATGAATTACATTTTTGGGCAATCCTGGAGCGGTCCTTATGTGTTCGGCATTATTTTGATAATGATTTGGTCTCTGTTCTGGAAAGGCCTGGCGCTTTGGCATGCCTCGAAGCGCAGCGACAAGAAATGGTTTATTGCTATTCTCATTTTGAATACCTTCGGGGTGCTGGAAATAATTTATCTTTTCCATTTTGTAAAAATAAAGTGGGGCGAACTTTGGTAATCCACTTTACATCTTTTTACTCCAGTATGTTATAATTCCTATGGTCGCTTATTATCAATCTTTCATAATCAACAAAATTTATGATCGGAGGTCACTAGTATATGCACGTTTCGTTTTAAAAGGGACAGCTTAACATTTTACGGTAAGCTGTCTCTTTGCATTTATGCGTCCCGTACTAAATTTTGCAAAAAATAAATGACCACGATTATTAACAATTTAAAATTTTAGTACTGGAATGGAAACATTTTCTGAACCATATTCTAAAAAAAGTTCTTGTCCGTATTGCGGAGATGCCCCCATAAACCACACCCTTTACTTTTTGGGAAGTATCGTTACAATTGCTCTTGATTCACAGGCAATTAAAATTATAAAATATGCTCCAAGCTTCGTAAAAAATTTTGTTGATTTTATTCCTAGTTTTTTGTTTGAAACTCTTTCTTTTTTTAAACTTGTAAAATTTTCTTCGGACATCGATAAGGCATACACATTTCGTTCTAGGATTATTTGGGAAGAAGCAAAAAAGAGAGGAATAATAATGGAACAGATAATATTTTTTAGTAAACCTTTGGATTTTTATCGCACTAAACTTAAAGGTAAAAATATTTATTTTGAGAGTATTCCCATAAAACCAGAATTTTCGTACATGAATAATAATTGGGATGATAAAGTTGTACTAAAACAAGAGTTTTTTAAAAAAAATATTCCTGTGCCAGTTTGTTTTGAGTTATCATTCTTAGGATTAAAAAATACAGAAAAAATATTTTCCAAACTCAAAAAACCAATAATTGTTAAACCCCGAATAGGTTCTCGTGGTAGACATACCATTACCAATATTAATACCTTGCGACAATTTCGGGAGGGTATTAAGATTGCAGGACAAATCTCTTCACATTTGGTTGTTGAAGAACATTTGGAAGGCAGTGTTTGTAGAGCAACCCTAGTAAATGGAGTTCTTGCGGGATTTTATAGAGGAAATCCTCCAACTTTGATAGGTGATGGTAAAAAAACTATTCAAGAACTTATTGAAGCAAAAGATAAAAAACGTCACAGCCGGGTTGAGCCTATACATGTCTCACAAGAATTACATGACCATATTCTTCGGTCAGGATTTATTTTCACTGATATTTTATCTAAAGGATTTTCTTTGTCTTTGTCTCATCGCATCGGCAGATTGTTTGGAGGCACAACAAAAGAAATGATTGATGAATTACATCCAAGTTTTATCCCCATTTTAAAACAAGCTACTAAAATAGTCGATTTACCTGTCGTGGGCTTCGATTGTATAATACCCGATCCGACTAAAGATGCCAATTCTCAAAAATGGGGAATTATTGAATGTAATTCACTGCCATTTATAGATTTACATTATTATGCCCTAGAAGGTAAACCCAGAAATATTGCTGGTATGATTTGGGATATGTGGAGTTAGGACTTTCATTAAAATATTAATTACCTCCTCATTTCATCACACTTTTTCATCAGATACTCACCAAATATTTTTCCAACATTTACTCCAGAATGTTCATGCCACAAAGTAAATGGGCCGATATTGACTTCTCCAATAACAGTTTTATTTTCACTTACCAAAAAATCAACGCCAGCATAATCCGCACCGATGGCGTTTTTGGCGGCTACCGCGATCTCTTTTTGATAATCGGTTAGTTCAGTTTTTTCTGCAGTTCCACCGCTAGAAACATTTGAGGTTATATTCCTGTAATTAGTTCTTTTAACCGCTTCCACTACTTCGTCTCCAATAACAGTACAACGTAAACTCGAAAACCCCTCTTTGTCATCGTTAAAATATGGCTCTACAAGCATAGAATCATAGCTAAAGTCGATATTTATTTTTTGTAAAAACAGAAGTGGTGATTTAAAGAAGTTAAAATTATATTTTAAAGTTATGGCATTTTTCCCATCTTTTAATTTTTTGGCTGAAATTTTTACTTTTCGCCATTTTCCATCATGATACGCAAAATGGTTTGCATTTTCTTTTTTAACAAGTTTTACCCCTGTGCCCGCACCCTTATCGGGTGGTTTTACCACATAATATTTTCCTTCTTCTAAATTGTTCTCTAAATCCAGTAAAGAGTTTATAATTTTATTATCCAGAACAGGCAACCCCTTCTTTCTCAAAATATTTTTTGTAGTGATTTTGTTGTAGCCTATTTCTTGGGATTTTGTAGAATTAACAAATGGAATATAGCTTTCCAGAAGTTTCACATTTTTTTTATATTTTAAGTTGGCTGAAAAGAATGGTGAGTCGTGGTGAGTAATTAAAACAAGGTTTTGGTGTCTACAAAATTCGACAGCGTCTTTTTTAGAGGACAAAGATAGGTTAGATAAGTTTAACAATAAAGGGCTATAATGGTCGCTATTTTTGATAGTTTTAAATAATTCATCGGCAAACATTTTGTCTGATTTACTGGACCCTTGGAACCAGCGAGGTATATAAATACCTATTTTAGGTTTCATATTAGGATGATAACACAAGTAAATCAGTGTGCGATAGTGAAAGCGATTATTTTCCTTGCGCCATAGCTTTTCATAATTTTTCTGGCTTCGGCTAAAGTAGCTCCGGTAGTGGTAACGTCATCGATCAAGATTATATTTCTATTTTTTATCCTCTCAATATTCTTTACTGCAAAGGACCCGACAATGTTTTTTATGCGCGCGTTGCGGTTTTCGATATGCGCCTGGTGAATTGTGTCTTTGGGTTTTATCAAAATGCCGCTATCTAATTTTAAGTTTTCTTCCCTGTCTAACTTGACCAGTTCTCGGCATATTAATTCTGCTTGATTAAACCCTCGTTCCCGGTATCTCTTACCAGAGAGCGGGATTGGAACCAGAAGAGCATCCTTAAAATTTTCCATAATGCTCAAGTCCGAGAGCTCTTCAAGAATTCTGCCATAAAGTGCTCCGGCGAAAATACTCGCCAGTTTCCTCCGACCACGATATTTTAGAAGCCACACCGCCCGTTTGACCTTGGGGTGCCGATAGTCGTAGAGAGGGGTGATCCACTTAGCACTTTCCCGTTCTGCGGCCGGACACTCCGTCAGACATTCGGCACACAGGTCCACACCCTTGGCCCCGCAGGAGAGGCAATAGACCGGCAGAATAATATCCAAGATAGTGCCGAGAAGGCGCATTGTGTTATAATATTAGCACGAATGCCTAACCCGATAAAAAAGATATTTTCCGGTTTTTCCAGCATCAATGTGTTCGGAGGGGATAGTGAGGGGAGCGCTGTCGGGGTGGACATCGGTTCTTCGGCGATAAAGGTGGTTGAAATTAAGAAAAAAAAAGGGAAGGCGGTCTTGGAGACCTACGGGGCTATTTCTCTCGGACCCTATGCCGATTTGGATATTGGGCGCGTTACCAATCTTCCGGCTGAAAAAATCTCCCAGGCGCTCTCTGAGGTCCTCAAGCAGTCCGGAGTACTCTCCAACACGCTTGCCCTGGCCATTCCCGTGCAGTCCAGTTTGATTTTCAGTATCGATCTTCCGCTTTCCGTTAAGGAAAATGAAATGGAATCCATTGTCTCGACCGAAGCGAGAAAATATATTCCGGTGCCAATAACTGAAGTGTCACTCGATTACTATACTCTCCCAAAAAAAGAAGCCACCTTCGAAGAAATGAACACCCCGGAATCGACAGGTCAGCCGGCGGAAAAAACTCAAGTTTTGGTAGTCGCCACGCAAAATGATGCCATTACCCGACACCGTTCTATTGTCGAGGGGGCGAGTCGCAATGCTGCTTTTTTTGAAATTGAGATTTTTTCTTCCATCCGCTCCAGTTTCGAGCATGAGCTTTCCCCGGTTCTACTGATGGACTTCGGCGCGTCCCGGACCAAGCTCTCCATTGTGGAGTTCGGTATGGTTAAAAGCTACCACTCCGTCGATCGGGGCGGGGCGGACATTACTGATTCAATTTCCAAATCGCTCAGCCTCCCCTTTGCCGAAGCGGAGAAGATGAAGAAAGAATTCGGGCTTTTCGGCAACCCCGCCGAGAAAACTCTCTCCGATATTATTAAAATTCATACCGACTATATTTTTTCAGAGACCAATAATGTGTTGCTAGGTTACGAAAGAAAAAACGGCCGAACAATCAGCAAAGTAATTCTTTCTGGAGGGGGGTCGCTACTCAAGGGCCTCAAAGAGATTGCAATCAACAATTTCCGGGCGGAAGTGGCTATGGGACGCGCCTTTTCCAAGGTGGGGGCGCCTTCTTTTCTTGAAAAAGTGCTTGAAACGATGAGTCCGGAGTTCGCTGTCGCTATCGGGCTTGCTTTACGAAAATTGCAATAAGTGCGATAATAACAAGGGCATGGAACCAAATTTCCAAACATCTTTTATCCCCAAAAAACCGATGGTTGAAGAGCGGGTCTCGACTTCGCGCCCGATTGGTCTTTTGATGACCGCCGCCTTGTTTCTTTTGTTTGCTGTGCTGATCGGTTCCGGTGGTCTTTACTTTTACAAAGGAACACTGGAAAAAACCATCGAGCAAAATAAAAAAGATTTGAGTTTAGCCCAGAATAGATTCGAGCCGGCCAAAATAGCCCAGATGCAGTTGGTGGACAAGCGCCTGCAGGCCGCGTCGGAAGTTCTGTCCAAACACATAGCTATCTCGCCTATCTTTCAAGCGTTGGAAGAGATTACTCTCAAAACCGTTCGTTATACCAAATTCAGTTATAATCTCAACAACACCGGCAGTCCGAAAGTGAAGGTGCGAATGAACGGAGTAGCAGTTGGTTACCGTTCCGTGGCGCTCCAGTCCGATCTTTTTCCCAAAAATAGAAATATCATCGATCCTGTTTTTTCCAACCTAGTTCTCGATGAGCGTGGCAACGTTACTTTCGATCTGGACTTCTCGGTCGATCCTACCTTTGTGGATTACAAGGAAATGCTCAAGCGGGCAAGCAGTACAACTCCATGACCAGATTCATTATGCCAATTGTTTTGGTGGGGATAGCCGTTGCGGTATTTTTTACCTTTACCACTCCGCTCTACAATGAAATCGCAGAATTGCGGGCGACTCAGGCATCCTACGATGAGGCACTGGCCAATTCCAAAGCGCTCGAAAACGAACGCGACAAGTTGACCCAAAAATTCAATTCAATCGGAAGCGATAATTTGGAGAAATTGAGAAAACTTCTGCCAGAGAATGTCGATAATATTCGCCTGATCCTCGAAATTGAGAATATTGCAGCGCCTTACGGCATGACCTTGAGGGATGTAAAATATAACGTGGCTCCAATTGCCACTGCGGATGCCGGCGAAATACAGGGCGGGATTATTAATTCCGTCTCCAGTGATTATGGGGTTTGGGATTTGGAGTTTTCAACCGCCGGCACTTATGTCAACCTGATCTCCTTTCTAAAAGATCTGGAGTCCAATCTCCGAATCGTTGATGTATCCTCGATTGATTTTTCTTCCTCGGGCGATAATCTAAACGCAGCCACCTCACAAACATACCAGTACCGATTTAAAATTAAAACCTACTGGTTAAAAAATTAAAACCACAAAGCCAATGCCAAAGATTAAGAACATAATAATATTTGCTACTATCGGGATCGCCCTCATTTTGGTCTATATTTTTTTCATTAAAAATTCTCCCGAGGAAGATAATTTAGTTTCTACAACCAATACCCCGGTCCCCGGGGTAACTCCGCCTGAAACCAGCCAAGAGATCGCAGTCGGTCAGGAGTTTTTATCTCTGCTTCTGAATATTAAGAATATCAAACTAAACGACGGTATTTTTTCCGATCCGGCCTTTGCTACTTTGCATGATTCAAGCATTGTCCTTATTCAAGAAGGCAATGAAGGCAGACCCAATCCCTTCGCTCCTATTGGTTCGGACAATAGTTTTGCGCCGGTAGTGTCTGATACCTCTCTCGAAGGAGGAACGGCAAATTAATCATGAGTTTTCTAGAAGAATTAGCTAAAAAGGGCTTAATTAAAAAAAGCCAAATAGGCGAGATTAAAAATCGCGCGCAGGAGAAGTTTGAGGGTAACCTCGACGATGCTCTCCTTGAAGCGGGAATTCCCGAGGAAAAGGTGCTGGTAGTGAAAGGGGAATATTTCGCGATGCCGACCAAGACGGTCAACACGGAGAAAATGTCCTTCGATCTCCTCAAGTATATCCCAGAGTATTCGGCCAACAACTATCATTTTGCCCCGATTGGTCTACAAGATGGGGTTTTGGAAGTGGGCGTCATTGACCCAGAGAACATCCAGGCCATGGATGCCCTGCAATTTATCTCCGCCAAGCTCGGCATTCCTTTCAAAATTTTTCTTATTTCCAAAAGCGATTACAGCAAAGTGATGGAAAATTACAAAGGCATAACCAGCCAAGTGGAGGAGGCCTTGGATGAATTAGACAGAGATGCCACCTTAGATATTAAGGGCATGAGCGAAGAGAGCTTAAACAAAGAGCTCAAGGATGTAAAACTCGGCGTCAATGCAAAAATTGTTGAGGACGCTCCAGTTATCAAGATTGTGGCGGTGATTTTACGCAATGCGATCGAAGCCAACGCCTCTGATATCCATATCGAACACACTGGTGAGAAAGTGAAAGTTCGTTTCCGCGTGGACGGGGCACTGCACACCACGCTCCTCTTGCCGACCAATGTCTACAGCGGCATTGTTGCCCGTATAAAAATTCTTTCCAAATTACGCCTGGACGAGAAAAGAAAACCCCAAGACGGATCTTTCAGCACCAACATGGACGGGCGCAAAATCGATTTCCGCGTTTCCACCATGCCGGCCTTTTATGGAGAAAAAGTGGTCATGCGTATTTTGGATGCGGAAAAAGGAGTAAAACCACTCGACCAGCTTGGGTTATCGCCCGCCAACCTACAATTAATGCGAGAAGCATTAACCAAACCCTACGGCATTGTGCTCATTACCGGCCCGACTGGGTCAGGTAAATCCACCACCCTCTATTCGATGATGAATGAGCTCGATAAGGAGAAAAGCAATATCGTCTCTCTGGAAGATCCGGTGGAATATCATATGCCGGATATCAATCAGTCCCAGATGATGCCGGAAATCGGCTACACTTTTGCTTCGGGGTTGCGTTCGATCCTTCGTCAGGATCCGGATGTGATCATGGTAGGGGAGATCCGCGATAAGGAAACTGCCCAACTTGCCATTCAAGCAGCGCTCACCGGCCATTTGGTTTTTTCCACATTGCACACCAATAATGCCATCGGGGCGATTCCTCGTCTGGTTGATATGGGTGTCGATCCTTACCTCATTTCGCCCACTCTAATTCTCTCGGTCGCCCAGCGCCTAGCGCGGCTCACTTGTCCCTCTTCCCGCAAACAAGTTCCGATGGATGCAAGTATCCGATTGCAAATCACCGAGCAGCTCAAAGATCTTCCCGCGGAATTCAGAAAGAACATCGTTATCAAAGATCAAATGTATGAGACAGTTCCTTCGGGCGAGTGTCCTTCCGGTACTCGTGGGCGTATCGCTGTTTTTGAAATGTTTAAGGTAGATAAGGAGATGCAGGAAGTCATTTTGAAAACCCCGGTCAATTCCGAGATTTATCGTATCGCACGGAAAAACGGCATGCTCATGATGCGCGAAGATGCTATGCTCAAATCAGTCGAGGGTATCATTCCCTACACGGAGGTTTATAATTTTGCCAATGAAAACGAATAAAACAGAGCGTGGAGTTGTCCACAACCCTAAAACATAAAGGTCCCTTTTATTATATAATTAGAAGTAGCTGTAAAAATATATGGAAAAGTTAAAAAGTAAAATTTTCATAGTAGATGATGACAGTTTTCTCTTGGATATGTACGCACTCAAGTTTAGCCAAAACAACTTTGAAGTTCACACTGCGACCGATGGTGCGCAGGCCTTGGAGAAATTAAAAGGAGGGCTCAATCCCGACATTATGCTTCTTGATATTATCATGCCAAACATGGATGGCTTTGAGATGCTGGAGAAGATGAGAGCAGAGAATTTGTCTCCGAACTCGACGAAGATAATTTTGTCCAATAAAAGCGAACAGCAAGATATTGACCGGGGCAATAGTTTGGGGGTGGCCGGCTATATCGTCAAGGCCAATTCCACTCCGGCGGAAGTGATCGAACAAGTAACAGGGATAATGGCCAAGAGTAAAAAATAATTATTGAGATGAATTATAAAAAAGAGCTTGAAGAACTTATTTTGACTGTGATCCGCGAAAATGGGTCGGACCTACACTTGGGTGCTAGTCGGGTCCCAGCTCTTCGTGTATCCGGGGAATTAATTTTTTTATCAAAAAATCCGGTACTGACCCAGGAAGACATGCTCGGATTTCTCAATGAAATTCTCGAGAAAAAGAAAGTTGACCGATTTATGGAAACACAGGAATTGGATTTTTCCTACGATTTTCGCGGAGAGGCGCGGCTTCGAGGCAACGCCTACTTTCAAAAAGGGTTGATTTGCCTGGTTTTTCGTTTAGTGCCAAAAGTTAAAACACTGGCTGAGCTCCATTTGCCTACTGCCTTGGCCGATTTGGCTCGAAAAAAACAGGGATTTTTTCTGGTAGTGGGTCCGGTCGGGCAGGGAAAGTCAACCACCCTTTCCTCTATGATTAATCTCATAAATAATGAACAGGCGCGTAATATTGTAACCATTGAAGACCCGATCGAGCACGCCTACATTCCCAATAAGTCTATCATCAGCCAGAGGGAAGTGGGTATTGACACCTCGGATTTCCACACCGCGCTCAAGTCGGTTTTTCGGGAAGATGTAAATGTAATCATGATTGGTGAGATGCGCACGCCAGAGACCATTTCCACGGCCGTGACTGCGGCGGAGACCGGACACCTCGTTCTATCCACGCTCCATACCAACAATGCCTCGCAGACCATCGACCGCATCATCGATTCGTTTCCGGGCTACCAGCAAGACCAAATCCGCTCCCAGCTGGCTTCCTCGCTCCTGGGTATTTTCTCTCAACGCCTGATCCCTCGTATTGCGGGCGGACTCATTCCGGCTTATGAGCTTTTGCTTAACAATAATGCTGTGGGCAATCTGATCCGGGAGAAGCGGACTCATGAAATAGATGTAGTTATCGAAACTGGTTCAGAGAGCGGAATGATGGACCTCAACCACTCTCTTATTGAACTGGTGCGCACTGGAGAAATTTCTATCGAGAATGCTTACCAATATTCCTTAAACCCCAAGGGGCTGGAGCGAATGATTTAGCGCCATGCTATTCAAATACAAAGCAATAGACGAAGGCGGCGCGAACAGGGAAGGGGAAATTGACGCGCCTAATCGCGACATGGCAATCAGCGGCTTGCAGCGCCGCGGCTTTATTGTTATTTCGATCAAAAACGAGGATGAGAAAAAATCATTTCTCTCCATGACTTTTTTTGATCGGGTCAAGATGAAGGATGTGGTTATTCTCTCTCGCCAAATTGCCACATTATTTGAGGCCCAAGTTTCTGCCCTCAAGGCCTTCACTCTGCTCGCAACCAATACCGAGAACAAACTTCTAGGCCGAAAGCTCACCCAGGTCTGCGACGATTTGCAAGCGGGCGTTTCCATTTCCGGCGCTCTGGCTCGCCATCCGGATGTATTCTCTGAATTTTACGTGAACATGGTCAAAGTCGGGGAGGAGACAGGTAAACTCAATCAAACCTTTCTCCATCTGGCGGAATATCTGGACCGGCAGTATTCTCTGACCTCGAAAACCCGCAATGCCATGATTTATCCAATTTTCGTCATTTTCACTTTTTTTGTAGTGATGGCGCTCATGTTTGTAGTGGTGATTCCGAAGCTCTCTGTGATTATTCTCGACTCCGGCCAGGAGCCGCCTGTTTATACTCAAATCATCATCGCTCTGTCGAACTTTTTTGTGAACTACGGCTTTATTGTTGTTATCTTTCTGATTCTTTTCGGAATCTGGCTCTGGCGGCTTGCCGTGACCGAGAAAGGCAAGGCCTATCTGGATCAGGTGCGCCTTTCTACTCCGCTTATCGGGGGGCTGTATCGAAAACTCTACCTCTCCAGAATATCGGATAACCTAGATACCATGCTCTCCTCCGGGGTGCCAATTATTCGCGCCATCGATATCACTTCAAACGTCGTGAGCAGCCGGGTCTACAAGGATATATTAAAACAAGTGGCGGAAGGCGTGAAATCCGGACTCTCGCTTTCGGCCGCTTTTGAAAAACACAACCAAGAGGTGCCAAATCTTATGATCCAAATGATCAAAGTAGGCGAAGAGACCGGATCTTTGGGCAATATTTTAAAGACCCTGACTGATTTCTATAAACGCGAAGTGGATGGCGCCGTAGATACTCTGGTCGGCTTGATAGAACCAGTGATGATCGTGGTTTTGGGCTTTGGGGTGGGGATACTTCTGGTTTCGGTATTGGTACCTATCTATAACTTGGCTGGGTCGATTAGTTAGGGTGCCTGCAGGCTAGTGAGCTTTGCTCTACTGCCCTGTGGATAACTTTCTTGCACATATGTTATAATAGGCAAATTGAAAACAAGTCGAATTATTATCAGTTTTCCGCCAAAGGCGGATCAGCCTCGGGCTGAAATTATTATTAATAAAAATAAATTATGAAAATGAATTTTAAAAAGGGTTTCACTTTGATTGAACTCTTGGTCGTGGTCGCTATCATCGGTATCTTGGCTTCAGTAGTGCTCGCATCCTTAAATAGCGCTAGAAACAAAGGCAAGGATGCCGCTATTTTTGCCCAGCTGGCAAATATGCGAGGCCAGGCGGAGCTCTATTATGCTACCAACAACAACTATGGCACTGGCTATACAACGCTTACAACAGCTACAAACGCAGCTGGTGTGGACATTACGCCCGGTTCTCCTGGTTGTACCCCATCCTATGCTACGAACGGGGGGATGTTCACAGCAGCGGCTAGTGTCTCTGGGCTGGACGGACTGGTTAAAGGCGCGTGTAACTCGGGAGCAACAGCTATTGTTGCTTCAGTTGACGCAGCCACAGCCACCAAATGGGCTTTAAGAGCATCTGGGGTAAGTACCAATGCTTTCTATTGTGTGGATAGCTCCGGGGCATCTCTTTCGGGGACGACTATCTATGCTCTTGCTTCTGCTGCCTGTGTTCCATAATTTGAGCTAAATACTTTGGTATTTTACAAAAAGAGTCCTTCCCGGGACTCTTTTTGCTGTTGCGCGTAAAATAATTGTGGTATAATGAAGGCAATAACAAGTATTCATTATCAGTTAAAATAATTCTATGAGGAAAATAAATTTTAGGAGAGGTTTTACTTTGATTGAGCTTTTGGTGGTGGTTGCAATCATCGCCATTTTGGCTGCTATCGTTATCGCCTCCTTGGGGGATGCGCGAAAGAAAGGAGCGGATGGAGCAGTAAAGCAAAACTTGGCCAATGCTCGCTCGCAAGGGGAGGTCTATTACAATACTGTTGGGGCCAATTCGTACACGGGGGTCTGTGGATCGGGAGCCGTAGGAGGTGGAGGAATTGGAGTGGGCCCTCTTGTTTCTGCTGCCGCCAAAGCCGCTGGACTGGCAGGATCCGGCACCTATGTCGTGGGTGCAGCCAGTGCCGCCAGTACCGCGACCTGCAATCAAAGCGCCACTGCCTGGGGAGCCGAAGTTCCGCTCAGTACTTCAGGGCAATACTGGTGTGTGGATAGCACTAACGTATCTAAACAGGCAGCCGCTTCCTTTATTGGAGCTGGGGATTACCTCTGCTTGTAGAATTTGGAATGTTCGTTCTCAATTCCCATGATATAATGTTTTGTATATATGGGGAAAGCTTTTAAAACGGGCTTCACTTTAATCGAACTTCTGGTAGTGGTAGCTATCATCGGCCTCGCTTCTGCCGTTGTTTTTGCGGCGCTAAACAGCGCCCGGAGTAGAAGTGCGGACGTGGCCATCAAGCAGGCGCTCAACAATGCTCAAAAACAGGCAGAGCTGTACGCAAGTTCAAATGACTGGAGTTATAACAATGTCTGTGTGCAGAATCAAGTCGCCAACGGAGTAAGCGGTATTTATCCCATGCTTTTGAATGCGGCTCAACAGTTTTCCTCAATTCCGCCCAACGTCACCGGTCTCGCATGGTCTTATACTCTGCGACCAGCCGTATGTCATAATGGTGATCCCGCCTGGGCCGCGATGGTTGCTCTTAAAAATCCAGGCAACTCCGGTTGGTGCGTAGATTCGACCGGATTTTTTAAAGAAACTACCATGGCCTTGGGTTTAAACGAAACCGTCTGCCAATAGTTTTGCTTTCCAGAGCATGCTACAATAACCTTAAATTATGCTTGCCACTCTTACAGCCATTTTCTTTATTTTCGGCCTGATTATCGGGAGTTTCTTGAATGTGGTAATTTTGCGCTATAACACTGCTCGCACTTTCGGCGGGCGGAGCGCCTGCATGTCCTGCCAAAACACTCTCTCCTGGCACGAGCTCATCCCGCTTCTCAGTTTCGTAATTCTCGGCGGGCGCTGTAAAAATTGTCAAACCAAAATTTCTTGGCAATATCCGGCAGTGGAACTTCTAACCGGAGTCATTTTTGCTCTCCTGTTTCTTAAGTTTCAAGACATTTTCTTTCTTTATACCCTGCCTTTCGCTCTCACGTACGCGTATTACGGCGCTGCTTTTTCTCTCCTGATTGTTGTTGCGGTTTACGACCTCAAGCACAAAATCATTCCGGATATGCTTGCATTTATTTTCGGCATCTTAGCTTTTCTTGGGCTGTTTTTTTTCACCAGTTACGGTTTTTACCCGCACCTGCCGGGACTTTGGGATTTTCTGGCCGGGCCACTCATCGCATTCCCTTTTGCTGCCATTTGGTTTCTTTCACGCGGCACTTGGATGGGACTCGGAGACGCTAAGCTCGCAGTGGGTCTCGGCTGGCTTCTGGGGCTCTCGCGCGGACTCTCGGGAGTGGTAGTGGCATTTTGGTCGGGGGCTGTCCTGGGGGCTCTTCTTATTGCGCTTACCAAAAAATATGGGATGAAAAGCGAAATCCCTTTTGCCCCATTTCTGGTTCTGGGAGCCGTTATTGCGTTTTTGTTTGAGCTCCATCTTTTCCCAATTTTCTGAAAATGAAAATTCCTAATTCTCAATCAGGCATGACCTACATAGAACTCATTGTGGTTTTTACGATTTTTAGCGTATTAACCGGGGTCTCTTTATACAGTTACCACAGTTTCCAAGACAGAGTGGATATGAAGGCCTTGGCTAATGATATTGCCTTAAAAGCAGTACAGGCGCAAAAGGACGCTTCTTTTGGCCGGACACTTCTCTCCGCCCCGGCCGGCTGGAAGCCGTCCTATGGTTTATTCTTTGCTCCTACGGCGAACAACAAAGCCTTTATTTACTTCAGCGATCTAAATCAAGAACAAATTTACACTACGGGGTTCGCAGGTACTCTTAATTGCGTGCCTGGTGTAGATACGGAATGTATTGAGAAAATTAATATCACTAAAGGCAATACAATTTCAGAAATCAGAGTATTCTTCTTAGGTGATTCTGTCGGCACAGTTCACAATAACGGTTTTCATATGTCCTTTACCAGGCCCGGGTTAGAACCTACGGTAGCCGGGATAGGCCCCTTTCTTTTCAATGTCGATTATACTCAAATCAAGATAGTTTCACCCAAGGGCGCGATCGCTTATATAAAAATTTATTCTTCCGGCCGAATTCAAATAAATTAATTAGACATATGGCACACAACGCACAACACATAACAAAGCAGAGAGGTTATACCATCATCGAAACCATGATCGCTATTTCTCTCTTTTTAGTTGTGGTCATGTTCGGGATGACTTCGCTCTTGAATGCAAATTTAGTCAGCAGAAAGACCCAGGATTTGCGCTCTATTTTGGATAACCTTAGTTTCATTATGGATGATATTTCTAGGAATTTACGAACGGGATATGATTATCGTTGTTATGATATTTCTGCATCCGGGCCCGTGGTAACCGGAGTTCCTCAAAGTTGCGCTAAAGGTTGGGCAATAATTTTCAAGCCTCAAACTTATAGTTCTGCAGATACTAACCAAATGGCATATTCGGTTACCGGCGGCAAAATATATAAATCCACGGATAGCGGCGCCAATTTTATTCCGGTAACTCTCGATGAGGTAACCATTCAAACAGTTTCGGCATCCTACTCGCCGTTTTCTGTATTAGGCGCTCCTAGCCCGGGAAGCAGTGACTACCAGCAACCATTCGTGATTATCCGGCTAGTCGGCACCATAACTTACAAAGGAGTGGATACAAAATTTTCCTTGCAAACTTCCGTGTCGCAGAGGTTAATCGATATTTAATTTATGTTGCGGAAACTTTTCAAAAAAAATAGAAAAAGCGGGTTTACATTGGTGGAAGCCCTGGTGGCCGTTTCCATTTTCACTTTGTCGGTTTTGGCCATGTTGGTGTCGTTGGGCCAGGGTCTTTCCAATATCGATTATGCCAAAAAAAAGCTGATTGCCGAATATCTGGCGCAGGAAGGGATTGAATATGTGCGAAACCTACGCGATACCCAGGTGCTTTATTCTGTTGACCCTACAACTGGCTGGGCTAATTTTAATAGTAATTTAAGTAATGTAACTTGCTATAGTGCAAATGGCTGTTATTTTCTTGATCTTCCTTCGAGTGCTTTTTCTAATCCTAATATGCCGATGGCAGGAATAGGGATACTTCCTTGTACTGAAACCAACGGAGCTTGCCCGCCACTCAATTATGATAACGTAACAGGCGTGTATGGTTATTCTTCAGGTACAAATTCCGGCTTTATTCGCAAGATTCAATCACAGCAAATTAATGCCAATGAAACGAAAATTTCCTCCACTGTTTTTTGGAATCAAGGGTCTGGCGCTTACAATATAACTTTTTCAGAAACATTATTTAGATGGGTTGAATAAAATAATGTCAAAACAAAAAATAAAAAATAATAAGGGATTCGTGCTTTTATTTGCAGTTACCTTGACCGCTATTTTATTTGCTATCGCTATTGGTATTTCCAATATTGCGCTCAAAGAACTTAATTTCAGCACTTCTGCCCAGGATTCCAATGACTCATTTTTTGCTGCGGACGTAGGCGTGGAGTGCGCACTTTATGAAGACAAGTCCGCCAAGTTTCCGGCTCAAACAACCAACCCGAATCTCACTATTAGTTGCAATAACACTGTCCCTACTTTTTCCACTTCCGGGACAACGGCCAGTTACGACTTCACCATGCTGGCCCTCGGCAATACAAACAAAAGTTGTGTAAAGGTAACGGTTTTCAAAGAGTGGTTCGCTGATACTTCAATCGTCAATACACTGGTAACCTCCAGAGGGTATAACCTAGGCGGGGATGGTTCTTGTGGCTCTACCAGTTCACGCTTGGTAGAACGCGAGCTGGATGTGAGATACGGCACGCATCGCAATCTTGCTCTTGGAAGATGCGCAATCGCGGGTGCCTGTACCGGGGTATCGCAGAGCGGGAATCCTCTTTCTAACCTAACGGATGGTAATTACATTAGCCAAGTTTATCCCGGTGCTCCTGATGGTAGAACTTGGTCATATGAGGTAGATTTAGGAAGTTCAGTTCTTGTCTCGCAAATACGCGTTGTATTATGCAAACCCACACATATACCAGGCAACAATGGTTGTTATGGTTATGATTATTGGGGTAATAATGGCATTCTAGGAGATGGCGACGATAGCCCCTATATCAATCATTGGAAAATTGAAGGATATAATGGTTCTTACTCAACTTTAGCGGAGAGTACTGCATCACCAAATGGTGTCCCAAACTCTCACAAAATTGAAATTTCACTTCCGGCCAATACTAATTTACAGAAAATTAAAGTTTCTGCTGAAAGCACCGTTAACTGGATAGGGCTATACGAGCTTGAGGCATACTAATTCCGTAGCTGAAAAATGTTATAATTGCGTACGAGATGGGCAAGCTCGAGGCGCAAAAAAGAATACAGAAACTGCGAGCTGA
The DNA here is from genome assembly GCA_001787125.1 of Candidatus Nomurabacteria bacterium RIFCSPLOWO2_12_FULL_44_11. GTDB lineage: Bacteria > Patescibacteriota > Minisyncoccia > Phycocordibacterales > UBA9973 > UBA9973. The sequence goes on from MFVU01000011.1 coordinate 26,937, forward strand.
AATCGTGCGGTTGCGGCAGGCGTATCACGTAGAAAACGCGCCGGCTGTCACCGACGAGGTCTATGATTCTTTAACCCGCGAGCTTAAAAACCTCCTAAAAGAATATCCAGAGTTTACCGACCCTAATGCGCCGGAGAATCGCGTGGCCGGAGAGCCGCTCCCTAAATTCGTAAAAGTAAAGCACCAAACTCGGATGCTTTCCCTAAACGATGCTTTCAATATTGAGGAACTAAATGAATGGGAAAAGAGAATAAAGAAACTCCTGCCCGCCGGTACCAAATTTAATTATTTCTGCGAAGTGAAATTTGACGGGCTGGCAGTTTCGTTAATTTACGAGAACGGCAAATTTATGCGGGGGGCCACGCGCGGAGACGGATTTATTGGGGAAGATATTACCGAGAATTTAAAAACTATCAATTCAATCCCTCTCATGCTTCCTCCCCGCCTTGTGAAGCCCGCCTACCGGACGGGCAGGGAGGGGGCAGGGGGTGGTAATTCTCTTGAAATCCGCGGCGAAGCCGTCATGTCCAAGGCAACGCTTGAAAAATTAAATGTGAAAAATAAAAAAGAAGGCAAAACGCCGTTTGCCAACACACGCAACGCCGCCGCGGGGAGTTTGCGCCAGCTGGACCCCAAACTCGCGGCCGAACGCCAGCTAGATTTTTTTGCTTATGATATTTACGGGGAATTTCAAAATTTTTCCGCATTACTCCACCCTTCGGGCGGAACCTTCCGCGAGAAAAATTTTGAAGTTCCCTTGCAAACACATTCAGGTAAACATACCTTACTTCGAGATATTGGTTTTAAAGTAGATAGTCACGAAACAGTATGCAAAAATTTGGAGGAAGTTATTGATTTTATAAAAAAATTTGAAAAAGTTCGCGAGAATTTTCCGTATGGCACGGATGGAGTGGTAGTGTCAGTGAATGAATTGAAATTACAGGAGACCTTGGGGGTAGTCGGCAAAGCCCCTAGGTATGTTGTGGCCTTCAAATATCCGGCCGAACGGGCAACAACGGTAGTGCGTGATGTGAAAATCAATGTGGGCCGCACGGGCGTGCTTACTCCGCTTGCGATATTTGAGCCCACCTTTGTGGCCGGTTCGAGGGTCTCTAAAGCGACGCTTCACAACATGGATCAGATAAAACGGCTGGATCTTAAAATAGGGGATACGGTAGTGATTGAGAAAGCGGGGGATGTGATCCCGAAAGTGGTGGAAGTCCTAACTCGCATGCGTTCTGGAAAAGAGAAGCCAGTAAAAATTCCCGAAAAGTGCCCAACTTGCGGAACTCGTGTAGAGAAAAAGGAGAATTTTGCAGACGGAAGGGTCCAGCTTGCTGGAGGAATGTTAAAGAATTCTTCTTTTTCCGTAGCGTACTACTGCCCGAACAAAAAGTGTCCGGCCAAAGATGAACGGTATTTAGAACATTTTGTTTCCGTATTTGATATATATGAAATGGGTCCAAAAATTTTACGTCGATTCAAGGACGAGGGATTAATTACTGATGCGGCAGATATTTTTACTCTACAAAAAGAGGATATAGAAAATTTGGAACGCTTCGGAGAGAAATCGGCCGAGAATATAATCACCGAAATAAAAAGTAAAAAGAAAATTCCGCTCGCCAAATTCCTTTGGGCTTTGGGAATCCTCCATGTAGGGGAGGAGACTGCGCGGGACTTAGCACTTCATTTCGGCACTCTTGAGAAATTAATCTCCTCAGCAAGGGGAGTCCTTGCTGAGATAGATAGTATAGAAAATATCGGCCCGGCAGTTTCCAAGAGCGTTTATAATTTTTTCCGCGATAAAAATAACTTGAATTTTATAAAAAAATTAGAAAAAAATGGTGTAGTGGTGGAGAAAGCGGAAAAACAAAAGAGAGGCAAATTTACCGGCCTCACTTTTGTATTAACCGGTACACTTGCGGGCATGTCCCGTGAAATTGCCAAGGAGAGAATCCAAGCACAAGGGGGCAAAGTTTCCAGTTCGGTTTCCAAAAATACGTCATACGTAGTGGCAGGAGCCGATGCAGGTTCTAAACTAACGAATGCGGAAAAATTAGGAGTAAGAATTTTAGATGAGACAGAATTCCTGAAAATGCCCTAAGCCGCTTTTTGGTGTGATGTTTTTTCGGCGTCCTCTCGTTCCGCTCGCATTAATTCATCCTGTCGCCTTCTGAGTTTTTCAATCGCTTCTCTAACTTTTTCTTGACGAACACGAAGCTCCTCTGTCCACCAGCGTACGTCATTTCTTAATGTATTTATATCAGACATAAAATTCAAATTATATAAATAATAAATTTCGACTTGATTATTGCTCAATTATAGCACAATTTTTAAACGCCTTGTTTCCCATTGATGAAGGGAGAGGGAGGGATTGCCCACATAATTGCATAGTACGAAGAATTCGAGCGGCATTTCAATTAAGATATCTGGGCAGGTTATTCTTAAGTGAAAATTCTAAACGAAGGAGAGTTTCAAAAATTACTTGCCTAATGCTTTTTTCAAAACCGGGAACACCTTCTCGGCAATTTTTTGATATCCTAGATTATTCGGGTGAATGCCGTCATCCATAAATTCCGAGTGTGTTATCAGGCCGTCTAAGACATTTGGCACATAAAACGTTCCGCGTTTTCCTGCGAGTTTTTCAAAATAAGTATCATATTGGTCAGTTAAAATTCCTCCGCGTACGCCTAAAAGCACTATTACCGCGCCTTCCGCCTGAAGTTTCAAAATAATTTCTTCTAGATTTTTGAAAGTTTCCGCTAACGGAATTTTGCGCAAAAAATCATTTCCACCTAAAAGCAGGAGCACTATTTTAGGATCTTGCGCCTTAACGGCACTTACACGCGCTAGGCCATCTACCGTAGTATTTCCGGCAATCCCCATGTTTACAATCGGCTCGCCGATTTTTTGCGATAGAAGCGATACAAAATCATTTCCGGCAGTTGCACCTACTCCTTCTACTAAACTGTCACCGAAAGCGACAATAGTTTTGCCCTGGGGAGGAAAATTAATAATTTGCGGCTCATTTTTAAATAGAAAGAATCCAATTCCTAAAATTAATGCAACAGCTGAAATTATTACTATAATTTTTTTCATAACTGGCGGGCCGTCTCGTGTAATTATTATAACCAATATTTATCTAAATGACTTATCTCTGTGGTTCAAAAGATTTAGCAACCATCTAAGAAATTTATTTACTTCTTTTTGATTACGCAAGTACCATTTTGCCTTACTCTTATTATTTTTACCGACACGTATCGTAATTCCGTTTCTCTCTAATGCGACAAAAGCATCTTCATCTGTTCTACCATCACCGATATAGATTAAATTTTTTGGGTCGTGCATTTTTTTTATAATAAACAAGGAAATTGTTCCTTTGTCTTTTTTACTAGTAGGTCTTACTTCAAAAGTTTTTTTATATAAAACACCCAAAAGACGATATTTCCCCAATAGAACGTTGATTTCTTTCAGATTTTTCAAAAGGAGCGGCTTATCTTTAGATGTGACTGATCGATAATGAAGAGCAAGAATAGTTTTTTTGTCCTCAATAAAAATTCCATTATACTTTCTTTTTAATTTTAAGAATTTACCTTTAACGACCTTAAGTCCAGCGTGAGATGTGTTTGAGATTAGCGTATTTTTGATAACACCGTTCATCTCATACTCCAGACCATGATTGCCCGCATAGATTATCCCGGGAATATTTACCCTTCTTTTGATACCTTCCAATTTTCTACCACTAATAACGGCTATTAAGATATGCCTTAAAAGTCCCTTCAGTATAATTTTTGTATCCTTTGGAAGGATAGCTTTTGCTGGATTTTTAACTAAAGGGGAAAGAGTAAGATCAAAATCGAGCAATAGCACGAACCGCGATTTTTGCAGTTGCGCTTTGATAGTCGGTAATTTTTTAAAGACATATTCCACAGCTAGCTCAAACTGGTTATCGCCTTAATAAACTCCGCAGACCAGCGAAAAATATTATAATTTTTCACGGCTGCCCGCATTTTTTTCATTCGTTTATGCTGTTCTACGGATGACATATTTAAGGCGGCATGAATCGCCTCGGACGTTTCTTCGGCACTGTAGGGATTAACCACGAGAGAGCCCTTCAGGTCGCGAACGGCACCAGTAAATTTACTCAAGACCAAAACGCCATTCTCGTCGTCCCGAGCTGCAACATATTCTTTTGCTACCAGATTCATTCCATCGTGCAAAGAAGTTACCATACAGAAATCGGAAATGGCGAAAAGGGGGGTGAGCTCTTCGTGAGAAAAGTGTTCTTTAATCAGGACAATCGGTTGCCACGTTTTGGTCTTAAATTTATTATTTACCCGCTCAGATTCTTTGGTTACCTCGGCGCCGAACTGAATATATTTCGGAACATTCTCACGAGAGGGCGAGGCAATCTGCAGAAAGGTGAAATTTCCTTTATAGGCCGGATAGGCATCCAGGAAAAATTCTATGGCTTTTAGTCTCTCCAGTATTCCTTTGGCGTAGTCCAAACGGTCGACCCCGAGCCCTATATACTTTGTCCTGATTCCCAATTTCTCTAAAAGTTTTTTGCCTGTATTTGGATTACTGGCGGCACTCTTGATACCATCGGTAAAATCAATACTGATTGGAA
>MFVU01000012.1 GCA_001787125.1 Candidatus Nomurabacteria bacterium RIFCSPLOWO2_12_FULL_44_11
AATAACATTAGGGGATTGATTCCTTTACTTTATGTTCCTGGGAGTATATGCTTTTTTGGTAGATAGGAAACTTAGACCCTTTATTACTTAATTCTATTAGAAAGTCAGTAATTAGTTTTGAATTCTGTATTGTTAGGGTCACCACTTCCCAAAAATTTATTTCATGTTATAGTGATGCCGAACTCGTTCAGGGAGAACCCACATGACAAAGACCGTTCGCGTCTTGCTCGGAATCGGCTTGGTGGCGGCTGCCATTGCCGTCATTTCCCTCGTGGCGCCTGACTCGGCGGTAGAATTAACAGGCGCTCTTGCTTTCATCGTGGTATTGGTGCTGTTGCGGCGAATCCGCAACGACATCAAGAAGAAATACGGAGTTCCATGAGAACCCCGTTCACGGACCGGTCATTGCTCTCAGGAGCAGTGCAACCGGTCCGTTTGCTCTTTCCCTACTCCTTCCGGAGCCATTCCGGGTCTTGGCGGACTAATAATTTTGATTTATTGTTCTGGTCCAGCAGAATTTCCGCCACGATTCTCTCCATGCGCATGCCCTGCGAGCCCTTCACTAAAATCAGGTCGCCTGTGCGCAAAAACATTTTTATAAATTCTCCCGCTTCGCGCGAATTGGCAAAATCAAAAATTCCCTCCACGGCCATGCCCGCCTCTATCGCCCCGGCCTTGATCGATTGCGCTCGGGGGCCGACGACTACCAACACTTCGGCATTTTCCTTTGCAATCCGGCCGATCAATTTATGCGCTTCATCTGTATGACGACCTAGTTCGAGCATATCGCCTAGAACCGCGATCCGCCTACCCTGGCATTTAACACTGCCTAAGGTTCTAAGGGCTGACTCACAGGCGAAAGGCGAAGAATTATAGCTATCGTCGATGATGAGCGCGCCTTCGATTCCTTGGAGCAGGCGCATTCTACCGGGCGGAACATCATATTTTTTGAGCGCGTTGGCCGCTTCCAGCATATTCCATTTCAATCCATGGGCGAGCGCGAGAGTGGCAAGAGCCGCATAGATGTGGTTCCGTCCAAAGACCCCTTCGATAACTATTGGCAAGCTGTTCCCCCCTGCATCAACCCTGAAAACTATCCCTTCCGGCTCTCCCTTCGCATTGTAAGAAATATTTTCGCCGGAACCGCGGACATCTGCACCCTCGCTAAATCCGAAAGTGACGACGCGATTTTTTGTTTTGTGTTTCATCGCCAGAGCAGCCTCATCGTCCATGTTGAGAACCAGCAGACCGTCTTTTTTCAGTGTTTTGATGAGCCCACTCTTCTCTTCGATCAAATGCTCACGCGAATCGAAGAATTCAATGTGCGGTGGTGTATCGCCGATCGCAGTGATTACTACCACGTCGGTCTTAAGCCACATAGCGGTTTCCCGCATGTCGTTGGGCTTGCCCACGCCCACTTCTAAAATTAGCCACTTCGGATAACGATGCGGCCAAAGTATCAGCCATTTGCCCTTAGCAAAATTTTTAAGCCAGTTTAAGGGATTATTCCAAGCATTGGGAACCCCGAGGATAGTGAGCGGCAATCCCAGCTGGCTGTTGTAACTTTTTTCGCTTTTACGCACGTAGGCAATCTGAGAGAGCGCCGCATAAACGGCGTCCTTGGTGGAAGTTTTGCCTACCGAGCCGGTGATAGCGATGATTTTAGGTTTGTATTTTCTAAGCGCCAAGCGTGCTTCGCTCTTTAGGATAAAAGATATTACTTTTTTGGTGGTCTGGCGCATTATTTTATTTTAGCGATCTGGAGGAACTTGATAATAATTTAATAAAAATTTTGTGATATCAATAAAGGGGTCGGCCCAGGTTTCCGAAGCGTAACGGATACCCTTCGGATTCACCGCATAAAGCAAAACTACAAATTTCGGGTCGTAGGCGGGAAAATATCCGAAAAAAGAATGCGTATGCCTATCTTCATAATATCCTCCGCTTTCACGGTTGGCAACTTGCGCCGTACCGGTTTTTACCGCCACGCTGTAATGTTCCATTTTGGTCGCGCCGCCTTTGAGCGCTTTGTCCATAACTTCTACCAGCATTCGGGTTATTTCCTCGCCGGTAGCTTCACTTATCTTTACCCGCGATGTCGGATAGGTCATTTCTTTCTCCATACCGTCATCATATTTGATTTTCTTCACTACGTGCGGGACGACGAGGTTGCCGCCGTTCCCGAGCGAGGCCAGCGCGCGGATCATGGCCATGGGGGTGAGGGCAATACCCTGCCCGAAAGAAGCATTGGCATACTCAATGTCTCGAGGACTCTTCAAAATATTGCTCACCAATCCGCCGGTTTCATTCGGCAGGTCAACGCCTGTTTTTTTATCGATGCCATACGAGAGAAAATATTCCCGTAACCTCTCCTTGCCAAGTTTTTTATACACGAAAACCATGCCGGTATTGAGGGATTGGCTCAAAACCTCCTGCATGCTGGTCCCGGGACCTCGTCCCTCCTTGTCAAAGTTAAATATCTCTTTATTTTCAACGATAACCGAGCCGTTATCATTATAAGTGGTTTTCGCAGTCACCACGCCCGCATCCAGCGCCGCAGCCATGACCAGGGGTTTGACCACCGAGCCGAATTCGAGCACGTTCTCCACTAGCGGATTGTTTAAGATAGTGATTTGTTTCACTTTAGAGAAATCGTTCGGATTAAAATCCGGCAGTGCGGCCAGAGCATAAATGGAACCGTCCGCTGGATTCATGATGATGCCCCCGACCGAATCGACTTGATATTTTTCTTTTACTTGTGCCAATTTTTTTTCCAAAAAATCCTCAATGGCCGGCTCGATGGTGGTGACAATATCGCCAGTTTTGCCTTCGTCTTCAAAAAAAGTGTGATTGATGTTGGAAAAAACTTCGGCGAAAAAATTTACATAAGGATTTTGGTTGCCGGTCGCGAGTACTGAATTATATTCTTTCTCCAGACCATAACGCCCGGCCAGTTCATCACCCTTGTAGCCCACTAGGCCCAAAGTGTGCGCAGCGAGATTTTCTCCAGGATAGAGACGCCATTTTTCCTTAAAGATGCTCACGCCTGGAATTTTAAGCGCAGAAATACTATCGGCTTGCGCTTGAGAGAGATGAAAGGCAATTTCTTCGTATGGATCACCCGCCCTGGCTGCCTTCAAGGAAAAATCCTCGTGATTGAGAGTAATTTTTGCAGACAATTTTTGAAATACGGCCTCGGCATCTGTGATCTTTGTGGGATCGATCGCTACTTTGAACCCGGTCGTCTGGGTAGCTGCGGAAACTAATTGGCCGTCCTTGCGTGTAAAATAAATTGTGCCTCGTTCAAAAATATTCCCCGAAGGAGTGGCATATTGTCGTTCAGCAGCTTCGGTATAAAAATTGCTATGCACTATTTGTATCAAAAAAAGCTTCGCGAGCAGTACGATAGCGAAAACCAAGAGGAAGAAAAGAAGAATTCTGCTTCTTGGAAGAAAACTAGATTTCATTTTTCACGACCTTGGCGCTCCCGAGTGATTGGCGAGTGGCGAAGGTTGCTTTAATTTCTTTGAACCCGAGTGAACGAGAAAGGGATAAATCAACTTTTTTAGACAGGGACAAATAATTAAGCTCCAGATCCCCGACTTCGCGCTCTAGTACTCTCGCTTCCGCCTCGAGGGATCGGCGTTCAATAATGTTTATAACCATGTTGCCTAAAAGAAGAACATAAAATACTGCAAGAGCGCCCAGAGAGCACAAAAGAGCATTACGCAGAATACTCGAAAGATTACGGCCCAACATCGTGTCCATATTTTCCGCATAACTCTTCATTTTTATTGCAATTGCACTCATTTTTTTTGTATTATTCTTAGTTTTGCGCTCCTAGCTCTCGGATTAATCATTATTTCTTCTTTACTCGCTGTAATTGGTTTCCTTATTTCAGCCCGAGGCTGATCCGCCTTTGGCGGAAAAATTGCTCTCCCTTCTTTAACCTTTTCCCTGTAAAATCTCTTTACAATTCTGTCTTCCAAACTGTGAAAACTTATTACTGCCATCCGCCCGTCACTTTTCAACACCTCAAACCCTTTCTTTAACCCTTCACTCAATGCCCCCAACTCATCATTCACCGCGATTCGGAGGGCTTGGAAAGTTTTGGTGGCACAGTGCATTCTTCCTCGCTTATAACTTCCTGGCACAGAATTCTCTATCACCTCCACCAAGTCAGCCGTCGTTTTTATGCGCCCTAGTTTTCGCCTCTCTGCTATGCCCCGCGCAATTTTTCTCGCGAACCGCTCCTCGCCGTAGCCGCGAATGATTTTCTCCAAATTAACTTCCTCCCAATCATTGACCACATCTGCCGCCGTCAGGACTTCTGGGGAAGGATTTTCTTTCATGTTTCCATTTGACCCGAAGGTCATGAGCAAGGGCTCGTCCTTCATGAAAGAAAATCCTCTCCCAAATCCGCCAGCCGGCGGACTCAATTGATCGGAACTCAAACCTAAATCCAAAATGATTCCGTCAACTCTCTCTACTCCTGCCTGCTTCAGCACTTGATCCAAATTTCGGAAGTTCGAATTATGAAACGAAATCTTGCCGCCGAACTTTTCTTGCCCCCGTGCTATCGCCCCATTATCTGCATCCAGCGCGATGATTCTCGCATCTGGAAACCTTTTTAAAACTTCGGCTGAATGTCCTCCTGCGCCAAAAGTGCCGTCGAGCACGGTTGCGCCGTCTTTTAAACCAAGTCCCCCTATAACTTCTTGTAAAAGAACACTCTTATGCATCAGTTCCCCGGCCGCCCTGTCCCGCCAATTTCTCTGCCAGGTCTTCCGCTTCTTTGGATACTTTCTCTTTCTGTTCTCGCCAGGCCTTCTCATTCCAAACTTCCACTCGGTCTTTGACACCGATGATGGCCGCTTTGTCGCGCAATTTTATTCCGTCCTGCAAAAATTCCGGAAGAAGCATGCGTCCGATGGAATCGATTTCCACTTCCGCCGCCCGGCCGAACATGTAGCGGTTAAAGCTTCGCTGGTCGGCGCGGAGGAAAGATAAATCGGAATCCGAATCAGAAAGTTTTTTCGAAACCTTTTCCCACTCTTTTGTTGTAAAAATGAACAAGCATTGCCCGAGCCCCGGAGTAATAATAATTTTTTTGCCTAACTTCTTTCTGAACTTAAACGGCACAGATACTCTGTTTTTTTCGTCGATGGTATGTATATATTCTCCTATTAACATAAAATTAACTTATCCACATTTTTCCCACATTTTCCCACTTGATATACATTATATTCTAACCGTTAAATACCACCAAGCCCAAACTGTGGATAACTTCAACCAGAAGCAAAAAACCCTCCAGGGGGCGCTTTTGGCTTTATTTTCGGATTAGGTTATAATACAAAAATATGAATATGAGACCGGATAAATTTGGTATGGAAAATGCGGCGAACCGAGGGGGTTATGCAAAACCTGAAGAAGGAAGTATCGAAGAAGCCAGACAAAATTTCCAGAGGGAATTAGACAGGGCTATCCATAACGGGGATTTTTCTCTTGCAAAACATGCTCTAAACGAACTCGAGGGAGTAAGGAAAAAATCAGTATAAAAATTTTCGTTAAATAACTGCGCCGACGATCTTCCAATTCGAGATCGTCGGCGTGCGCTGATGTTTGAGGGGCAAGTCCCCTCCTACTGCCCGGGGTTAGTCGCCCGAGCGCGTTTTGTGTTGGGGAGCGAAAGATGAACCTCCGTCCCCTCATAAAACTGCACCCAGGCAAGCTCGGGCTTGCCGAGATGCAGGAGTCCGGCGCGGAGCGTATCGCGATCCTTTCGCGCTTTCTCTGCGTCCCCGTTCATGGGGCTCGGATTCTTCGCGGCCTGCGCGAGATACCGAAGCCCCGCCCGGGCGAAAAGTTGGAGATCGGGTTCCATTGGCACTCTCTCCAACTCGCTCGCGGCGATGTATCCGTGAATCGCGGCAACCGCCGACTTGCCGAGAACCTCCTGCATCTGGCGGAACGTCTCATCCGCCTCCTCGCGCGCATCCTTACGGGCGACACGCTTGTCGATCATCATGCCGGTCAGCCCGCCTACGATGAACATCAGAAACAGAAGAGGGATTTGCCACCAGCTTAGGATAAGCCACCAATTGAACTTATCCATCATACCGAAGGCATAGGCCGCCGCGAACAACGTGGCGAACCCAATCGTGAAAAGTCGGTAGGTCCTCATCATCTCACCTCACAAGTTGAGAACAATATCGTTCTTATTCAACTCACAACGTAAAAATTTTTGAGTCAAACTAACTAAGCCCCATTAGGTGAAAATTTTAATATTTAATTATTTAAGTTGTCTACTAACTCCAGCATATACTGTTTTACGTAGACAATACTTTTTCATATTAAAATGAGTTAGTCGCAGACACGATTGTGCCGGCGGCGTAGTGCACTCACTATTCAGTTGCCTGATCGCCGTCAGGCGCGGTGTATGTCGGGTAGGGTCGTGAGCCCCATAGCATCCGCAGGGCTCTTGAGCGCCGCGAGACTCTGGTACTCCGGGAGAGTCATTCCTTTTTTATTCTCAGTTTTTTACCCGTCACATTTTGTTCGGGCTTCATCAGTGGAAAGAGTTGAGTTTCACGCAGAGGTTTATCAACCAGGAACGAAAAAAGACGTTCGCCATAGGCAAAGCCGAAGGCGGGTGGCATGCCGTATTCAAGCATCTCCACGAATTCCTCGTCCGGCATCATGGCTTCCTTATCCCCTCCTTCGATAAGTTTACGTTGAACTTCGAAACGGTCCCGCTGATCTACCGGATCATTAAGTTCCGAGAACCCATTGGTCATTTCCGCACCAGCCAAAATTAACTGGACGCGCTCGGTCAAAAGCGGATTCTCCGGCTTAGCCTTAGAAAGCGGGGAAACTAATTTCGGCACATCAATCAGCCACGCCGGTCCCACGATTTGCTTTCGGCAGTATTTCCAGAGGGAATCAGTCAGGCGCTCCCTATTAGTGCCCTCGTAATTTACTTTAAGCTCGTCCAGTTTCTTCATCATTTCTTTTTCCGTCGTAGTGAGAACATCAATCTTGAGCATTTTTTTAACTGTATCGACGTAAGGAATGTGTTCCCATTTTTTTGAAAGATCCACTTTCTTCCCGTGCGTTTTAAATTGGAGAGTGCCGAAGGTTTCTTGCGCGACTTCCTTTATCATCCGTTCGGTAAATTCCATTCCTTGCCGATAATCCATATAGCTCGCGTAAAATTCCATGCCGGTGAATTCTTGCGCATGTTCCGGGGAACTGCCTTCGTTGCGGTAGACTCTGCCAATTTCAAAAACCTTGGGGAAGCCGGCTGCCAGCAATCTTTTCTGCCAGAGCTCACCCACGGAAATACGCAGATACACATCCATATCAAAGTCGTTGTGGTGCGTCTGGAAAGGCCTCGCTTCCGCACCGCCAGTCGTCACCTCTAGAGTCGGCGTTTCCACTTCCAGAAATCCTTCTCTTTTTAAAAATTTACGCGTAACATCCCAGAATTTTTCTTTCTTTATAAAAATATCTTTAATTTCCGGATTCATCAGCACGTCCAGATATCGCTTGCGAAAACGCTCCTCTATGTCTTGTAGTCCGTGCCACTTCTCTGGTAAAGGTAATAAGGACTTGGAGAGCATTCGCCAATCGTGCACTTCTATTGTTTTTTCTCCCCTCTGCGTTACAAAAAAAGTGCCTTGCACTTCTACAAAATCGCCTATATCTACCACTTTATTCCAAAATTTTAGTTTTTCTTCACTTAAAACATCTTTCTTGAAGAGTGCCTGAAAACTCGCCGTGCCATCATAGAGCGTAATGAAAATGATCGCGCCAGCGCTTCTGATCGACATCACTCGGCCCGAGAGCCACTTGAGAGTTTTTTCTTTCGCCAGTTGATCGAAATTTTGTACTGCTTCGGCGAATGAGAGCTCTCGTTTTGCATCCGCGGGATACGGATCGACGCCAGCTTTTTTCAGAAGCTCGAGTTTTTTCAACCGAGCGCTCCTGATTTCATCAATTGAAGACATCTTATTCTTGCCCCGCCAAAGGCGTGGGTTAGGAAACTTTTATGATTTTATAATTCACCACTCCGTTCGGAGTTTGAAAGGAAATGCTCTGGCCTTTTTTCTTTCCAAAAAGGGCCACGCCCATGGGCGACCGGTTCGAGATCTTGCCCAAAGCCATGTCGGCTTCCTCTGATCCTACTATAACATAAGTCCGTTCTTCTAGCTCCTTCCCGACCCCGATTTTATCGTGGGTCGTGGATCCACGACTTTCAGTCGGGACTTTTTGCACAACCACTCGCGAACCGATCCCGACGACGTCCCCGCCTCTTTTTTTGGCCACTTGTGACAACTGCAGAATCCGCTCGATTTTCGAAATACGTTCTTCCAGCTTGCCTTGTTCCTCGCGGGTCTGATGGTATTCCGCATTTTCCGCCAAGTCGCCCAGGGATTTTGCGTACGCCAAATTCTCCAGAATTTCTTTTCTTTTAGGGCCTTGGAGCTCCGCTAGCTCCCGGAGGAGTGCCTGTTTTTTTTCTTCAGTTATGTAATCTGCTGCTTGATGCATGGCCGTTAAATTAAAGCACAGCATGATACTATCTTTTTTTGACAAAAAGTCAACCGGATGCTAATCTTTCTCTAATGGCAAAAGTGGTGATCGAAGTGAAAAAAAATCCAAACGAAAATAACGCCAGCGTGTTACGCCGTTTTTCTCGCCGCATCCAGGAATCAGGCATCATTCACAAAGTCAAAGGCGCCCGTTACAATGAACGAAAAGAATCTAAACTTAAAGTAAAAAAGAGCGCGCTCAAGCGTATGCTTCGCCGGCGCGAAATTGAAGTTCTTCGCAAGCTCGGAAAAATTGGAACCAAAATCGGTTCAAGATAATTATGTATAGGAAAATCAAAGATGACATCTTGGGAAAGAAATATTCCTTGTCGATTGCTTTTGTCTCTAGCCGAAAATCGCGAGAATTAAACAAGCAGTATCGCAAAAAAGACAGGCCTACCAATGTCTTGGCCTTCCCCCTCCGCAAGCATGAGGGTGAGATAGTGCTCTGCCGAGACATCGTGCAGAAGGAGGCAAAACTATTCCAAAAATCCTACAAACAATTTTTGGGGTTCCTGGTTATCCACGGCATGCTTCATTTGAAAGGAATGCGACATGGCAGTATAATGGAGAGAGCAGAGAAAAAATATCTGAAAAAGTACTATGAGGAACATTTCGACAGGCATAGACGTAGGCTCGCTTACGACCAGAGTCGTGGTGGGAGAATTCTTAAAAGGAGAGCGAAATCCTAAGATTATTGGGGTGGGTGAATATCCGACGGGCGGGATGCGGCATGGCTATATAACCCAATTTGACGATACGGTAAAATCAATCCGGCAAGCTGTCGGCCTAGCCGAAAAAACTTCCGGCGTAAAAATTAAACGGGCATTTGTTTCGGTAGGTGATGTAACGCTTCGCGGATACGTGAGCTCTGGGGTAGCCATTATTTCTAAGGCCGACGGCGAGGTTACGACCCTGGACGTCAATAAAGCGCTAGCGGATTGCGAGGAGAATTTGAGCTTAAATAACCGGAAAATCATCCAAATTACTCCTCTTTCTTACAAGCTGGATGGAGTTGAAGTGCTTGGGCGTCTCGAGGGTATGCGCGGAAATAAGCTTGAAATAAAAGCTCTTTTTACCACTTACTCCTCGGTGCATCTGGAGGATTTGATCGCCGCGATAGCCGATGCTGGGGTAGAGACGATTGATGTTGTTGCCTCCCCGGTTGCCGGAAGTCACATTGCTCTCTCGGAGAAACAAAAAATTGTCGGCAGTGCGCTCATTAACATCGGCGCAGAAACGGTCTCGCTCGCTGTTTTCGAAAACGGGTCGCTCCTCTCTGCCCACACATTCTCCATCGGCGCCAGTGACGTTACCAACGACATCGCGCTCGGTTTAAAAATTCCGCTCGAGCTGGCCGAGAGTTTCAAGCTGGGCAACATTACACCCGAATACTCAAAGAAAAAACTGGACGAAATAATTGAGGCACGCTTCTCGGATATCTTTGAGCTCGTGGACAATCATTTAAAAAAAATAAAAAGATCCGAACTTCTGCCAGCCGGTGTTATTTTCGTTGGAAGCGGAGCCAACACCCTGGGTCTAGAGGAATTTGCCAAATCCGCACTTGGACTGCCCTCCTGCATCGGCACAACTGAAATTTTCGGTAATATAAAAACTAAACTCCGCGACCCGGCTTGGTTCACCGTCCTTGGGCTCATCATCGGAGGCAGAGACAGCGACAATTATTCAAGAGGAGCACTGGGAGGAATTTTCAAAGACCTTAAAAACTCAATAAAATTGGGCATAAAACAATTAATGCCCTAATGGGTTTGCTTTTTTTTATTGTAGTGCTAGTATGATTTTATGCCAAAAGTAAACCAAGCAATAGAGAGTTTTGCCCGCATTATGGTGGTAGGGATCGGTGGATCCGGCAAAAACGCCGTGAACCACATGATTAATTCAAAAGTGAAGGGAGTGACCTTCATTGCGATGAATACTGATACGCAGGATTTGCATCATTCGCTTGCAGATAAAAAAATTCACATCGGGAAAAATCTGACCAAGGGTCTCGGTGCCGGCATGGATCCGGAACTCGGGAAGAAAGCGGCCGAGGAAACTAAATCGGAAATCCAGGACATGATCAAAGGCGCGGACATGATCTTCATTGCCTGCGGCATGGGCGGAGGCACCGGCACCGGCGCCGCTCCCATCGTGGCTCGCGCCGCGAAAGAGCAAGGGATACTTACAGTAGCGGTAGTAACCAAGCCGTTTTTCTTTGAAGGGAGTCACCGGATGAAAATTGCCGAACGCGGCATTGAAGAATTGGCCAAAGAGGTTGATGCGATCATCATTATTCCGAATGATAAACTGCTCCAGATTTCGGATAAAAACACTTATTTTAAAAGCGCTTTTGCCGTCTGCGACGATGTGCTGCGGCAGGCGGTAGAGGGCATTTCTGACCTTATTACCACCCCGGGTATAATCAATGTTGACTTCGCGGATATTCGGGCAATTATGGCCAATGCCGGTTCGGCCCTCATGGGCATCGGTTCGGCATCGGGCGACAAGCGCGCAGAGACAGCGGCGCTCCAGGCCATCAACTCGCCGCTCCTCGAGGTTTCCATTCACGGGGCCAAGGGCGTGCTCTTTGCTATTGCTGGAGGCGAAGATATCACTATTCACGAAATCCAGGAGGCGGCAAAAATAATCACTGAGTCCATCGACAAAGATGCGAAGGTTATCTTCGGCACCATTCATGACGAAAAGGCGAAGAAAGGAGAAATTAAAGTCACGGTTATTGCTACCAGTTTCTCCGGCGAGATGCCCCGCAGTAAAGGTTTGTTTGGCGGCGGAACTTCTGCCGGAACTTTACTGAAAGAAGATAACGCGGCAACGGCCAAAAAAGAAATACATAACACTATTGAGCAAAACAGGGGCAGCAACGACTTTTTTAAAAAGGCGGAAAAAAAAGATAAAGAGGAAATAATTATCGAAGATGACGGTGATGACTGGAGCGCTGTTCCAGCATTTCTACGAAGAAAGAAATAAACTCGTCGCAGGCACACTTTTGATAAGGCCTTTCGCAGGGCGACGGCCCGAGAAGTTCGCTAGTGCACCAGCGCTAGACAGATTGCCTTCTCAAAAGTAGTGCCAAGAAAGAGTTTTATTTGTTATACTAATGCAATGACTTATGATTTGATAATTATCGGCGGTGGGCCGGCCGGAACGGCGGCGGCGGTGTATGCGGCGCGCAAGCGGCTTAAAACTCTACTCATTGTCTCCGAATGGGGCGGGCAATCGAACGTCTCCGAACAAGTTTTCAACTGGATCGGCACAGTATCGCTTTCTGGCGCGGAACTTGCGGGAAATTTTAAAAAGCACGTGGAGGCCAACACCGGCGAGAGCTTGGAAGTCAAAGAAGGAGAAAAAGTTACCACTGTATCCGGCAAAGCCGGGGATTTCTCTGTGCAGACAGAGAGTGGAGAAGCATTTGAGACCAAAACGATATTGATTGCATCCGGGTCCGGCCGCAGAAAGCTCGTTGCCAAGAATGCGGACAAATTTGAAAATAAAGGACTCACATACTGCGCCTCTTGCGACGGGCCGCTTTTTGCGGATCAAAATGTAGCGGTAGTGGGCGGAGGCAACGCGGGTTTTGAGACCGCGGCGCAGCTGCTTGCCTATTGCAAGTCCGTCACTCTTTTGAATCGCAGTGATACTTTCCGAGGTGATGAAATAACCGTAGAAAAAGTTTTGAAGAATCCTAAAATGTCTGCAATAAAAAATGTTGATATTTTAGAGGTTAAGGGGGATAAATTCGTGGAGGGGGTTATCTATAAGGATAGCAAAACCGGCGAACAAAAGGAGCTTAAAGTTGCGGGTATTTTCGTGGAAGTGGGTCAAATCCCGAACACGGACTTCGTGAAAAATCTCGTCCCGCTTGACCAATTCGGCCGCATTAAAATTGACCCCATAACCCAGAAAACCTCCGTCCCCGGCATCTGGGCCGCCGGCGACGCAACCGATGTGTTGTATCATCAGAACAACATCGCCGCCGGCGACGCCGTCCGCGCTCTCGAGAATATCTATCTGGCGATACATACGAAGTAGTTAAATCGGCTTAAGCCCTCTCTTCAGACGCTCCTGATTGACGAGCTCTCTGGCTTTATCTCTGACTCCGCCGGTTTTGGGTAATCTTGCAAGATTGGCTAATACACCATTTCTAATCGAATCCATTAAACTTTTCAATTCTCTTGGGAGATAAAAGTACTCCGTGCCCCTAATAGTTTCAAATTTATCTAACGCCGCATACAGCGTTTCCCAGGTTCTTGCCTCTTTTATTTCTTTATATTGATCTGATTTTTCTTCTATACCCATGTGATCACCATATTATAGCATAAATGTGAAAGGCCTCAGGTAGTCGAAACAATCCTGGGCGGAGGCGGTGAGATTTGAACTCACGATACCCTTTCGGATATGCCGGTTTTCGAAACCGGTGCCTTCAACCACTCAGCCACGCCTCCGCTCAAGATTGTTTTAAAATATCTAAAAATCCACTTTACTCTATCACTCCGCTTGTTTCAACAATTCTATCACCTCTTGGTCGGAAACTTGAGGGAAATCAAGATAGTAGGCCCCGACGGCGCCAAGGTAGTTTAATTCATCTTTTACAACCACAACCTTGTCCGCCTCACGCCCAAGAACCTCCACCATGTCATGCGGAGCAACGGGCACAGCTACCACGAGCTCTTTGGGCTTTTCTGCGCGGATAGCGCGTAGCGCCGCACGGAGAGTGAGCCCCGTCGCCACACCATCGTCCACTACGATAGCGATTTTATCTTTCGCCGAAATATGTTCTTTATCTCCCAAGTAGGCAATTCTGCGCCTCCTTGCTTCATCTCTTTCCTTTTGTATTTCCGCCTCCAGCCAACGGGGGTCGAGCTTTGTCCGCTCACTTTCTTCACAAAATGGTTCTCCTTCTTCGGTTACGGCACATACGGCATATTCCGAATTTTTTGGGTGCCCGATTTTTCGGGCGATAACCAAATCCAGCGGCACGCGTAAAAAATTTGCAATTTCAAATCCGAGTACCACTCCCCCGCGCGGGAGCGCATAAATCACCGCATCTTTCCCGCGGTATCCCGCAAGCATTCTTGCAAGCGTCAGTCCTGCTTCTTTTCTGTCTTCGAACATAAATATTATACAATATGTTTAGTAAACGTCAAATCTGTGACCCTACCGGGGATCGAACCCGGGTTAACAGATTGAAAACCTGCTGTCCTAACCACTAGACGATAGGGCCATTACGCACCATATTACCATTTTTTTTATAATTGTAAAAATTCCCCATAATCAATTACACCTCGGGGAACCCGAAGGTGCGCCGAGGTGAAAACTCACTACTTGAAGAACTTATGCCCCCTACCCGCTCCGGACGTGAGGGATGTTCGGAGCGGGTGCGCACGACCTTCACACGTGCCCGAAAGGAAAATCTGGCTCTGGAGTCACGACGGCTGTCCGAGCCGCGATGTCCTCCACCCGCCACCCCGGTAGGTGGTTGATAAAGGCGATAGTTCCCTGATTCGCTCCCTCGACGAACATGGTCAGGAATCCCCATTCGTCGGTTTGGGGGTCGGACACCTCCCGCCCCAGCTGAATGCCCAACCGCCGCCGCGCCAGAGCGGTGTTACCGAACGGTTCGCGAAGTATTCGGATTCTCATGGAAGCCTCCGCGTTCAATATAAAACTTGATTGATTGATAGTCAAGTTGTAAAATTGCGGTATGGGTAAACGAGAAGAACTCGAGAAATTGCACGCGAAATGGAAAACGGAATGCGCTTGCGAACTTAGGGCCACCTCTCTGCAGGCGGTGCCGGGGGACGGCAGTGCGGAAGCGGAGATTGTTTTTATCGGCGAAGCGCCGGGGCAGAAAGAAGACGAGCAGGGCCGGCCATTCGTGGGCGCAGCGGGAAAATTTCTGGCCGAAATGCTGTCCTCCATAAATCTCAAAAGAGAGGGTGTTTACATTACTAACATCGTTAAATACCGCCCGCCGAATAATCGTGATCCCCTGCCCGAGGAAAAGAACGCTTGCCGCGAGTGGCTCCTTGGGGAACTTAGGATAATTTCTCCGAAACTTATTGTCTTCCTCGGCCGGCACGCGATGAATGATTTTTTCCCAACTGAGAAAATTTCAAACGCACATGGAAAATTATTAATAAAAGCATTTGCAGGCATGCCAACTAAATATTTTTATGCTCTCTACCACCCCGCCGCCGCGCTTTATGACGGCAGTATGCGCGAGACCTTGATGGCCGACTTTAAAAAAATTCCAAAGGTCTTGGAGAAGATTGGTGTATAATCTGCATTATGAATGATAAAGTAAAAATTGTAATCTTAGCCGCAGGGCTTGGAAAGAGAATGCAAAGTGAAAACCCAAAAGTCCTGGCAGAAGTAAGGGGCAAATCAATGCTTGAACGTTTAAGCCAGGCAGCGCAAGAAGTGACCGGCAGTAATGCAACTGCGATAGTCGGACATCAAGCCGATCTAATAAAATCCAGATTCGGTGATTCTCTAACCTATGTAATTCAGGAAAAACAACTAGGCACTGGCCACGCATTACTGGTTGCAAAAGATGAATTAAAAGACGCGGAGCATATTGTAGTTCTTTACGGTGACCAGCCACTCATCACAAGTGAAACAATAAAAAATTTAATAAAAAAACATTTGGACTCGGGGGCAAAAATAACATTTGCCACCACTTTAGTCCCGGACTTTTCGGATTGGCGAGCATATTTTATAAAATTGGGAAGAGTTTTAAGAAAGGATAATAAAATAACCTGCATTCGAGAATATAATGACGCGATTGAAGAAGAGAGAAGTATTAAAGAGATAAATATCGGGTGCTTCGTTTTTAATGCCAAGTGGCTTTGGGGAAATTTGGAAAAGATTGAAAATAAAAATAGGCAAAAAGAATATTACGTAACAGATCTTATTCCAATGGCTTTTAGGAACGGAAATCTAGTAGAGGGTATACCAATTAATCCCCGCGAAGCCCTGGGTGCAAATTCAAAAGAAGAACTTGAAATATTGGAAAAATTTGCGTAATCTTAAGGATGTGCGACCTGCACGCTTAGCTCAGTGGTAGAGCGACTCTTTGACGTAGAGTAGGCCGGGGGTTCAATCCCCTCAGCGTGCACATGAGAATTTTGGCAATTGAGACCTCTTGCGACGACACGGGGATAACAATATTTGAGGCGAAGGACGGAACACAAAACGCGGAATTTAAAATCCTAGCGGATAACCTTGCCTCCCAGGTAAAAATTCATAACCAATACGGCGGGGTTTACCCCATACTTGCCAAACGCGAGCATGAAAAAAATCTGCCAATACTGCTTAAAAAAACTTTTCGGGAAGCTGGGTTTTTTCAAGAGCGAAGCCTTGGTAGGAGCGACGGCGACGGACAGAGAAAATTTTTAGCAAAAAATTTTCGTGCTGAGTCCGTGAAAAAATCCAGCTTCATAGACCTCATTTGCGTGACCTATGGCCCTGGACTTGAAATGTGCCTCTGGGAAGGCATAACTTTTGCAAAAGATTTAGCAAGGGGGTGGGGAGTACCGCTCGTACCGGTAAACCATATGGAGGGACACGTGCTTTCGGTTTTTGGGAAAAATAAAGGGAAATTTAAGGTGAGTAAATTAAAAACACCTGTCCTCTCTCTGCTTGTTTCCGGCGGACATACGCAGTTAGTGCTTTCAAAAAAATTTATGAAGTATGAGATTATCGGGGAAACCCTAGATGATGCTGTGGGCGAGGCCTTCGATAAAGTAGCACGCATGCTTGACCTGCCTTACCCCGGCGGCCCGCATATATCTCGCCTCGCGGAGCAGGCTCGAAAATCCGAAACTCGAAATTCGAAATTCGAAATTAAATTTCCTAGACCAATGTTAAATTCAAATAATTTTGACTTTTCCTATGCAGGATTAAAAACAGCGGTATTGTATTTTCTTAAAAAAAACCCGGCTGCAGATAAAGCTCGAGTCGCCCTGGAATTCGAAAACGCAGCTATTGAGTGCTTGACTTACAAAACCGCAAGAGCAATTGAAAAATACAAAATAAAAACTTTGATTGTCGCCGGCGGAGTTGCGGCTAATAAGCATTTAAGAAGAGAGATGACAAAAATCACAAGCAAAAAAATCAAGCTCCTGTTCCCTACTCTGGAGCTCGCCCGGGATAATGCGGTCATGATAGGTATTGCGGGATACCTCAATTTTTTAAAAAACAAAAAGAAGGTTCCTAGGCAAGGAAGCATAAAAGCAACTGGTAATTTAAGGCTCTAGCGTGGTATTATTTAAGGATGGATGGCAAGCTATTAAAGCCGTACGACCCTAAAGAAACCGAAACTCGGATCTACAAGCTATGGGAAGATAGCGGTTTTTTTGTGCCAGAGAATTTGCCCGGCGACCGCAAAAAACCATTCACTATTATTATGCCACCCGTGAATGCCAACGGCTCGCTTCACGCCGGTCACGCGCTGGTAATGACCATAGAGGACATAATGATCCGCTACCAGAGAATGTGCGGGCAAAAAACTCTCTGGCTGCCGGGACTGGATCATGCGGGCTTTGAAACGCAGGTAGTTTACGAAAAAAAACTGGAGAAAGAAAAAAGGACGAGATTTGAAATTAAGCCAAAGGACTTATATAAAGAAATTTTGGATTTTACTCTGGAGAATTCAAAAAATATAAAATCGCAGATTAAAAGAATGGGAGCGTCCTGCGACTGGTCGCGGGAAAAATTCACACTGGATGCTGACATCGTGAAAGCCGTGCATCAGACATTCAAAAAAATGCATGCTGACGGCCTTATTTACCGAGGTAACCGCATCGTGTCTTGGTGCTCAAAACACCAGACGTCCTTTTCGGATCTGGAAATAGTGGACGAGGAACGGGTGGATAATTTTTATTATCTGAAATACGGGCCTTTCGTTATCGGCACCGCCCGGCCGGAGACAAAATTCGGCGATAAATATGTGGTCATGCATCCGAAAGATAAGAGATACAAAGAATACAAGCAGGGGCAAAAAATAAAGTTAGAGTGGATTAACGGCCCAATCGAAGCCACCGTCATCAAAGATGAAAGTGTGGATATGAAATTCGGCACCGGAGTTATGACCATCACCCCTTGGCACGACAGCGCGGATTTTGAAATTGCCGAAAAGCACGGACTGGACAAGGAACAAATAATCGATGAGAATGGCAAGCTTCTGCCCATTGCCGGAGAATTTGCCGGGGAGCATATCAAGAAGGCCCGGCCCCGCATCATTGAAAAATTACAAAAGAAAGAGCTGGTGGAAAAAATAGATGAAAATTATAAGCACGTTGTGCGGACTTGCTACAAATGCGGCACAGTGATAGAGCCCCAGATCAAGAATCAGTGGTTTGTGAAGATGAAACCACTGGCGCAAGCGGCTCTGGTAAAAATAAAAAAGGGTGAAATTATCTACATCCCCGAACATTTCAAAAA
Source organism: Candidatus Nomurabacteria bacterium RIFCSPLOWO2_12_FULL_44_11 (assembly GCA_001787125.1). Lineage (GTDB taxonomy): Bacteria > Patescibacteriota > Minisyncoccia > Phycocordibacterales > UBA9973 > UBA9973. The sequence continues at coordinate 18,060 of MFVU01000012.1, forward strand.
AATTACCGTTCACTGGCTCCAAAATATTATGGATTGGAACATTTCCCGGCAGATTGTCTGGGGCATTCCCATACCTGCTTGGTTCCACGAGCCAAAATGCATTCCCAAGCCGGGACTAGAAAAGGACATCAAAAAATGCAAAGAGATCATCATCTCGACCGAAAAACCTATGTGCGAATTTTGCGACGCGGAATATATTCAGGACCCTGATACTTTCGATACTTGGTTTTCCTCCGGCCAATGGCCCTTCGTTGCGCTCGGTTTTCCGAAGAGCGAAGACTTCAAAATGTTCTACCCGACGGACATAATGGAGACAGCCGGCGACATTATATTTTTCTGGGTGGCGCGTATGGTTATGCTCGGACTCTATATTACCGGAGAATTGCCTTTCAAAACAGTATATTTGCATGGCATGGTCCTCGATGCCAAGGGACAAAAAATGTCCAAGAGTAAGGGCAATGTCATCGATCCGATGATTTATACGGATAAATACGGAGCGGACGCCTTGCGCATCGGGCTCGTCGTCGGCAATACGCCGGGGACGTCGCTTGCGCTCGCTGAAGAGCGGATCCGCGGCTATGGAAAATTCGCCAACAAATTGTGGAATATTACGCGCTTTGTTTTGGACAACATCCAAACGAGTGAAGTAAAAAGAGAATTAAAAGAAGAATTTGATAAGCTGGCGGAAGATATAACCTCGGACATGGAAAACTTTCGCTTTCACCTCGTATCGGATAAAATATATCACTACATCTGGCACCGGTTCGCGGATGAGATAATCGAGGAGAGTAAAAAAAATCCAGAGGTAAAATCGTCACTCATGTATATTTTAGAGAATTCACTTAAAATCCTCCACCCTTTTATGCCCTTTATCACTGAAGAAATTTGGGGTATGCTCCCAAATCGTAAAAATTTATTAATTGTAGAGAAATGGCCCCAATGATCACTCATGACCCAGTGATGCTGACGCTAGCCGGTTTGGGAGGAATTGTCCCCTCTCTTTTGTGGCTATGGTTTTGGATGAGACAGGAAGGCGACAAGCCGGAACCAAAGGGCCTACTCACTGTTATTTTCATTCTCGGTATGGCGGCGACAATTTTAGTTCTGCCGGTGCAGAAATTTATCCAGACGCATGTCGACTCATCGAGCTGGAAACTCATCGATTGGGCTGCTGCGGAAGAATTAGTAAAATTTATTGCAGTGGTTCTGGTCCTTTATAAGTCAAACCAGATAGACGAGGCAACTGATTGGCCGATTTATCTCATTACCGCCGCGCTCGGATTCGCGGCCTTAGAAAACGCCCTATTTTTGCTAAAACCAATCCATTTGGGGCAAGCAACCGTAGGCCTGCTTACAGGGCAGTTGCGCTTTCTGGGGTCCACCCTGCTTCACGCGGTAACGTCCGGAATCGTGGGCATTTCTATGGGTCTTTCTCTTTCCATGAGTCCGTTTTTAAAAAAATTCTACCTCCTAGCTGGTCTCCTAGCCGCTATTGCCTTGCATAGCACGTTTAATTTCTTTATAATGAAGAACACAGGTGGTGGTTTCCTGCAGGTGTTTGCTTTTCTGTGGGTAACGGCCATTATCGTGATGCTACTTTTTGAAAAATTAAGAAGAGTAGATCAATAAAATTATAAGTAGCTAAAAAATTTATGGAGCCAAGAAAAAGAAGTTTTTTTGAAAGATTAACGGGAAGCATACGCGTACCAGATGAGGAACCCGAGCAGATCAGGACAACCACGATAAAAGGAGATAAAAAGCCGGGGGGCTGGATGGCGGAGGAATCCGAAGAGGCGGAACTGGCGGTGGACGTCTATCAGACCGGAACAGATATCATCGTGCAGACAATGGTAGCGGGAGTAAAACCGGAAGACCTCGAAATAAGTGTAGAGCGCAGTATTTTAACTATCCGCGGCAAGCGCGAAGAGAACCGCAATGTGGACGATAGCAGTTATTTCCTAAAAGAACTTTACTGGGGTAAATTTTCCCGCTCGATATCGCTCCCGCATGAAGTGGAACCGGAAGAAGTTGACGCCACCGAACGCCACGGCCTCTTAACCGTCCGCGTGCAAAAAGTAGATAAAGAAAAGAAAAACTCCGTCAGGGTAAAATCTATCTAAATATTTTAATAAGGATGACCAGCAGTAGGATGTTGATCTGCATCCTCGTACAATAACGGATACTTTCGTCTGAAATCTTTTAATTCCCCAATGATCCTATTTGCTATCGCGGCCTCTCCACTACGAGTAACGATAGGAACCAGATAAGCAAATTTTTCAAATTCAGTTACAACACTATGTCCTCCATATTTTGATAAAACTTCTAACGATCGACTTTCCGCAGTAGTCTGGTGAGTAATTTCAAAAGCTTTTCCTCTGCCAAAAGTTCTTTCATATTCAACGAATAAAGCTATGGCTTCAGATTTGGCCACAACCTCAAAATCGGGTTCAAACATTACTCCTCCTGGAAGCCAAAAATGACTATCTCTCCATTCTAATACGAGGGCTTTATATCCTTTTGGGTCATTTTGAGGAAAAGATATTTGTTCTGACATGTGCCTGGGGGGTGAATCGCACACCCGACCACTCCCTCTTCAGGGGAATGCTCTACTACTGAGCTACCCAGGCATGTTCAATTTTCAATATATCATCGGCTCTGCCAGCCATGTTTCTATTGATTAAATTGCTTCAAATTATTCAGCACATCCCCGGCCCCACTGTAAACCCCCATTAACTGCTCTATATACGGCTGGATGAGGTAATACGCCCCTAAGGCCGTGCCGACGATAAAAATCCAATATAAGAAGCTCATAATGCGTTGCATGCGCATCGAGCGCCTCATGCCATGCAATATCTTATTATTCTCTTGCGCTAAAGCAAGAGTTTCCTCTAAGAGCTTTCTGGATTCAGGATCCATGGGCATATTTATAGCATGAAATTAATGAAAATAGAAGTAAGTTATTTCCCCCTCTCTAAACCACTCTGAAGCTTCTTTTCATACATCATTGTATCGGCTTCTTTTATTAAGGTGCTCATCATCTCTTCTATTTCCTTCCTGGGATTTTTTATATCTTTGAATTCTTCTTTTGGTAGTTCTGCGCCTCCCACAGAAACTGTAATATTAAAACCAGCCATGCCCGCAGATTTTAGTGCGATTGCTAATCTAGCATTAATCTTGTTTTCAATTCTTTGAGCAATTTCCCGTACATTACGAGAACTTGCAACACCTCTGCCCACTTGCATGATAGCGAACTCATCTCCTCCATAACGGGAAGCCTGACCGCCGCGTTCTATGGCTTCTTCTTCAAAACATTTTGCCACTATTATTAGTAACTTGTCACCCTGCGGATGTCCTTGAGAATCGTTAAAAAACTTAAATCGATTGACATCAGCGATGAAAAACAAAACGAAATCGGGATTTGATTCGCGCCTATGCTCCCCTTGTTGATTTAATCTTTCTATAGCATAAGACAGGTTCTTATCCATGCCCCGCCGATTGGAAATTCCCGTTAAGTGATCAATCTCTGTTTTTTCTTCAGAAGTTTCAGCAAGATTGGCGGCAAGCCGACCGTACTCTGCAGTATTAATTTCACCGCTATCTCTAGCTTTTTTTAATTCTGCCATTGTAATTTTGCCGTCGACGGCAGCACTATTTAATTTCGCAAAATTATCAAAATGCAAGAATCCTCCACTTTTGGCTTTTTCTGCTTTCTTGGCAGGGGCAGATTTTTCTTGTTCCCTCAGCTGACGAAATAGGCTATCATAGTGAGATTGATTAATTACTTTATCAACATTAAGGGCTTGATTCAGTATGGCTAAAGTTAATTCATTGGTTGGTATGGGTTCCCTTTTTTTGGTCTTCTGGTTAGTTCGATATATCCCGGATAATGGGTGAGGTTTTCTCTCCATGGTCATAAAAACATTTTAGCACAAAA
>MFVU01000013.1 GCA_001787125.1 Candidatus Nomurabacteria bacterium RIFCSPLOWO2_12_FULL_44_11
GCTTCTCTTGCTGCTACTCGTCGGTATCGCGCGTGCGATTCGGGATTACTGGAACGCGTCCGTTCCAGCTCCAGCGCCTCCGCTCCCACCCGCACCCGTCCCGCTGGTTGCTCCGATCCGCCCCGTTGCCCCGCCGCCACCGCCGGTTCACCCTGGTCTCGGCGCCGGCCAGCGGGGGGTGAACAACGATCTGTGGTTTGGGCCGTTCCAGACGGTCACGATCACAGATCGGCAGCAGGACGGCTTCCATGTCAACGTGGACGGCCGTAACGTCGCCACCTTCCTCCAGCCCGTCCGCGTCGAAAACGCAGGCGAGCGGGGTTCCTGGGTGGTGGTGACGGAACACAACTGAGAACACCCGTCGTTCGGCGGTAAAGAATCCGAACGCGGACCGGGAGTTCCGGTAATACACTCCCACATCTTATGGCCAGATTTTCCCTAAAGGGAAATCTGGCCATCATTCATTCTGGGTCAAAAAATACTAAGATTAAAACCCCAAAAAACCTAAAATATTTCCCCAGGGGACGATGACCACGAGAATTATTATATAAAGCAGTATGAAAGTTATCGGAATATTTTTTTCAATTTTGGAAAAGCGATAATACTTACTTTTATCCTTGCCCTCGCCCAAGAGATGCCATTCTGTTTTGAAAAGCGCCGCCGGCAATCTCTCTTCCAGAGCATGCAGAATCTTAAACTTCGCGCGGTTGAGCTGGCTGTAAGAGCGGATAATTTTATACCAGGAGTAACTGATGCTGATGCCGACAATCGGTATCATGGTGAAAATAATATTTGGGTGAGGCAAGCTTTTGGCCTCGGCGTAGCCGAGTATGCCGATGATGGCGGCGTTGAGGCCGAGGAAAAATTCGTTGGACTTATGGCTGCGGTCGCTGGTTGAGTTGAAGACATGTAAATAAATGCGGTATTGTTCCAGGCAATAGTCAACATAAGCGTCCTTATGTCCTTGTAAATTGGCATTGTTCTTGGTAAACAGAAGTGTATCTACATCATCTGGTTCCATGGGCACAGTAAAGCAAGGCGGCCCCTCGCAAGCTACTCCTCAATTTTAGGCCTTTCCACCTCCAGGAGCGATATTTCCGGGCTTGTCCCGGAGATTCTTAAAACGTCTTTGTCGATTTTTTTAAGTTCCTTATTTGAAGAATTATAGTGATTCACTACTGTGCCCAAAGCGTTGCCCAACTTATTATGATATTCATCGTAGGATTTCAAATGCCGGCCGAGGTCCTCCACTTTTTTTATTATTTCCTTCGCGGACTTTTCTATCTTAAATGCTTTAAACCCGTATAGAATTGACTGCAGGTATGCCATGAAGGTGGTGGGCGAGACAATTATTACTTTTTTGTCATTGTATGCGTAATCAATTAAATTCCTGGTGTTAACTTTCACTGCGCCGACTTCATTTACCAGGAGATCATAATAAATTGCCTCAGCCGGAATATACATGAAGGCGAAGGGGAGAGTGCCTTCCTCGGGGCGCACATATTTTGCCGTTTCATCAATCCGTTTTTTCAAATCATTCTTAAATTCCTTTTCCAATTCCTCGCGCTGTGCATCATCCATGGCGTGGACCACGCGGTCGTAATTATCCAGGGAAAATTTTGCATCTATAGGGATCATGCCCTCCTTGGTTACTATCACTGCATCCACTGTTTCCCCATTTTTAAAGTTGTACTGCATTTGGTACTCGCCGGGGGCTAGGGTGTTGGAAAGAATCAGCTCAAGTGACGCTTCGCCCCAGTTGCCTCGCTGTTTCTGATGCTTGAGAGTTTTCTCGAGGTCGCTTAATTTGCCGGCGATGTTTATAAATTCTCTCGTTGCTTCATTTGTTTTGGTCTGTTCACGAGTGATGCCTACCAAACTTTGGTTCACAGTGCGTGAGAGTTCCTGCATCTGCTGTTGAAGCAAGAGAAATGACTGGTCCTTTGGACTTTCCTCCTTTTTCTTATTCAAAAATAAGTAGACCGCTATGCCTCCGGCAACAACCCCCAAGATTATCCAAAGAATCTGCATTCTTTTATTTTAGCATTATTCTAGATTTATTTCCCCAAATAATGCTTCAGAGTATAAATCCAGTCCTCGTCGATTTCACTCGACTTTAGTTTCTCTCCCAGGAGCCATTCCAGCCACCCGTGGTCGAGGCGAAGCACTTCTTCTACCGTTTTGCCTTTATGTTTGCCGAAGCCGAGTTTTCGGATGATAGTCGGGTGCGAAGAAATTTCCAGCATTTTCTCAATTGCTTCATCGTCGTCCATCCGCCGGCTGGCGGACTCTTCTTTTACAATTTTCTTTTTCAATCGGTCGAACAATTGCTCGCAGACGAGGACATCACCCAAGGCATCGTGTGCCCGGCCGTCCACTTCGAGCTCCAGATAGTATCGCAAATACTGTAGCTTGTATTGCGGAATTTTATCCTCCTTATCCAAGTCACGGGCGACGCGGAGCGTGCAGATGAAATTTTTCGGCTCGATGCCTTCTTTTTTTATCATAAGTAAGTCAAATGGCGCGTTGTGAGCGACGACGATCGAATCCTTGTCTTCAAAAAGTTCTTTGATTTTTTTAAAGTCCTCGCTATCCTTGAACGCTGGTTTGTCGGCGACCATTTTATTGGTTAGGTGATGCACGGCCGAGGCCTCCGGCGGAATTTTAATTTCCGGTTTATATAGTCCGGCGAAGGTTTCCTTGCCATTTTTATACGCAATCTGGCAAAGAAAATCCTGCTCGGTATTGCCGGTCGTTTCCGTGTCGAAGAAAATAAGTTTCATTACTTTATTATTCTAACATATTTTGTTATGATAATGATATGTTACATGAACAAATACAAAAGGGAATAAAAGAGGCAATGATGGCCAAAGATTCTGTTCGACTGGAAACTCTCCGCTCCATGGTCGCGGGTTTTACCAACGATCTGGTCACCCGCGGCAGGAAGCCGAACGAAATGCTCTCGGACGCCGAGGCGCTCGCAGTCATCGCTCGCCTGGCCAAGCAGAGAAAGGACTCCATTGAGCAATTCCAAAAAGGGAACAGGGACGATTTGGTCAAAATTGAAGAGGCCCAGCTGAAAATCCTAGAGACCTATCTGCCGAAATTGATGGAGCGAGCCGAAGTAGAGAAAATCGCCCGCGCGAAAAAAACCGAACTGGGAATATCTGATGCCGCGAAGAAAGGTGCGCTCATGTCCGCCCTAATGAAGGATCTCAAGGGCAAAGCCGACGGTGGTCTGGTCAAAGAAGTTGTGGACTCCTTATTTTAATGGCCCACTTGTCCCGTACTAAATTTTTAATTACGTAGAATGACCAATATAATTATCAATTTAAAATTTTAGTACCGGGATGCATACAATCCAAGCCCTTTCCGGTTTTGTGGAATCCCATCAGCTTATTGCCTACGGCCTGATTTTTATCGGGATAGTTTTCGAGGGAGAGTTTTTTGTGATTAGCACCGGTATCTTTGCCCACTTGGGAGCTCTTAACTTTTGGGTTGCGCTAATTTTTATTTTTGCCGGGGGTTTAGGCAAGACCTTTCTAGGATATTATATCGGTACTCTTATCAATAAAAAATGGCACAATGCCAAATTCCTCCAATATATCGAAAAGCGAGTGCACTATTTTTTGCCGCATTTTCGGCGCAAACCGTTTTGGTCCATATTTCTATCAAAATTTATTATGGGCGCCAATCACATCGTTATCCTTTTTTCAGGATTTTCAAAAGTTGACTATAAAAAATTTATAAAGGCGGAGGTAATTTCAACCGCTATCTGGGCTCCGGGCTTGCTCTCGCTCGGGTATTTTTTCAGTTATACCGCATTTCATATCAGCCGGGAGATTTGGCGGTTCTCTTCAATAATTCTGGTTTTTGTGATAATCTTCATTACTCTCGACAAATTGCTGGGTTGGCTGTACCAGCTTTTTGAGGAAATATATGGCAACGGCAACAACAATGACAACTAAAACAAACAATATAACAAAGCTGGTAACGCACGACGGAACTTTTCACACCGACGATGTTTTTGCGGCCGCGGCGCTTTCCTTATTGCTTGCGAAGAAGAAAAAAAAGTTTCTAATAATTCGTACCCGCGATCCGAGGAGCATTGCCGATGCGGACTATGTTTTCGATGTGGGCGGGGTTTATCAAGCAAGTAAAAATCGGTTCGATCATCATCAGGCAAGCTTCAAGGAAAAAAGAAAAAACGGATTACCTTATTCTTCTTTTGGACTGGTCTGGAAAAAATTCGGCAGGCAAATATGCGACGGCGAAGAAGTAAAAAATTACATTGATAAACTTCTAGTGGAGCAGATTGACGCGACAGATAACGGCCTGAATGTTTTCAAACCGATAACCGCGCACGCTTTTAACTATGATATTTCATCCGTTACCGCTTCATTCCTTCCGGTTTGGGGCGAAAAGAAATCAGCAAAATTTTTTAGGAATGCGGTGAAATTCACCACGCATATACTGAAAAAAGAGATCCGGCAATTCGGGGCACTCGTGAGGGCGAAGAAAATAATAAATCAAGCATACAAAGGATCAAAAAACAAGCAAATAGTAATTTTAAAAACCGACATTCCGCGATACTTGGCAGATATTGCCACCGAGGAGTATAAAAATATGCTTTATTTGGTATTTCAGCATAAAAAAAACTGGAAAGTTTTAACGGTTCGTAAGAAAGCCGGCAGTTTTGCAAACAAAAAGAATTTGCCAAGATCCTGGGCGGGCCTGACGGGGAGGCAATTGCAGAGAGTTACCGGTGTCCTAGATGCTGTTTTCTGCCATCGCGGACTATTTTTGGCTGTGGCTAAATCTAAAGCCGGCGCTATTAAATTGGCCGAACTGGCCTTACTAAAAACCTCCGCCAAAGGCAGACAAGTAGTCCCTAGAACTTAATTCTATGGCATTTATTGATGAAATAAAATTTGAGGCCGCGGCCGGACGAGGCGGGGACGGCGTGGTCAGGTGGCGGCAGGAAAAATTTATTCCGAAAGGCGGACCGGCGGGCGGGGACGGCGGCCGCGGCGGGAATTTCTATATTCGCGCCCTGCGAGACATTCATATTCTGTCCAGATATAAATCAAAGAAAAAATTTTCGGCCGAGAGGGGTGAGGACGGCAGCAGTAAAAGTTTGCATGGAGCCAATGGCAGGGATTTTATCCTAGAACTGCCGATGGGTTCCACCATAACTAATTTGGAAACAGATGAAAAATTGGTCCTGACCGAGGAAGGGGAACAATTCATAATTCTTCGTGGTGGACACGGCGGCTTCGGCAACGAACATTTCAAAAGTTCCACGAACACGACGCCCACAGAATTCCGAGAAGGAAAAGAAGGGGAGGAGGGCCATTTCAAAGTAGAGCTGGAGCTCTTTGCGGATATCGGGCTAGTGGGGCTACCCAATGCCGGCAAATCATCGCTCCTAAATGCAATTACCAATGCTAAGGCGGAAGTGGGGGATTATCCTTTTACCACTCTTGACCCGAATTTGGGCGATTTTTACGGATACATAATCGCGGACATTCCCGGACTTATTGAAGGCGCGTCCGAAGGTAAGGGCCTTGGTGTAAAGTTTCTGCGCCACATTAAACGCACGAAGATGCTTGCCCACCTAGTTTCTTTTGAAAACGGGAAGGATATGGTGAAACGATACAAAGAAGTGAGAAAAGAATTAAAAAAGTACGGACAGGATCTGGATAAAAAAGAAGAAATAATAATTCTCACCAAGAGCGACGAGGCGAAGGATAAAAAAGTTATCACCAAAGCCTTAAAAGATTTTAAAAAGGTTAGCAAGAAAGTTTTTACCCTTTCCCTCTTTGACGATAAAACGATCAAAAACCTAATGAAGGAATTAACTAAGATTTTGAAATCATAATCGGATTAATCCGTCTTCATCTTTTTGTATACTATAACTTGTATATGCTATAATTAGTCGACATGAGGGGTGAAAAAATTTATAAGATTCTAGATTTTTTAGAAGATGGCACAGCCAATATGATAGATTTAGCCGGGGCCTTTCTTTCGGCTGGGTATGGTGCCTCGATGAACAAGATAGATCGTGAATATATAAAAAGAAATCAGTATAGAGAAAACGATAAAATCAACAGGGAGCAAAAAAGATGTTTGGAACAATATATCTATAAATTGAAAGCTGATGGATTACTGCAACAAGATTCCAAGGGGGAAATAAAATTATCTTCTAAGGGTAAAAAGAAAATAGAACATCTTAGAAGGAATCAAATACTAAATAAGAATTTTTATAGGAAAAAGATAAGCAGTAAATTCCTTATTATAAGTTACGACTTACCCATTGCATTCAATTGGGAAAGAGACAAGCTCCGGAGCGTCCTTGAAGTTCTAGGTTTTCATATGATTCATAAAAGTGTCTGGGTGGGGAAGGTAAGAGTGCCTACCAATTTTATCGAAGGCCTCGATAAGATAAATATTTTACGTTACGTCGAAATCCTAGAAGTTACCAAACACGGCAGTCTCAAACCAATATAAATTGTACTATTACTTACTTCGAATATGGGAAATTTTCATTTGTCCACTAAAAACAGTATATGCTGGAGATAGTATACAAAGTTTGGAGTATCGTTTAAATTTGACAGTATAAGGAAGTTTCTTTATTAATTGGCTTTATAAATGTAAATATTTCTGTTATAATTAAAAGAATCATGGCCGAAAAAAATAAGCAATATTACTACACCATCGGACTTGAAGTGCATGCAGAGCTAAAGACAAACACTAAGATGTTTTGCGCTTGCAAGAACGACCCCGATGAGGAAAAGCCAAATATGAATATCTGTCCGGTCTGCATGGCGCACCCGGGAGCCTTGCCGGTTATCAATAAAAAAGCAATAAAACATGTGATAAAAGTGGGGCTTGCAATAAATGGAAAAATTGCGGACTTCACTGAATTTGACCGCAAGAATTATTTTTACCCTGATATCCCAAAGGGCTACCAGATTTCACAATACAAATTTCCTATCGTCTCCGGCGGAAAATTAGCCGGCCTTGATATCACCCGTGTGCATTTGGAAGAGGATACTGCGAACAATAAGCATGATAGGGGAGATTTCTCCCTCATTGATTTCAACCGCGCGGGCGTGCCCTTGATGGAGCTCGTGACCGAGCCGCACACGTTTGAAAGTGCCGAGGAAACAGCCAAGGTAGCTACGAAATTTGCCAAAGAATATCAATTGGTTCTCCAATACCTCGGAGTGTCGGAAGCGAATATGGAAAAAGGGGAACTGCGCGTGGAAGCAAATATCTCCATTTCCCGGGATAAGAAAAAACTTGGCACGAAGGTGGAAGTAAAAAATTTAAATTCATTTCGGAGTGTGGAACGGGCCATAAAATACGAATTGCAAAGGATGGCTGGCCTTTATGATGAAGGCAAGGAAAGTGAAATAGTGCAGGAGACCCGCGGCTGGGATGAAGGCAAGCAGAAAACATTTTCTCAGAGACGCAAGGAATCCAGTGAGGACTATAGGTATTTCCCGGATCCTGATTTGCCGAAACTCAAATTGCACGAGGCATTTAATTTAGCGAAAATGAAGAAAGAATTACCGGAATTGCCGGAAGCCAAACGCGCGAGGTATAAAAAAGAATTCGGGATAAAAGAAGAAGACATAGAGGTCTATATAAATAATTCTGTGCTCGGTGTTTGGTTCGAAGAGGTGGCAAAGATATTGGGTAATAAGAGGAAGGTGAAAATTGCATCGAACTTTATAACTACTGATTTGTTGGGGCTCGGCGGCAATAAACCCAGCGCTAAAAATTTCGCAAAACTCATCAGTATGTTTACTAATAATAAAATTTCTTCTCGTGCCGCGAAAGACATCTTAACAATAATAGTAGTGAAAGACGAGTCGCCGATGAAAATCGCAGAGGAAGGGGGGCTTATGCAGACCAAAGATGAGGATATAATAAATGAGATTGCAAAGAAGGTAATTGCCGCCAACCCAAAAGCAGTTGAGGACTACAAAAGAGGAAAGGAAAATGCTGTAATGTCGCTAGTAGGGGCCGTGATGAAAGAAACAAAAGGGTCAGCGGACCCTTCGATTGCCAGAAGTTCAATATTAGGGATAATAAATCAAAAATAATATGAATAAGGAGATATTAAGGCAAACTGTAACTCGACTGGTTGCAAAACCCAAAGGAATTTTAGCAATCGATGAAAGTTTAAGCACCTGCAATAAGCGTTTCGAAAAACTCGGGATTTCTACGACGGAAGAAAAGCGCCGGGAGTATCGCGAACTTTTGGTCACCGCGCCAGATATTGAAAAGTATATTTCCGGCTATATCATTTTTAATGAAACAATTAGGCAGAAAACACTTACAGGGAAAAATTTTACTGACATTTTAAAATTGAAAGGCATGGAAATCGGGATTAAAGTGGATGAAGGGCTGGTCGATTTGCCAGATCACCCCGGGGAGAAATTTACCCAAGGTTTGGATGGGCTCGCAGAGAGATTGAAAGAATATAAAAATATGGGGGCGACTTTTGCCAAGTGGCGGGTGGTTTATTCAATTAGTGAAAATACTCCGAGCGATTTGTGTATGAAGACCAATGCTGAGATTTTAGCTAAATACGCAGCTATCTGCCAGGCGAGAGACCTTGTTCCGATTGTCGAACCAGAAGTATTGCTCGAAGGAGACCATACACTAGAAAAATGTTATGAGGTCTCGGCGCAAAATTTTAAGATACTTTTTATTGAGTTAAAAAAGTTTAATGTCTTTCTCCCTGGAATTGTTCTTAAAACAAGCATGGTGATTTCTGGTAAAAATGCCGGGGATCGGGCCCCCGCTGAAAAAATTGCCGAAATGACCGTGAAATGTTTAGAAGAACATGTGCCAAAAGAAGTTGGAGGCGTTGTATTTCTATCCGGTGGACAAGGGGATGAAGAAGCAGTAATCAATCTAAATGCAATTAGTAAATTAAAATCATCATGGCATCTGACGTTCTCTTATGGTCGGGCAATACAAAACCCGGCACTTAAATCCTGGGCGAAAAATCCGGAAGACATTACCGGTGCGCAAAAACTTTTGGTGGCAGCCGCTCGAAATAACAGTTTGGCGAGCGTGGGACAATATAAATGATGAAAGATTTAAATAAAGGCAATATTTTGTATGAAGTTGTTAATGAAAACGACGAAATTATCGGTCTGGCTGAAAGAGATAAAATACTAAGAGAGGATTTGCTTCGCCGCATTATCCATGTTTGGTTTTTCACTCCCAAAGGAGAGCTGATATTCCAACACCGGGCGCCCGGCCAACGTATGTTTCCTGACCTATTGGATGCCACGGTCGGCGGAAAAGTGGAACGGGGCGAGAGCTATGAGGAAACCGCACTGAAGGAAACGGAAGAAGAAACCGGCCTGGTGCTCCGAATTGAGGATTTAATTCCGGTTGCGAAGTTTCGGATTGATTTCATGGACGAAACTTCTAATTTTCGCAATAGTATATTTACTCAGCAATATATTTATTGTTATCGAGGCGACGTCAAAGACCTTAGAATCGAGGAGGAAAAAATTCTCGGCTTTGAGGCCATCCCCATAGACAAATTATTTAATTTAACCGAAGAAGAGAAAAAACGTTTTATTATGCCCGCTCTGTCTTCTCCTGAATTCCTAATACTTATAAATAAGATAAGGATCCTGCTCGCAAACGCATGAAAGAGGAAATAAGAAAATTTTTTAAAGGAGAAATAGAGGACAATGAGGAAACTCTCCTTAAATATTCGCATGATGCGAGTTTGCTTGAGGTGCGGCCGAAGCTGGTAGTTTTTCCAATGAACTCTATTGATGTACAGAATTTAGTGAAGTGGGTTAGCGAGAATAAAGAAAAGTATCCAGAGCTCTCGATTACCGCCCGGTGCGCGGGCACCGACATGTCCGGCGGTGCTCTCGGCGAGTCCATTATCATGGACTTCACTCGCTACATGAATAAATTAATAAGAGGACCGCAACCACTTCGAAATTTTTCCGGATCAAAGAATTTTTCTCCTGTTCCGAGTCAAATCACGGTGCAGCCGGGGATGTTTTATCGGGACTTTGAAAAAATTACGCTGGAGAAGGGTTTGATTTTGCCTTGCTACACGGCCTCCAAGAGCTTAAATGCGATGGGGGGAATGTATGGTAATAATGCGGCCGGAGAGCGCACACTCAAATATGGTAAGACAGAAGATTATATTTTAGAAACAAAAGTTGTTTTCGCTGACGGCGTGGAAAGAGTTGTAAAACCAATACCACTTAGTGAAATAGCTGGAGCGGGAGAAATTTATGCAAAAACCTACGAGCTAATAAAAAATAATGAAGAAGAAATAAAACTTGCCAAACCGAGGGTGCACAAGAATTCTGCCGGGTATTATCTGTGGAATATAATGGGGCAGCGCTCGAAGAATCCTTCACAGCTTGAAACTGTCTTTGATTTAAATAAGCTTCTCGTAGGTTCCCAAGGGACTCTCGGCATTGCCACGGAAATCACCTTCAAATTAATCCCGGAAAACAAATATTCAAAATTGGTTGTTATTTTTCTAAACGATATTGAACCCTTGGGCCGATTGGTGGACGAGATCCTAACTCTCAATCCGGAGACGCTTGAGGCCTACGACGATAAAACGATGAAGTTGGCAGTAAAATTTTTCCCGGACTTTCTGCGGCACAAGGGATTTTTCGGTATGTTTAAATTTATGTGGTCCTTTTTTCCTGAATTTAAGATGATGCTTACCCACGGTTTTCCCAGGTTGATTCTTCTGGCAGAATTTGCCGGAGAAAATAATTCTGATGTTGAAGGAAAATGTCGAAAACTCACAGAGCGGATAAAAAATTTCGGGCTGAAGATGCATATTACCAGAAACCAGGCCGAGGCGGACAAGTATTGGGATATTAGGCGGGAGAGCTTTGCGCTCTTGCGCAAGCACGTGCAGGGCAAGCACACGGCGCCATTTATCGATGACATTATTGTCCGCCCGGAATTTCTGCCAAAATTTATTCCGGAGTTAAACAATATTTTGAGCCATTACAAAATGACTTATACGATCGCCGGACATGCTGGAGACGGGAATTTTCACATCATCCCCCTTATGGATTTTTCACGACCCGATACGGGGAAAATTATTATGGAACTTTCAGCCAAGGTCTACGACCTCGTTCTGCGCTATCACGGCTCCATTACGGCGGAGCATAACGACGGCATTATCCGTACGCCTTACCTAAGGCAGATGTATGGAGAGAGAATTACTTCGATTTTTTCCGAAGTCAAAAAAATCTTCGATCCGAAAAATATTTTTAATCCCGGCAAAAAAGTAAGTGGTCCGGGCGCTTTAGGCACTAAAGAATATATAATCTCTCATATCGCCATCGAACACCACGCTGTGCATAAGGTCTAAATACTATTGTTTTTTGAGTTTTTTCGTGTATAATCGTACCCATGTTTGTAATTCAAGCTACAAAGAGGGACCTGAAGGTAGGCCTCAACACTTTGCGCAAAGGCGGGCAGTTGCCGGCGGTTTTTTACGGCGCAGGCAAGAAGAGCACTTCCGTTACTATTTCTACTAAAGAATTCAAGAAAATTTGGCGTGAGGCGGGGGAGAGCTCTGCAATACAAATCATAATGAATGATGGCAATGTGGACCCCGTTAGAAGTCGCGCTCACGCCCAAGGCGCGAGTCCTGCGGACCGCGGTGCGGCTACTTCTAACGGGGTGGATGTCCTTATTCACGAGGTGCAGATGGATCCAGTGCGGGACGAGCCCATCCATGTGGATTTTCTGGCTATCGACATGACCAAGAAAATTAAAGTTAAAGTGCCGCTGGAATTCGTCGGAATATCCAATGCAGTTAAAAGTGGTATCGGAAATCTGGTTAAAGTCCTTTACGAAATCGAGGTGGAAGCCCTACCTAAAGATCTTCCGCACAATCTTCCAGTTGATATTTCCAAACTCGAAACTCTGCAAGATACCGTCACTGTCTCCGAAATAAAATTACCGACCGGAGTTATGGCCATCACCGCCGGCACAGATATCGTGGCTTCAGTTGTGGAACAAGTGGAAGAGAAAATAGAAGAAGCTCCGCCGGTTGACTTATCCACTATTGAAGTTGAAAAGAAGGGCAAGAAGGAAGAGGAAGGAGCGGAAGCCACAACTACACCTGAAGCAACTGCTACCCCAGCTAAAGAAGAGAAGGCGGAAAAGAAACCTGCCCGCAATGCTTAAAGCATAACTTTTGCAGGCGGGGAGAAAAAATAGAATAAAAATTATGTTATAATAAAAAGTATGGTTAGGAAAACCATATTTTTTGTTTTTTTAGTGAGTTTTTCGGGATTACTCATGGTTTCTTTGCCTTTTCGGGGCGAGGCGGCTTTGGACTGCCTGACTATCAAAACCACTTCCCCAGAAGCAGATAAGGCCTACTGTAAAAAAGAACTTGCTAAAATAGAGGCCGAACTGGCAAAATTGTTGGAACTGCAAAAAGAACAGCAAAAGCAAACCGGCACGCTGGCTGGCGATGTCAACTACTTGACGAGCCAAATTAATGCCCTCAAGACCAAAGTAAAAGCCAGAGCTTTAGCTATAGCCCAGCTTAAAGTCGCGATAACAGAGAAAAATACTCGTATCGGATCTTTGAACGAAAAAATTAAGCGCGAGTATGAGTCCATTGCTCAGCTACTCCGCAACACTAACGAATTCGACAATCTGACACTAGTGGACTTGATACTCTCCGATCAAAGTATTTCGGATTTTTATAGCGATCTCGAATCATATTCATCCATCAAAACTGCGGTGAAGAACTCGGTAGATAAAATCAAAGGCATAAAGACAGAAACCGAAGAGGCCCGGAAGGACTTAGAAGACAAGCAAAATGCCGAGACAGACGCAAAAGCGGAATTAGAAACAGCTCAACAAAAAGTTACGCAAACAGAAGCAGAAAAAAGGCAGCTTCTGACCGTATCCCAACAAACCGAAGCTGCCTACAAAAAACTTGCCGCTGAAAAAAAGGCCCGAGCGGACCGAATCCGGAGCGCACTATTTAATTTAGCCGGCACCTCGCAAAAAATAGAATTCGGAACTGCTCTCGAATATGCTAACGTAGTTTATAAAAAATTGGGTGTGGATCCCGCGTTTCTGCTCGCCATACTTACTCAGGAATCCAATCTAGGGGCAAATGTTGGCCAGTGTTATTTAACCGATCCGGCTACCGGTGCCGGAGTTGGCAAGAATACCGGAACGCCATTTGCCAATGTGATGAAGCCGGGGCGCGACGTGGAGCCATTTCTACAGATAACCAATGATTTGGGGCTCAACGCATACCAAACTGCCGTGTCCTGTCCAATTGCCGGGATTGCGGGCTATGGTGGGGCAATGGGACCAGCGCAATTCATTCCTTCAACCTGGCAACTATTTGCCGGGCGACTGCGAAGTATTTTAGGGCACTATGCCAGCCCCTGGGACCCGGAAGATTCTTTTATGGCTTCCGGAATGTATCTCTCCGATTTGGGTGCTATTGGAACAAGCCAGAGCGCGCAAAATTCGGCGGCCTGCAGATATTATGGTTCCGGAGGGACGAGTTGTTTCTATGCTAAAAGTGTCCAGAAATTGAAAATAACCATTCAGGCCAACATAGATTTGCTCCAATAACGATAATTTGCGCTTCGGCAAAAACTGTGCTAATATATTTCGACCATGCAGAAAGATATACATCCGAAATTTGATATGCAAACCAAAGCCACCTGCGCTTGTGGGGCGGTTTTCTTTGTTGGTTCAACCTTGCCGGAGATTAAAATGGAAATCTGCAGTCAATGCCACCCTTTCTTTACAGGTAATGAGAAAATAATGGATACTGCCGGCCGCGTAGAACGCTTCAAAAAACGTCAGGCTGCAACTACCGCCAAGAAAGCTAAAAAATAACCGGGCTCGTCGAAGGTGTGCTTTTTAGAGAGCCTTGGGAGCGCGACGGCGCGAACACGAGCAAATTTTCAGCAGAAAATTATGGGTGCTCTATAAAAAGTATGCCGAGAAAGAGCCTCTCAAACGACTATGAATTTTAATCTAGACGAACTTAAGAAAGATCACCGCACCAGCTACCTGGCAGGAATGCTAGAGCAATTAGGGCGCAAAGAAGCAGAGGTGCGAGAAATGCTTGCCCCGCCTGGAGAGGCGGGGCGAGCGGGAGATGAAACCCTTCGCCATCTAGTAGAAGCGGAACTAAAAGAAATTCAAGAACAGAAAGAAGAACTAGAAAAGCAAATTCAGGATATTTTGGGTAAGCCTGCCCGCAATGCTTCGCATAGCGATGCAGGCGGGGACAAAGAAGCTATCATCCTCGAAGTCCGCGCGGGTGCAGGAGGCGATGAGGCCTCGCTTTTCGCCTGGGAACTGGCGCATATGTATGAAAAATTCGCCGAGCATGAGAGCTGGCAATGGAAAACAAATTATGAGCAAAAGAGCGACTTAAACGGCTACAAAGAAGCGAGTTTTGAAATAAAAGGCAAAGATGTTTATAAAATTATGCGCTATGAGACGGGCGTGCATAGAGTGCAAAGGATCCCGGCAACAGAAAAAAATGGCCGAGTGCATACCTCGACTGCGTCCGTGGCAGTGCTCCCGATAAAAAGGAAAGTTAATTTTGAAATAAATCCGACGGAGATTGAGATGGAATATTCGCGCTCCGGTGGCAAAGGCGGGCAGAATGTGAATAAAGTGGAGACCGCCGTGCGCTTAATTCACAAACCGACAGGTACTGATGTGCGCTCCAGTAATCAAAGGAGCCAGCTTGCGAATCGCGAAAAAGCCATGATAATACTCACTGCAAAACTAGCTGCTCTTAAAGAAGAGGAGGAAGCGAAAAAATATGCAGGCGTCCGTAAAGATCAGATTGGCACCGGCGACCGTTCGGAAAAAATCCGCACCTACAATTTCCCGCAAGACCGCGTAACCGATCACCGCATCAAAAAATCCTGGCACAACTTGCCAAAAATTATGGATGGCGGAATGGACGACATCATTGCGGATATACAATCCGGCGCTATGGGAGATGAGGATGAATAATTGCTTTTCAGTTTAATTATGTTATGCTATCCGGGTAGGGTCTCATAGCGAAAAGAGATTTTTACGCTCTGACTTTAGTCGGGGATTATTAAGTAGTTTTTTTGCCTGATTTTTTCCGCCCAAGGCGGACCCGCCTCTGGCGGGAAAAACGGGAGAAGTAAAGAAATATGGCTACAAAGCTATATGTAGGTGGGTTGCCTTATTCAACCCAAGAAGATGCCCTTAAGGACCTCTTCGCACAGGCTGGAGCAGTTGTTTCCGCTGTGATTATTATGGACAAGATGTCCGGTCGTTCAAAAGGTTTCGGATTCGTTGAAATGGGGTCTGCTGAAGAAGCTCAAAAAGCAATCTCAATGTTTAATGATCAAGAATTTGAAGGACGCAAGCTTACAGTCAATGAAGCTCGCCCTATGGAAGCTCGACCCCCACGATCAAGTGGCGGTGGAGGTGGCTATGGTGGAGGCAATGGCGGCTACGGTGGCGGAGGCCGCGGTGGACGCAGAGAATACTAATTTTAAATTAGTTTTTGAAACAAAAAGCACCCGAAAGGGTGTTTTTTGTTGTGGTAGGTGAGCGTGGATGGGATCGAACCATCGACCTCTGTCTTATCAGGACAGCGTTCTACCACTGAACTACACGCTCAGTGTTGTTGAAAACTGCATAAGAAATATAACAAAAAAAATACCTAGAAGCAATAAGAGTTGCCTTGTTTTTTGAATTTGATAGAATAGAAGTATGAATGTTAGGAAATGTGATATTTGCAAGAAGACGATAGAGGGTAATCCAGTCAGAGCTGGTGCTGACTTTTTTAGTGATAAAGATTTTTGTTTAAAATGCGGGAAGCCAGTATTGGATTTTTTAAAGAAACATAAGTTAGTAAAAAAAGATTAAATCAATGAAAAGAACAACAAAAAATAAAATGAGTATTGAAGATTTAGCCCTTTCTATGAATAGGGGTTTTAAAAAAGTTGAAAATCTGATTAAATCAGAGGTTGACGGGTTAGCTATTTCTACAGCTAAAGGTTTTGAGAACACTGCTACAAAAATTGATATCGAAGGACTCAAAGGTCAAATTCAAGGAGTTGATAAAAGAATAGACGATTTTGTTGCAACTAGAGTCAAACACGATGATCACAATAAACTAAAAACAAGAGTAGACTTGATAGAACAGAAGCTTGAATCAAAATCAAAGTAATACGTATATAAATACATATTTGCATACATATCATTCTTTCCTTTATAATCTAAACATTATGGGAAGACCAGAAGGAGCAGGAAAACTATGAAAGACTGGGGCAATTGGCATAAAATATTCGGAATCTTTTTTATAATTTTTGGAGTGATATTTTATTTAACCCCAATACCGGGTACCACCCTATTGATCCTTTTGGGCTTTGTTTGGTTAATGGGTAAAAAGAGAACCTCATCTTTTCTAAATAAAGTTTTGAGTCATAAAATTTTTAAATTTTTAAGATTAGAGCGTATTATTAAAAAAATGTAATTAATTTAATATGATTTTTGCTCACACAATAGTCGGGTTACTGCCAGTTGATGAATCGCAATTTTCTTTGTATTGGCTAGCTGGCTCGATGATTCCGGACATAGACCATTTATATGTTATATACAAGCATAAACTTTTTACTTGGAAAAAGTTAGTTCGTGACGAGAGATTTGAGGATAAGTATCACATGCATTTCAAAACTAAATATGGCCACTCAATTTTCGGGGCAACGGTTGCGACTTTGCCTATATTATTCATAAGCCTCCATGGCGCCCTAATTTTCTTCCTGGCCTACATTCTTCACCTACTCATGGATTGGCCAGATGTGGACGAGAAGCAATATCTATTCCCATTTAGTAAGAAAAAGTTCCGAGGATTCCTTCCAATTTTCTCCTGGCCGGAAAGAGTATTCACAATTTTACTAGTTGTAGTTTTATTTATACTTATTTAAATACGTATTCGAATACGTATACGTAAACTACGTAGTTTTGCATTGTATTTTTCTTTTTGATACAATAACCGAAAGCCCAACAGCTTTTATTTTGTGAGTGAGAATAACAATAATAACCAATGGTGGAAGCCGGGGGTGAAGATATTCTCCGAAGTATCCGGGTGGATTGCAGGGCCGATAATATTGGCTTTAATTGCGGGTAAATGGCTGGATGGGCGTTTTGATACCAAGCCCTGGATATTTTTGGGACTGACCGGTGTCGCATTTTTAATTTCAATATTCGGAATTGTGAGAATTGTAAGCAGGTATATGAAAAATATTAGTAAACAGTAAGTATGGAGAAAATAGCACACGAAATTACATTATTTGCTGAACCAGTGTTTCGCTTTGGAGATTTTACCGTGACCAACGCGCTTTTCACTTCCTGGGTTGTCGTGGTAATAATCATAATTCTGTCCCTAGCTCTGCGATTTTGGCTGAAAGAAATTCCGGGCAAGCTCCAAAATATTTTTGAGATTATGGTGGAAGGCGCGCTTTCTCTTTGCGACCAAGTGACCAGCAGGCGCGCACTTTCTAAGAAGATTTTTCCACTAGCCATTTCCGTTTTCTTTTTTATTTTAATCAACAACTGGCTCGGTATTACGCCCTTGGGCGGCTTCGGCATTTTGGAGCGCGGGGAAGAAGGCCTTGCTTTTGTCCCGTATCTTCGCGGCGGAACGGCGGACGTAAATACTACGATGGCGCTGGCGGTCATGGCGGTAGTAGGCGCCAACATTTTCGGAATTATGTCCGTCGGAATATGGAAAACCTTCAATAAATATGTTAATCTTAAGGCACTGGGCCAGATTTTTACTAAAGTCCGCAAGGACCCTACGGTTTTAATCGTCGCGCCCATTACGTTCTTTGTTGGCCTGCTGGAGATCATTAGCGAGTTTGCAAAAATCGCCTCGCTTTCTTTTCGTCTTTTCGGAAATGTATTTGCCGGTGAAGTTCTGCTTGCCTCCATGGCGGCCTTGGCGGCCTATGTGGTGCCCATTCCGTTTCTTTTTCTGGAAATTCTAATCGGTCTCATCCAGGCGCTCATCTTTGCCACTCTGCTAGTTGTCTACTTTACCATTTCGGCGACGGACCACGAACATGAAGAAAGTCATGAGGAGGGAAAATTAATAAGTGTTTAAATTTATAATCAAAAGTCGAAATTATTATTAGTCAAATTACCAATCATTCATGGAAACAGAAGCAATAAGTCAAGTAATAAATTTAGCTCCGCTCGCCAAGGGCGTGGCCATTGGTTTGGGGGCGGTAGGTCCGGGTATAGGTATTGGACTGGTGGGCGCCAAAGCCATGGAAGCTATCGGTCGCAATCCGGAGGCAGCTGGTAAAGTTTTAGTGCCAATGCTTTTGGCCTGCGCCTTTGCCGAAGCCATTGCAATTTACGCGCTGGTCATCGCGTTTTCGATTTAACTGAAAATTAATGAGTGTAGCGAATATAATTTTCATTACCCTGTTAAATAACTTTTGCAAAGCAAAAGTTGCCCAGAAGGGCATTTAACAGGGTGCAGATTTTTATACTCGCTGTGCTCGTTAAAAATCAAGCATGGAATCCATCGTTTCCACATTCCACATAGATTGGAAAATAATCATCGCGCAAGCGGTTAACTTCGCTGTAGTTTTTGTGGTGCTTTATATTTTCGCGTTGAAGCCATTACAGAAACTCATGACCGAACGCAGTGAGAGGATTAACAAAGGGCTCACAGATGCTAAGGCCAATGCCCTCATGCTTGAACAGTCGAAAAAGGAACATGAAGAAATCTTGGCCAAGGCACGTGTCGAAGCGCAGAAAATTTTCGAATCTGGAAAAAAGGAAACAGAAGGTAAGAAAATAGAAATGATTGAGGAAGCCAAGCAAGAGGTCGCCACGATTATTGTATCCGGCCGGAGAACGCTAGAGATGGATAAAATTAAAATTGTAGCTGACGCCAAAAAGGAAATAGTGGAACTTACTATGTTGACCACAGAGAAGTTACTTAAAAGTAAACAAAATCTGAACGACTTATGACCACTATTTCAAACAACAACAACATAGCCCAAGCGATATATCTGGGATCCAAGGATAAAAAAGGCCATGAATTGAATTTGTATGCCAAAGAGGCGGTAAAATTTTTAAATAAAAAAAGATTGCTGTCAAAAGCGGAGAATATTTTAATAAAATTAAAAGAGATAGTGGATAAAGAAGAAAAAATAGTACCGGCTACTGTAGCTAGCGCAAACAAATTAAGTCCTCACGCGAAGCATGATTTAATGCGCATACTTGCAAAGCGTTACAATGCCAAAGAAGTAGAGCTTAGTGAAATTCTTGATGAGCGCTTGCTGGGTGGATTGAAAGTTGAAGTGGGTGGTGAACTTATCGACCTAACCTTGCGAAACAGAATCAACAAATTAAAAGAATATTTAATAGAAAAAGCATAATGTCAAACCACATTGTAGAGAGTTTAAAAAAAGAAATAGAAGGTTTCAATCTTGCAATCAAAGCGGAGAAAGTAGGCAAGGTGATCGAGGTTTTCGACGGCATTGCCAAGGTCTCCGGACTCTCGGACATTAAATCCTCCGAAATGGTTACCTTCAGCAATGGCGAGACGGGTGTGGCACTTAACTTAGAGGAAGACACAGTAGGGGTAATTATTCTTGGCGACTTTTCTAAAATTAAAGAAGGGGATGAGGTTAAGGCGACAGGTAAAATTTTAGAAATCCCGGTAGGTGATACCATCGTCGGCCGAGTAGTCAATCCTTTGGGAGCGCCAATTGACGGCAAGGGCGCGATATCCGCCAAAGGCGGATCCGCCTCTGGTGGAAAAGCTTCCTTATCATATTACCCAATTGAGCGCGTGGCTCCGGGCGTGATAACGAGGCAAAGTGTCTCCGAGCCGGTAGCCACCGGTATTAAGGTCATCGATGCCATTATTCCTATCGGCCGCGGTCAACGAGAACTCATTATTGGTGACAGGCAGACGGGTAAAACTGCCATTGCTATCGATACAATACTCAACCAAAAAAGCCAGAATATGATTTGTGTTTACGTTTCTATCGGTCAGAAGGACTCAAAGTTGCGCAAAATTGAGGCGCGTCTGGAGGCGGGGGGCGCTATGGCCTATACTGTCATCGTATCGGCGGGAGCCTCCGAACCCGCGCCGCTCTCCTATATAGCTCCTTATGCGGGAGTGGCCATTGCCGAATACTTCATGGAGCAGGGAAAAGATGTGCTCATTATTTATGATGATCTTTCCAAGCATGCCGTGGCCTACCGTGAAATTTCGCTTCTGCTTCGCCGTCCCCCAGGCCGCGAAGCATTCCCGGGTGATGTGTTTTATTTGCACTCAAGATTGCTAGAGCGTGCGTGTCGGAGAAACAAAAAGTACGGCGGGGGCTCTATTACCGCGCTGCCGATTATTGAGACCCAGGCCGGTGATATTTCCGCTTACATTCCGACCAACGTTATTTCCATCACAGACGGGCAAATCTTTCTTGAGACAGATCTATTTTACAAAGGTATTCGACCGGCCGTAAATGTGGGTTTCTCCGTCTCCCGCGTGGGGGGCAATGCGCAAATAAAGGCAATGAAAAAAGTAGCTGGAACGCTCAAGCTCGACCTCGCCCAGTATCGAGAATTAGAGGCCTTTGCCCAGTTCGGTTCGGATCTTGATGAAAGTACCAAAAAGCAACTGGAACGCGGCAAACGTGCAGTGGAAGTTCTCAAACAACTACAATATAGCCCGGTTAAGACGGAACACCAAATCGTAACCCTCCACGCTCTGACGAAGGGCTACATGGACGATGTACCGGTAGAGAAAATTAAGGCGTTTGAAAAAGGCCTTGTTGATTACAGCGAGCGAAATGCTAAAACTTTTTACAAAGAAATAAAAGAATCCAAAATGTGGACAGATAAAGGCGAGGCGGAAATTAAAAAAGTAATCGAAGATTTCAAAAAGAGTTTTCAATAGAAAATAAAGTAAATATATGGCAGGAACAAAAGAAATTAAAAGACGAATAAAGAGTATCCGGAGCACCAAGAAAATTACCAAGGCGATGGAAATGGTGGCGGCTTCTAAGATGAAGCGCGCAGTTTCCTCCACCTTGGCGTCCCGCCTGTATGCAGGTTACTCTTGGGAGATTTTGACTTCAATTGCGCAAAATATCGAAAGCGCTGATTTTAAGCATCTATTATTTGAACCAAGAAAGGTTGAAAATATTCTGCTCGTTTTAATAACTTCCAACCGCGGCCTTTGCGGTGCCTATAATGCACAAGTGATTAAAAAAACCATTACTTTGCTTAAGAGTGAAAATCACGGTGCAAAAATTGATATAATTTCTGTCGGTAAAAAAGGGGACAGCGGTATGCGGCGATTAGGGAAGAATATTTTGGCCAGCTTCACCGAACTTCCAGATAACATTACCCTCGCCGACGTTCTGCCCATTTCTAAAATGCTCATAGATGAATACACCAAAGAAGATTACGATCAAGTATTGGTAGCTTACACCGATTTCGTCTCTGCTCTTGTCCAACGCCCTAACATCCGGCAAATTCTTCCTGTCTCAAAGGGAGATATGCAAAACCTAATTTCAGGAATTAAATCTGCGGAAGTCGGA
>MFVU01000014.1:0-10358 GCA_001787125.1 Candidatus Nomurabacteria bacterium RIFCSPLOWO2_12_FULL_44_11
CAACTGTACAATCACTTAAGGGAAACCCAGAAGACCTTTTTGCAAAAATCGGATGCACATCAATAGGGACTTCAGGTATTCTTGCTTGCACCGCCCGCGTTGTTCAATTTCTTTTCATCACCCTGCCAGCGTTCTTGTTGGTGTTGGCTGCCAAGCTGTTTGACTTCATGGCCGGCCTGACCTTGAGCAGTGAAATGTATAAGTTTGAATTCGTGGAGAAGATGTGGCGGGTTATCCGTGATTTTTCAAATATTTTCTTCATTTTGGTTCTCCTCTACGCCGCCCTGCAGACGATTCTCGGCATCGGCCACGGCGGAGCGAAGAAAACAATTGCCACAGTAATTTTGATCGCCTTGGTAGTCAACTTTAGCTTGTTCGCCACCAGAGTAGTGATTGATTCCGGAAATATTTTGGGTCTTATTTTTTACAATAAGATAGCGGTTACAGATGACCAGGGTAGACCAGTATCGAACCCCGAGGGGCAGATAGGCAACGCGGCGAAAACTAAAGTCCCGGAACGAAGCATCTCCCGGGCGATTGCAAGTAAATTTGATATAGGCGTGCTTCTTACTAAAGATAAGACAGCAGGATTGGGTACAGAGTCGTCGGCCGGTGTATTCTCATCAGGGGTAAGCTTTGGGATCGGATGTGCTATCGGATCTGCCGTACCAATACCCGGGGTTACCTGCCTTGTCGGAGGAGGAATAGGGATACTGTTGAACTTTTTCACCGCAGACCAAGTTTACGACGACGGTGCCCTTCTCCGAATGATGGGCTTTATGGTGGCTTACGGGCTTGTTATTTGGGTTTTGGCTTATGCCTTTTTTGTGACCGCTTTAAGTTTTCTCGGCAGGATAATAACTCTGATCATGCTTATGATTGTCTCCCCCTTCGCTTTTATGAGTTACACGATTCCGGGGCTTAAAAAAATGGGCAAAGTGGGTTTTGACAGCTGGTTGCACTCTCTGCTTTCCGCGTCATTCGTCGCCGCTGTTTTCATGTTTATTCTCTATGTCTCCTCGGAGATAATGAGGGCGGGCATGTTTGAAAAAATGTCTGTAGCGGAGGGTAGCCGCGACCTTGTAGCTGGACTGATTGTGACTTTCGTCCCAGCCATTTTAATTGCCATGCTCCTGCTCGCCGGCGCCAGATACGCTAAAAAGGCCTCGGGAGAATTCTCAGAGAAAATCATCAGTGTGGGTAAGGCCGCGGTGGGGGTTGTCGGCGGGTTGGCTGTCGGGGCGGCAGTGGGCGGAGCGGCGATATTGGGCCGAGCGGGCCTGGGAAGAATAGGGGCGGCTGTCGGAAGATCGGGAAGATTGAAAGAGATAGAGGCGGGGGGAGGATTAAGGGGATTCGGTGCGGCGAGGTTGCGAGATATCGGTAAATTCGGAGCGGCTTCGAGTTTTGATCTCCGCGGGGTAAAAGTCGCCGGCAAGAGCTTGGCGTCCACCACTGGACTGAAAGTCGGCGAAGCGCAGAAAGGCGGATTCGAAGAACGTCGAAAGAAACAGGTAGAAAAAAGAGTAAACAGGGCAAAAGAATTAGAAGTCGGCGAGGACGAAGGATTAAAACAGACCGTACGACAAAGAGAAGCCGAACTTCAAACCGCAAAATCAGATCGAGCGACACAAGATAGATTGACAGAATTAAATAACGGTGACCATGTATCAGAGCCGGCTGCAACTGCAACTGCAGAATTAGCAGTCGCTACTGCCACAGCCAACCCAGCAATTCAAGCTATGGAACAAGGTCTTTTGGGAGCCATGAATCGAGCAAGTGACGCTAACGCAGTTTTGGACCGTGCAAAAGATCAACTGGCAGCCCATCCGACGGACCCAGCCTTCTTAGCAGCCCAGCAGGCGGCTCAAGCACAAGTGAATCTTGCAAATCAAGGTTTAGCTATGGCCAATAACGCTATGACAGCAGCTCAAACTCTTGCAGACAATGTGGTAGCGGCCACTGAAGCGTTAGCGGCTAACCCAGCAGACCCGGCTTTGAACGCAGCTCTGGCAGCAGCCAACGCTGCAGCCGCCGCCAACCCGGCAGCTCAAGCGATGGCGGCTAGAGACGTAGCTTTGGCAAATCAGGCAAGAGTTCAAAGCCTGCCTCAACTGGAAAGAGCCGCTGCCGCCGGACAAAGAGGACTTACTGATGCGGAAAGAGCATTGAAAACTGCAGTGGATCAATTTGGCGCCAGAAGTAGAGAAGCTGATACGGCGAGGGTGGCTCAAACTAGAGCACTCGCGGAAAGAGAAAGAACGAGAGAAAACCTGGAGACTCGACAAGCCGATATAAGAGAAGCAGGAGTGAATATTCATAATGCCGAGGTTGCCTTAAAGAGAGCGGAAAATGCGGTTATAGGAGAAAACGCACAAAGAAGAGAAAATTATGCCAGAGCAACTCTAAGTGAACCCGGCCAGGCATTTAGTTTTGTAATGAGTGGATTCCAGCATAGTTTTGCTGGAGCGGAAGAAGCTGCTAATAGAATCCGCTCAGGCATTCAGGAGGAGAAAAAAATAAGTACGGACCACCATTAAAATAAAACATATGATAGAAAAATTAAAGCAAACAATCAAAGATGAAATAGCGAAATTGCCAAAGGAAATCCAAGAAGTGATCAATACCTATGATTGGGTAAAAATGGTGGAAGAAATTGGGAAAAAATATTCGCTTAATGAGGATAAAATCGAGAGCCTGCAGGTGGAAACTTTGCTAGTTCTGACGGGTCTGGAGGAAGGAAACTATTTCGCCCAAAACTTGGAAAGAAATGTGGGTATTACTAAGGGCGATGCGACAAGTCTAGTGAGAGAAATTGAAGAGAAAATTTTTGCCCCGATTTATCAAACTTTGATGGAAAATATAAAAAGCAAAATGAAAGACAAGAACCCGACTTGGGAGCAGACGGTAAATTTCATTCTTTCCGGCGGCAATTATGCCGTTTTTGTCGTCCCGACCCGAGTCGGGATCCCAACAGAGGTCGAGAAAACAAGAAATGGTATGATTAATACAATCCCTCCTCGCCCTGATAAGGGAGAGGTCGGGAGAGGGTTTTAAAAGAAATCTATGGCAGATACAATTGACTTATTACAAATAAAAATAGAAGAGGCCAGGAGAAAGTTGTCGGAGGAGACGCGCAGGGCAATCGATGCGGTGTCTTGGAAGGCGACGCTTATCGGCCTGCGGGAGAGCAAGGGCTACAGTTTTGAGCAATTAGGCGACCTGGAGATCGAAACCGAGCTCCTGCTTTGCGGGCTTTTGGCCCCGGAGGACTACCCGAAGGAATTGGAGAAGAGGATGAATCTCCCCAAAGCCAAGGTGGACGAGCTGGTGAATGACATGAATCAGTTGGTCTTCAGCCGAATGCGGGAAGAGCTCGTAAAAATTACCGAGCGGAAAAGAATATTCGAAAGCCAGCCATTGCCGGAGAGTAAAGTGGAAGAGAAAGCGCCGGTTGGGACGCTTGGAATAAATAAGGAAGAGATAAGGGTCTTGGATAAGGCCGGCATAAAAATAATCCCCCCTGCCGGAACTCCGGATTTATCCACTCCGGAAATTAAGGCCCCGATAACTCCTCCTATTTTGACGCAAAAGTTTTCCGACGTTTTCAAAGTGCAGATGGCCCAAACGGAACACACTCTAGATAGTGCTCCTAAACAGACAACACCTTCAGTTAGTGCAAAAAAGGAAGAGCCAAAAACTTCATATCCTAAAGGCGCTGACCCATACCGAATGCCCGCGGAATAAAAAATATGCAATTCAAGGTTCCACAATTTTTAGACATCGAAGACAAGATCTTCGGCCCGTTCACTTTCAGGCAGTTTGTCTACTTGGCAGGAGGTGCCGGTCTTTGTTTCGTCCTTTTCCGCCTTCTGGGCTTCTGGTTCGGGGCTATTCCCATAATCCTTGTCGCCGGTTTTGTCCTGGCGCTGACTTTCTACAAGCCGAATAACAAGCCATTTATTTTCATGGTTGAGGCGGTAGTCAAATATATCTTTCAAGATAAGCTGTATGTTTGGAAAAAAAGAAAAAATAAAGTTCTTCCCAAAACGAGATCTGAAAAGGAGGTAGGGCTGGAGATAGAGAACAGAAACGAGTCCCTCTATGCACTCTCCGGGGGTAGATTGACCGGGAGCAAACTGCGAGACCTAGCTTGGAGCTTGGATGTTTTAGATATGAAAAAAGAAAAATAATATGGCCTTAAACGCAAAAGCAACTCAAGAGTTCATGCCGATTAAAGAAGTCCGTGACGGGATAGTCGTTTTGAAGGACGGCGGTCTGCGAGCGATCGTACTCGCGAATTCCATCAACCTCTCGCTTAAATCATCCGAAGAACAGCGGGCAACCATACTGCAATTCCAGAATTTTTTAAATACTCTTGATTTTTCAGTGCAAATTTGCGCCCAGTCGAGGCGGCTCGATATCCGACCCTACCTTTTTATGCTGGAAGGTAGGATGAAAGTGCAGAACGAGACCTTGCTTAAACTCCAAACCAGAGAATACATCGAGTTCGTCCGAAATTTCACCGAATCCGTCGCTATCATGACCAAGAGTTTTTTTGTGGTGGTGCCTTATACTCACACGAACTTTAAACAGAGCACTGGTGTTTTGGGGCGGTTGTTTGGCCGAAGAAATAAGGAGGAGCAAAAACTGGCGGAGCAGGTGGATTTCGAAGAAAAAAGATCTCAATTGGAACAACGAGTGAGTGTGATCGAGCAGGGGCTCGGGCGCTGCGGCATAAATTCGGCCCAGCTCGGAACCGAAGAAGTGGTCGAGATGTTTTATAAGGTATTTAATCCGGGAGAATTGGAAGGGAAAATTAAGCTGGAGGGCTAAAATAGCGATGTCAATTTTTGATAAAATCTTAATAAGAAAAACTAACCGCGCTACGGGCGGGAGTGAAGCGAAGGCGTCCGTCTTGGCGGTCTTGCCGGAGAAAATTTACCAGGACGCCAGTTTGGAACTCCAGGACATTATCGCGCCGTCGGCCTTGAAGGTTGAACCCAAGTCGCTTAACTTGGGAGATAAAATTGCTCGGACTTTTTTCATAATTTCTTACCCGAGGTATCTTACCGACAACTGGTTTTCTCCGGTGATTAATTTGGATAAGGTTTTTGACATTTCTATTTTCGTCCACCCGATAGACACCTCGCTTATCCTGCGGCAGTTTCAGAAAAAGGTGGCGGAGGTGGAGAGCCAAATTAACGTGCGCGCGGCGCGGGGCATGGTCCGCGATCCGATGCTTGACACCGCCTATCAGGACCTGGAGGGGTTACGCGAGAGCTTGATTCAGGCGCAGGAGAAAATGTTTGATGTGGGAATTTATATCACCATTTACGCGGACACCGATCTGGAGCTCTTCAAAATCGAAAATGAGATCAAGTCAATGTTTGAGTCCAAGCTTATATACATCAAACCCGCGCTCTTCCAGCAAGAAGAAGGATTCAAAAGCGTCATTCCGCTCAATATGGACCTCCTGGGGGTTCATCAGAAGCTCAATTCCGAACCACTCTCCAGTGTTTTTCCTTTTATTTCCTTCGACCTGACCTCGGATAAGGGAATACTCTACGGGGTAAATAGGCACAATTCCAGCTTGGTGATTTTTGACAGATTTTCGCTCGAAAATTACAACTCGGTAACCTTCGCCAAGGCCGGCTCCGGAAAATCTTACGCGACCAAACTGGAAATCCTGCGGTCGCTCATGTTTGATATTGACGTCATTGTCATCGATCCGGAAAGGGAATATGAATACCTGGCGGAGTCGGTCGGCGGGAGATATTTCAACATTTCTCTTTCTTCCGACCACCACATTAATCCTTTCGACTTACCGATTCCGCGGGAAGATGAGACCGCGGAAGACGTTCTCCGGTCCAATGTGATAAATCTGGTTGGGCTTTTTCGACTAATGTTAGGTGGGCTTACCCCGGAGGAGGATTCAATGGTGGATCGCGCTATCTCCGAGACCTACGCCATCAAGGACATCACGCCCGAATCCGACTTCTCCAATATTGAGCCACCGCTTCTGGCGGACTTTGAAATGGTGCTCGCCGGCATGGACGGGAGTGACTCGGTGGTGCAGCGCCTCTCCAAATATACGCGCGGGTCCTGGGCTACGTTCCTAAATCGGCCGAGCAATGTAGATATCAATAAAAAGTTCGTGGTCTTCTCCATCCGCGATATGGAGGACGAACTGAAACCGGTGGCGATGTATATAGTCATGCACTACATTTGGAACGCCATCCGAAGAAATCTCAAAAAGCGCCTCCTGGTGGTAGATGAGGCGTGGTGGATGATGAAGTCCGAAGATACTGCTTCCTTCCTCTACTCCATCGCCAAGCGCGGAAGAAAATATTATCTCGGCCTGGCCACCATCACCCAGGACGCTGCGGACTTCATGAACTCGCCCTATGGTGTGCCAATTGTGACCAACTCTTCCATCCAACTTCTCTTAAAACAATCCACGGCGACTATTGATGTATTGCAGAAAACATTCAACTTAACGGACGAGGAAAAGTATCTCTTGCTCGAGTCGGGCATTGGGGAAGGCATATTCTTCGCCGGATTAAAGCATGTGGCGATAAAAGTTGTCGCCTCTTACACTGAAGACCAAATCATTACCTCCGATCCATCGCAAATATTGTCAAACCGCAAAGCAAAAATGGAATTGGAGGCGTCAAATAAGGCCGGTTAGTGTGTTATAATAAATAAACATATGAAATTTGGGCTAGCTTTATTTTTAATCTTTGGATTCGCCTCGGCCGCCTTGGCGGCCTCCCCCTCGAGCATTGGCGTAACTGTAGCGCCGGAGAACCCCGCCCCCCTGGAGAACGTGACTATTTCTCTCAATAGCTATCTCAACAACCTAGACAGTGTCCTCATCACCTGGTTCCTAAACGGGAAAAATGTGCTCTCGGGAATAGGCAAGAAGTCGTTTTCACTGACCGCTCCGGCGGCGGGAGTAGAGACCCGAGTCAGTATAAAAGTGGCGCTACCCGAAGGCGAGGTTACCACTGGTGTGCTTATTAGACCGAATACGATGATCCTGCTTTGGGAGGCAACTGACTCATACGTGCCCCCTTTTTACAAAGGAAAGGCCTTGCCGACTATTGATAGTGAAATAAAAATAGTGGCGATGCCGGAAGTGAAGAATACCAGCCCGAAGAATATTGTCTATTCCTGGAAGAAGGATTACACGGCAGATCAGGGAGCTTCGGGCTTTGGCAGGAATTTTTACATTTATATAAATGACTATTTGGAAGATTCAAATACTATATCGGTCGTGGCCTCGACTGTTGACGGCACCTCGTCCGAATCCAACATAACAGTGAGGGCCGCCGCCCCGAAGATTGCTTTTTACCGGCAGGATAATGGGTTAGGCATAATTTGGGAGCAGGCGCTTTCGAACAATCACCGGATCGCGGGGGAAGAGATACTGGTGGCTATTCCTTATTTCATTTCACCTAAGAACTTGCAACAGCCGAATTTGGTGTGGACTTGGTCTATTAATGATAGTGCGGTCAAGACATCCAGCATCAGGAAAAATTTCTTCCCGGTCAAGGTCGGCGAGGGAACTTCTGGAACTTCAACTATCGGGCTCCAGATTGAAAACACGGATAGAATTTTTCAATCAGCCAGCAAACAAATAAATGTGGAATTTTAATATGCGAAAATTTTTATTCAATATTTTAATATCAATAGTAATTCTAACTTCAATCCCTCTGTTTTATGCTTCCGCACAAGTAATAAGATGTTCTAACCCAAATGTTCTGCAAAATGGCGAATGTAGGCCATGCCCTCCCCCTACAGTGTATTCAGGGGGTGACACCGGTGTTAGTTGTATTACACCAGCGCCATCAACCGTACCCAACTGTATAATGGACAGAACAGGGCAGGCAACCAATCCTCCTTGTAGAAGTATTGGAGGGACATTGATATCACCCCCGGGCTCTGCCTCCTCCGGCTCAACGACTTCTAATTATATATTCCTCGCTCCTTTTACGGGTATTTCGGGGGCTGAGAAAAATTTTAACCCAGTTGATAATAACGCTCTGGGTAGATATTTAAATTTGATGATAAAGATATTTATCGGCTTGTGCGCGGTGCTCGCGGTGATAATGATCGTCATGGGCGGGATAGAATATATGACCAGCGAGCTTCCGGGAAACAAACAAAATGGCAGGGAAAGAATTACTAACGCGCTTCTGGGATTATTGATAGCTCTCGGCACTTATGCTTTGCTTAACACCATCAATCCACAATTATTGAGAACGGACGTGAAAATCCTCGATACAGAAATAACTTATGCCTCACAAGACACCCCGCAAATCCCGATAAACGGTAAATACGCCGATGGGCGCTCTTTTGGCGCCCTGTGGAATGATTCAATTGGTAAAAATACCCCGGTATGCAAAAGTATCGATGAGACAGGGTGTCTGCCTGCTTACGTAAATGTAAAGTCGCCAGAATGCACTTTTGTTGGTCAACCTGACTGTACTTCAATAAGGGGATTTGATCCTAGCGCGCTACGATCGATACAGTGGGGATGTGAATGTGTATTAACAATTACTGGCGGGACTGAAACTTGGTTACATGAACCAGGCAGTAGCCATAAGCCCGGTAGCTCAACGGTAGACCTTCGGGCGACTCCCAAACTTGACGCTTATTTATCAGGCGGAAAACCGTTAATAAATTTAACAAAATATCCGCCACCAGATGGACCAATGTATGAAACGACTGGGGGAAATCATTGGCATATCGGTAAATAATAAATAATTTTATGTCCAAAAGAAACTTTATACTTCTAATAATCATTCTAATCATCATAACGGTTGCGGCTTTTTGGTATTTTGATTTTTTCAAGCCGGCGGTCCCGGGAGAGACCACAGAAGGTGGCACAAATTTTCTTTCCAGATTCAACCCTTTTGGAAAAAGCTCCCCTCCGCCAACTGGCGGACCAATTCCCACTCCTACTCCTGGGAGTGAGCCCCCGATACCGACATCAGAGCTAAAATTGAAAAAGGTGTCGAGCATGCCGGTGGCCGGATTTGGAGTGTTTCAGAAAGAGAGGTTTAAAGAAATAGTGGCTACAGAAACACAAATCACCGCCGAAGGCGGGACCCCGCCCAAAAAGGCGGTGGCCGCGCCACCGGAGAGAGAATTTGCCCCCGCGCTCCGATATGTGGCCAGAGCCAACGGCAATATTTATCAGACATTTGCGGATAAGATAGAGGAGCGCAGATTTACTTCAACCGTCATGCCGAAAATATATGAGGCATATTTTGGAAACAAGGGGAGGATGGTAATCATGCGAAATCTAAAAACGGACGACAAAACCATCCAGACCTTTGTCGGCACCTTACCTGAAGAACTGCTGGGGGGGGATACAACGGCTGATAATTCAGTGGTGGGCTCATTTTTGCCTGAAAACATAACGGATTTGAGTTTGTCGGCAGACATGACAAAAGCATTCTATCTTTTCAACATGAACGCTAATGCCGGGAATGTGATCGGAACGACCATTGATCTTCTAACCAACAAAAAAGTCCAGGTTTTTGAAAATGCCTTCACGGAATGGCTCTCCTTTTGGCCAAACTCAAAAATGATTACCCTGACCACCAAGCCATCGGCCTCGGTTCCGGGTTATATGTATGCCCTAGATCCGAACCTCAAAACATTCGGCCGGGTATTCGGCGGGATAAATGGCCTGACCACGCTTGCGAGTCCGAGTGGAAAATTAGTTCTCTACAGTGATAACACTCTGTCTCTTTATTTGTACCACCTGGACACGAAAGTATCTGACATCTTGGGCATAAAAACCATACCCGAAAAGTGCGTGTGGGGGGCGAAGAGCGATATCGTTTATTGCTCGGTGCCCGCTGGAGCTCCGACCGGAGAATATCCGGACCAGTGGTATCAGGGTGAAATATCCTTCACGGATCAGATTTGGCAGATAGATATTTCAAACGGGACGACGAGGATAATGCTCGACCCGGGGATAGAACCGGGAGGAGAGACAGTGGACGGCATAAAACTCGCCCTAGATGAAGGCCAGAACTACTTATTTTTTGTGAACAAAAAAACTTCGTTTCTCTGGGAATTTAACCTAAGATAGCGCCCCGACGTATTTTATCACTACCCGCCTCTTTGCTCCGAATCCTGTCGATTCGGTTTTGAGATCTATGGCATCCGAGAGAAATTCATGCACAATTCTGCGTTCGAAAGCCGGCATCGGATCTACTTCTACGCTTGATTTAAAATATCTGGCGCGTTCGGCCATCATGTGCGCTATGGCCCTCAAGTTTTCGACACGCTTTTTCTGAAATCCGTTGATATCGATTAGGATCCCCAACCGCCCCTCC
>MFVU01000014.1:10390-31067 GCA_001787125.1 Candidatus Nomurabacteria bacterium RIFCSPLOWO2_12_FULL_44_11
CCTGCCAGGAGAGGGGGAGGGGTGAGGTCTTTGCTTTCAATTATCTTTCGCACTAGATGGTTCAAGGCCGAGAGTCCTTCGCCTTCGTGTAGAGTGAAGAAACGCGGTTCGCCGACTTCGACGGAGAACCAGACATTCTTAGGATTTTCCTCGGTAATAGTAACATTGTTCACCACGATAGTTGTTTTCTCGATAAGTTCTTTAATTAAATTTTGAATTTCCGTTTTATCCATAAAAAATCTCAGTCGGCAAGTAGATGTTTGTCTTTTTTGCTAGCATAAATTTGCTGGCCTATGGCAAAGATATTACTTGTGACCCAATATAACGCAATCGCGCCTGAAATGCTATAAGAAATAAAAGCAACCACGATTGGAAAAATATATTTCATTTGCAAACTCATACTTTTGCCGAAACTTTCCTGGAAAGAGCCGGGAGCAGAGGAAGAGGGGGTAGGAGTGGGCATGAAATACGCCTGAAAATATTGCGAGAGACCGGCTAGAATTGCCAAAAACAAACTTTTGCCGGAAATATCGATAAGGCCGAGAAAATTCATGTTGACATTCTCCGGGGCGGGAACAAAAGAATACAAAACACCTCCATCAAATTTTATCCCCTTTAAGAAAACGTAGTATAGGGCAAAAATAATGGGAATTTGAACTAGAACAAGCAAACACCCGGAGAGGGGGTTGGCTTTGTGTTTTTTATAAAGAGCGAAGGTTTGTTTGGCTTGCTCTTCCTTGGACGCCCCACTGGCCTTTATTTTATTGAGCTCCGGCGCCAGGAGGTTCATCCGGGCCTGGCTCTCAATCCCGCGCTGGGAGAGGGGGTAGAGGACTATTTTTACCAAGAGAGTAAGCAGGATAATGGCTACTCCGATGTCCCCGCCGGGGACAATGGAGGCGAGAAACGCGAATAGGTTTACAAAGGGTTTATATAGAACTGTATTCCAAAGGGTCTGCAGCATTTTTCTATTCTACCCTGGAGTGAAATTTTTAGCAAAATTTATTGCAGTGGGTCGAAGTGATTCTTCTGCCAGGGATGGCAACGTAAAACACGGAGGGTCCCGAGCCAAAGACCCTTCAGCGCTCCGTATTTTTCGATCGCTTGCTTAGTATATAGAGAGCAGGTCGGATAAAATACGCAGTTTGGCTTGGTAAAAGCGGAAATATTTTTTCGATAAAAATTAATTAATTTTATTAAGAATGTTTTCAATATCATTTTCGATAATAGAAATGTTCTCCTCCGGTTTTTTAAAAATAAGTGTTCCAAGGATCCCCGCAGGGAACTTATTTAGATACTTTTTTAGAGCAACATACCCACGCCGGCGTAGAAGGTTGCGTTTGACAGCTGTTTGAACAATGTTTTTTGGAACAACAAAGGAAATTCTTCTGTTTTCCCCATTTCTGTTGAGAATAAATTTGAAATTCAGGCCAGAAGAAAAAATAAATTTCCCTTTTTGAAATATTTTTTCGATCTCCCTCCTTCCGGCTCTGTTTTTTTTAGGGAGCATATATTTGTTCCTAGAAATTACACCGTGAGCCGAGCGCGCCCTTTTCTTCTCCTTCTTTGTATTACCCTTTTACCTGTTTTGGTCCTTGCTCTGACTAAAAACCCATGGGCTCTGGCTCTTTTTCTTTTTCTTGGCTGGTATGTCTGGGACATGGTGTAGAGTATACCCCCACACCTATTGAAAGTCAAAAATAGGTGTGGGGGTGTATTACATTATCAACAGATTATCAACATAGTTAATAAGTTTTGGCAATTTGATTTTAGAATGAGGAGAGTATAATGTGGAACTATGAATACGGGCGAGCTGTGGAAAAACTGCTTGGTGGAAATTGAGGCGGGTATATCAAAGGCAAATTTCAGTACTTGGTTTAAAAATACCTCTGTTTTAAGGGAGGATGCGGGAATAATCTATGTGGGCGTCCCAAATGAATTCGTCCGGGACTGGCTTAAAAACAAGTATCACAAGCTCATTACTAAAACCGTCGCTGGCGCCTATGAGAATATGCGGGCAGTAGAGTATATAATCACAAAAATAGAATCGGAGAAACATGAAT
Organism: Candidatus Nomurabacteria bacterium RIFCSPLOWO2_12_FULL_44_11; assembly: GCA_001787125.1. Classification (GTDB taxonomy): domain Bacteria; phylum Patescibacteriota; class Minisyncoccia; order Phycocordibacterales; family UBA9973; genus UBA9973. The sequence goes on from MFVU01000014.1 coordinate 12,454, forward strand.
CGCCAATGACAGCGGATGCTTATATCAACAAAGAGTTACCGCTTAAAGATTTATACATAAACCAGGAAGATAACTTAAACCCGCGCTACCGTTTCAACTCTTTTATCGTCGGGGCCTTTAACGAGCTAGCTTATGCCGCCTCCCAAGCGATTATTGAGAGCCCGGGGACTAAATACAATCCTTTTTTTGTCTATGGGGGAACAGGGCTGGGAAAAACTCACTTGATCCAAGCGGTGGGGAACACTATCAAGGAGAAATACCCGGACAAAAAAGTCCACTACCTTACCCTGGAGAAATTTGCCACTGATTTTATCAATGCACTCCAGAATAACAAAGCCAACACTTTCAAGGAAAAATATAGAAAATACGACCTGCTGATTATCGATGACATCCAATTTATTGGCAAAATGGAGAAAATCCAGGAAGAACTTTTCCACACTTTTAACACCTTCCACGAAAACAATAAGCAGATAATTTTCTCCTCCGATAAACACCCAAACTACATCCCCGAGCTGGCGGATCGGTTGAAATCACGCTTTGCTGCTGGGATGATTGTGGATATCTCGGAACCGGAATACGAGTCCCGCCTGGCGATCCTCAAAGTAAAACTAAGAGAACAAAATGTTGATTTGGGTCAAGAAGTTATTGAATATGTCGCCTCTACGATCCAGGGCAATGTGCGAGAACTGGAAGGGAGTTTAAATACTATTGTATGCCAATATCGCTTGAAAAATAAGGCTGTTTCATTGTCAGAGGTTAAAAACCTACTGAAAAACAACATCCGGCCGAAAAAAAATATAGCTATCAAAGATGTGGTAAAAACAGTGAGTGGCTACTACAAACTGGAGGAGGCGTCAATTTATGAAAAAACCAGAAGAAAGGAGATTGTGAAGGCCAGACAGGTGGTAATGTATCTTTTGCGTGAGGATTTTAATGTATCTTACCCATTGATTGGCCAAAAAATAGGGGGGAAAGACCACACGACGGTAATACACTCTTGTTTAAAAATAAAAGAAGATATAAAAAACGATCCACAGCTTTTACAGGAGTTAGAACAAATAAGGATTATGTTTAAGTAGTTAGAAAACAACTTATAATTAAATTATTCACTTACTAACACCCCTAATAATACTAATAGATTAAATATAAAAGATAATAAACATATTATGAAACTAGAGTGTGAAATTGAAAAAATAAAAAATGGGATATTTATAGTCGAAAGAATCACTGGGAAAAACCTAACCCTCCCAGCTTTAAATTCCATTTTATTAATTGCTTCTAATAAATCATTAAAACTACGATCTACTAATTTAAGTTTGGGTGTAGAGATAGAAATTCCAGCTAGGGTTGAAAAAGAGGGGGTGGTGGCGGTCTCCGGGGCTGTTCTTTCTGGTGTATTTTTAAATATCCCAGAAGTTGGGAATGTAAAAATAGACGGGGCGGACGGAAATTTATCAATAAAAACAAAAAACACCAATATAAAATTAAAAGGGCAACCCCACGATGATTTCCCAACAATCCCCACTGTTTCCGGAAAAGTATTTGAGATCGAGGCAAAAAAATTAACCGAGGGTATAAAATCGGTCTATTACAGCTCATCCCCGTCTGATATTAAACCGGAAATTTCAAGTGTCTATATTTATACCAATGAGGATAATTTGGTATTCGTTTCCACCGACTCCTTTCGGTTGGCAGAAAAGAAAATAAAAATAAAAGGACTAGAAGAAATACACGGGCTCCTTCTCCCTTTTAAGAATGTCTCAGAAATCCTAAGAATTTTCGACGATACGAGAGGGGTTGTGAAGGTGTGTTTTAATAAGAATCAGATTTCTTTTTCCTCGGATAATATTTATTTAACCTCGCGCATAATCGACGGCAACTTCCCGGACTACCGGCAAATTATCCCCAAAGAAACAAAGACCGAGGCAATACTCCTGAGGCAGGATTTATTAAATGCCCTCAAGCTAGCCAATGTATTTTCGGACAAGTTCAATCAAGTCAATCTGACGATCAAGCCAAGGGAAAAATTTTTTGAACTCTCTTCGGCCAATAGCGACATCGGCGAAAACAAAACCTACTTGGAAGCTGCCGCTAAAGGGGAGAGTATTGAGCTGGGGTTCAATTATAAATATTTCCTTGACTGTTTTCAGTCTATTAGCTCCGATAGTGTATCCATCAAGCTTTCTGGGAATTCCCGCCCGATGATTATCTCTCCGGTCGCAGACCAATCTTTCACCTATCTCATCATGCCGATGAATCGGTGAAGACACCCGGCTACTCCAGGACCGTGAAGAAAGAGATCACTTCACCGCGATTATAAGCACTGTCATAAAAAATTACTCGGATCTCGTTTCGCTCTTTTAGACTATCGAGCTCCCTGGGCACAAAGGAGAAATTAAAAGGGGGCTCGGAGGTGCCCAGATATACATCATTGATAAAAATGTCAATCTTTTTTAGAGGGAACAGGCCTGTACTATCTATTTCTAGTTTGATTTTTTCGTCCTGTTTGTAATTTTGTGTCTCATTCGGCTCTCGAATGGTAACTACCGGGCCGGAGCCACCGGTATGCACGTCGTCCTCCTCACGCGGCTTATCACTTAGCACTATATTTTTGTAGTTATTTTTGTTTTGGACCCACCAGTTTTGCACAGGGACCTCCCAGTGGCTCCATTGCGGGTTTGCTTCCGGATTTACCGGCGGAGGTCCGAGAATATTATTTCTATCCACCCAGTAAAGAACAGAATGAACATTTGTTACCACTCTTTCTTCCGTTGTCTCCGGTGGGGTATTTATTGTCGCAAGCTTCCCGGAAATTTTATCAACAAAGAAACTCTCGCCTCCGAGCCACTGCCCACGCAGGACCGGTTTCACCACCCGAGGGTCAACCGCTAAATTTGGCTCCTCGAATCTCTCGTTCGGCAAAATTTTCAGCGCCTCCTTCATGAATTTATTCCAAATCGGCCCGGCCACTGCCGAACCACCCTTTTTCATTGGGATATTGTCATTATTGCCTGCCCAAACCCCAATCGCTATCGAGGGAGTATAGCCCAGGGTCCAGGCATCCTTGTTGTTGTTCGTAGTCCCGGTTTTTGCCGTGACATCCTGATCCGGAAAATAGAGAACCGAATTGGCTCCGAAGGTAGGAGCGCGAGCCACGTTATCTGATAAAATGTCTGAAATAGTCAGGGCAGTATTTTTAGACAGAACTTCTTTTGGGGCCGGCTCATATTCCTCTAGGATATTGCCAGCCGCATCTTCAATTCGGAGGATACCTGTGTATGGATTTCTTATTCCATTATTAGCAAAAACTCCGTAGGCTGAAGTCATGTCGAGGAGATTTACCTCACCGCCACCGATCACTAAAGTGAGTCCGTATCGGTTAGTGTCAGTCAAAGTGCTGATCCCCATTTCCTCGGCGACTCGCAGCGCATCTTTAAGCCCGACTAGGTAAAAAAGTTTCACTGCTGGGATGTTAATTGATTGCCCCAGTGCATCTCGCAGTTTCATCGGCCCTCGATACTTGCCGTCGTAATTGTCGGGTTTGTAACAGTCGCCTTGGCTGTGTCCCGGTAGCGCCTTGCCGTAAGGATCGCAGGTAGTTTGGAACTCTGTAGACAAATCAAACAACACTGTGTCCGGGGTGAACCCCTTATTGAAAGCGGTGGCGTAAATAAAGGGCTTGAAAGAGGAACCCGGCTGGCGGCTAGCGGTAGCCACATTGAAATTTCCATCAATATCTTTGTCAAAATAATCTCTGGAGCCGATCATGGTCAAAATCTGTCCTGTTTTTGGGTCAAGAGCCACAATACTAGTGTTCTTGCCGTTCCAATCCTTTTCGTTCTGTAGGGCCCCTTCTTTGGCTATTTCTTCCCCCTTTGCCTGCAGGTCATAATCAAGCGTGGTAATAACTTTTAATCCGCCCTTCTCCACCATTTCACTTCCGTATTTCTGCTCCAGATAATCCTTAATGAAGAAAACAAAATGCGGCGCTCTGATACCTAGCGTTGCCTGAGGCACGAATACCACCACCTCATTTTTTGCCGCGTCATATTCGGCTTGGGAAATAAATTTTATATCCCGCATTCTCTCCAGCACCAGATTCTTCCTTTCTTCCAGTTTATCTCTATTTTTCCCATACGGCGAGAGCGCAGTCGGGGATTGGGGAATGGCGGCCAGATAAGCGGCCTCGGCCAGAGTCAGATCAAGCGCCCTCTTTCCAAAATAAGTTTTGCTGGCCTCTTCTATACCGTAAACATTTCCTCCATAAGGCGCCTCATTTAAATAATATTCCAGGATCTTTTCCTTTGGCATGGCCCGGTCAATTTTAATTGCTAACACCCACTCTTTTATCTTTCGGGTATAGGTTTTCTTTTGAGTGAGCAGAGTATTTTTTACTAATTGCTGCGTGATGGTCGACCCACCTTGAGTTCGACCGGCTCCAAAAATATTCGATAAAACTGCGCGAATGATCGAAGTGACTCGAATTCCCCCATGGTTGTAAAATTCCGAATCCTCAATCGCCACGGTGGCATTTTTAATATTGGCACCCATATCTTCAAAACCTATATAAGTTCTTTTTACGTCCTGGTGGATATCATAGAGCAGGATTTCTCCCGTGCGGTCGTATATTTTGGTAGAGTTCACTACCTTTCTATCCTCAAAAGAGTGAAAATCGGGGATTTTTAGAGAGAAGATCCAAAATACTCCCACCCCCGAAAAAAAAATTAAAATACTGAGACAGAACAGGGTGATATTTTTCCAGAAATGCTTGTTTTTCCACAATTGTTTGATAATTTTACGCATTCCCCTGATTATAACAGAAAAGATTTCCGAGCACAGTAAATTTCAAAAATTTCCCCCAGAATGCTATACTCTCAACATGGATAAAATTGATGAACTCTTGACTCGGGGGGTTGAAAAGATTTATCCCTCGCGGGATGCGCTCGGGGGAGTTCTACGCTCCGGCAAGAAACTCAAGCTATATCAAGGATTTGATCCGACTGGTACCAAGCTGCATATCGGCCACATGGTCGGCCTCCGCAAGCTTGCTGCCTGGCAAGCGCTCGGGCACCACATTATTTTCCTTATCGGTGACGGGACCGGCCAGGCCGGGGACCCATCCGGGAAAACGACCGCTCGCGACAAATTCCATACCCGGGAGGAGCTACGCCAAAATGCCAAGGATTACGTTATGCAAGCCAAGAGTATCATAAAGTTTGACGGGGGAAACCCGGTAGAAATTTTATATAACGGCGATTGGTTAAATAAACTAAAATTGGTGGATATTTTAAATATTGCCGAGAATTTCTCTCTGCAGCAGTTAGCCGAGCGCGATTTGTTCCGAGAAAGAATGAAGAAAGGTGAAACTGTAAACCTCCGGGAGTTTCTATATCCGCTTCTCCAAGGATATGATTCTGTCGCTATGAATGTAGACCTTGAGATCGGGGGAAGCGACCAAACCTTCAATATGCTTACCGGGAGGGCGCTTATGAAGGGAATGCTTAAAAAAGAAAAATTCGTTATGACCCTGCCGCTTCTCGTTGACAAGTCAGGAAAAAAAATCGGCAAGACCGAAGGCAATGTAATTGCTCTCGACGACGAAGCGGATAAAATTTTTGGCGCGGTTATGGCCTTTCCAGATGAAGTAATTATAAAATGTTTTGAATGTCTTACTACTGTGCCGATCGCGGAAGTAGAGAAAAAGAAGGACGCGATAAAAAAAGGAGAAAACCCTATGGTCTACAAAAAGGAACTGGCCTTGGCCATAGTCACTGACTTACACGATAAAAAGTCAGCTGAAAAAGCTGCGCAGAATTTCAGTGATACATTTCAAAAAAAAGAAATTCCAGACAAGATGGATGAAATACAAGCTAAAAAAGATGAACCACTGGGTGACCTTTTAGTAAAAAACAAAATTTTACCTTCCAAAAGCGAATGGAAGAGGTTAATATTCGGAAACGCTGTCCATGATTTAGAACGCAGTAAAACAATCACCGACCCAGATTTTAAAATAGAACAAGAACTGACTCTAAAAGTTGGAAAAAAAAGATTTATAAAGATAAATCTCTAGTGGTATTTGTCGTCCGGGTCTTCGTCTGCTTCCTCGTCAAACCTGAAATCATTTATCGCGCCCTCTTCTAAGGGCTCCAACTCGTCTTCACTATCGCCCTCTGCCCTGAAACCTCTTTCCTCACCTATTGCATCGTCGTCGTAACTCATATATTTTTTTATTTTATAAAAAACAACTCGCTTAAAAATAATTACAAGTTATTTTGCTTAATTTGTAGCAAAATAAAAAAAGCTTGGCAATAGCAAGTGTGGATAAACCAAAAAAGACCTAGAATCTTAGGTGGGTAAAGGCGGTTAGGGCGATAGCAATAGCGTCCAATTCGTCATCTGAGGTCTTAGAATTGTCTATATTTACAAGCATTTTAACCATTTTGTTTATCTGTTTTTTATCAGATCTACCATAACCGGTGGTGGCTATCTTGATCTGGGGGGGAGAGGCCTCAAAAACTCGAAGCCCAGCTTGTACCGCCTCATATATTACCACTCCTCGCGCTTCTGCTACCCTCATAACCGTCTTTTGGTTGGTGTTTAAAAATAATGTTTCAATTGCCAAAACTTCCGGCTTGTATTTTTTAATTACTTTTCTAACTTCCTCACCAATCAGTTTTAATCTCTCCGCGAATTCTAATTTAAGAGATGTTTTAAAACACTCGGAAAATATTACGCGTTCTTTCCGGCTGGAAGCCGGTCCGCCTTGGGCGGATGACTTTTCTAGCACCGCCACCCCCAGCCGCTCAAATCCCGGGTCTATCCCTAAAATTCTCATGCTTTTATAAAAGTTTATCCTGCTTGTCTTTAGATTCCATTCCTAAATGTTCATACGCCTTCTTGGTAGCTACTCGGCCGCGGGGGGTGCGCTCTATTAGGCCTAGCTGGATTAAATATGGTTCTATCACTTCTTCAATCGTGGCTTCCTCTTCCGACATCGCCGCGCCGATTGTTTTGAGTCCTATTGGACCACCGTTAAATTTTTTAATAAGCACTTCTAAGAATTTTCTATCCGATGCATTAAGCCCAATGTCATCCACTGAAAGCATCTCCAACGCCTCTTTAACTGTTTTCTGGTCCAAATTCTTTTTATTTACTTGCGCGAAGTCGCGCACCCTTTTCAAGAAATAATTAGCCGTGCGCGGAGTGAACCTGCTTCTCTTGGCAATTTCTTGCAGGGCCCCTTCTTCCAATTTTATTTCTAAAAGTTTGCTGGAGCGCTTCACAATTTGTGCTATCTCGTCATCGGAATAAAATTCCAAGCGGAACACTCCGCCGGAGAATCGAGAACGCAGAGGGGAGGAAATGAGCGCGACGCGAGTCGTAGCGGCAATTAAAGTAAAAGGCGGGAGGTCGAGCTGAATCGTGCGGGCCGAGGGACCCTTGCCGATAATAATGTCGAGTACCCCGGACTCCATCGCCGGATATAAAATTTCCTCCACCATTTTATTCAAGCGGTGAATTTCATCTATGAAAAGAATGTCGCCCGAAGCCAAGTTGGTTAAGATCGAAGCCAAATCACCAACTTTTTCAATGGCCGGCCCGGAAGTTATCTTCATTTGTCGGCCGGTTTCCTTGGCAATTAAATGCGCGAGGGTTGTTTTACCTAATCCCGGTGGGCCGTAGAAAAGTATATGTTCCGGGATGTGTTTGCGCTCCTCCGCTGCCCGAAGTAGGATTTTAACGTTGTCTTTTATGTGTTTTTGGCCAATATATTCATCCCAGCGGGTAGGACGCAGGGTTTGGTCTAAAACACTTTCTTCCGTTTTATTCCTTGACTTTGGACTCATAATATGCTATACTATTATAGTAGGGGATTTATCAACATGCTATCAACATGGCTATACACATTATAGCATTTGCTGGTAAGGGCATCATAGTATAATTCTCTCTGCGAGTTTAATGTAGTTCTTTTTAAGCCCATCCAAAGGCGGGCAAGAAGGCATTAATCTCTAAGCAATCAGCCATAGGTTATACGGATTTGCATAGGACGTTCTGGTGCTTTAATTAGTTAACTGGAGCTATCCTTTAATAATTTGTTACTCTTCGGGTAAAGCTTGAAGAGGATTGTTTAGAGATTAATGCTTTTTTTGTTTTCTACTCCTCGTTTAGATCCACGATACCCTGCACCTCACCCATGGAGGTAATGCCATTTAAAATTTTTATCATACCGTCCTGGCGCATGGAGAGGATGCCTTGAGTTTTGGCCACTTTTTTTATCTCACGCTCGCTCGGATTCTCTAATATTATTTTTTCAATATTTTCATTGGTGCGGATCGCTTCAAAAATTCCTATTTGCCCCGAGAACCCAGTCATATTACAGGTCTCGCAGCCAGCTGGATAAAATAGCTTGTCCGGTATTTCTTTAATATTAAATTTGGCTGGGTCTTTGCCTTCTTCTTTCATTCCAGCAAAAATTGCTTTCAAAATTTTAATCTCTTCCGCCCTTGGTTCCTTCAAAACCTTACACGTTTTGCAAAGGCGGCGGACAAGTCGTTGAGCCATCGATAAAGACAGGGCCGAGCCCATAATTTTTGGATTTACTTCGAGATCAATCAAACGAGGGATAACCCCGGCGGCATTATTGGTGTGAAGAGTGGAAAAAACCATATGGCCGGTGAGAGAGGCCTGGATGGCGATGCCGGCGGTTTCTGCATCGCGGATTTCACCCACCATGATCACATCCGGGTCCTGGCGAAGGGCCGACCGTAGCCCCTCGGGAAAAGTGTAGTTTCTTTTTGGGTTGACTTGGGTTTGAGTTATTCCCGGCAAGTGATATTCGATTGGATCTTCAATAGTGATGATGTTGATTTCCGTGGAATAAATTTTTCGCAGGAAGGCATAAAGAGTGGTGGTCTTACCGGACCCCGTTGGGCCGGTGACCAGTATCATCCCGTTCGGCTTTACGATTTCTTCTTGCACGATTTCAAAAAGATATGGCTCAATTCCTAGCTCGGCTATCTCTACTTGAATAGATTTTGGATCCAAAATACGCATCACAATTGATTCCCCGTATGCCCCAGGGATAAGAGAACTGCGCACATTTATCTCTTCTCCTCCTTCCATAATACTAAAACGCCCGTCTTGCGCGATTTTCGTGCTCAGCTTCATTCCAGAAAGAAGCTTAATACGTGAATTCAGAAGGCGATATATATCAGACCCGAAAAAACTAACATCTTGGAGTATCCCATCCAAACGGAGGCGCAATCTTCCCCGGTCATGCTCCGGCTCAATATGAATGTCGGACGCCTTGATGGCGATTGCTCCAGCCAAAATTATTTCTAGAAGGCGCGAAATTTTGTGGATTTTATTTTCCTTCAGTACCTCCTCGACCAGACGACTGATGTCTTGCATTTGATGAATATTTTTTACTGTCTTTCGTAGGGTCTCAACAGAAATATCTAACCCTCCCACTTGAGAACTTTCGGCCATGGAAAGTTCCTGGTATCTCTCCCACACTTTTTGGAGTGAGGCAAGCGATGCCATATGAAAAACCGGGATCAAATTTCTCCTCTCCATCGCGTCCTTTAGTTTCGCCAAAATATCTTCCGACGGAGTGCGGACTGCAATCAGGATATTTTTCCCGGAGAGTTTAAAAGGAGCCACTTTCATTTCCCGTGCTTCATCTTCCGGAATCGAACGGAGAGCTTCATTGTCAATGACCGTTCGATAGAGATTGATATACGGAAGTCGATATTTTGATTCCGCCAAAGTCGCTACCAGCTCTTCTTCTTCTGTCTTGTGTATTTCGTCCAGCTCTCTCTTTTGTTTTTCGTCATCAAAATCAGCCATTTGCTATAAAGTATAACTTAAATGCTATAATTTTCATAATGTCCTCCGCTCACACCAAAAACAGCCAAACCCTTGTATTACTTGACGCACACGCCATAATCCATCGCGCTTATCATGCCTTGCCGGATTTTTTATCTTCTAAGGGCGAACCCACCGGAGCGCTATATGGGCTCGTGAGTATGCTAATGAAAATAATCGCTGAACTGAAACCTGACTACATAATAGCTTGCTACGATTTACCTCAAAAGACCTTTCGTCACGAGGCCTACGACGGATATAAGGCGGGACGAGCCAAAGCAGACGAGGCACTAATCGTGCAATTAAAAAATTCACGGCAAATTTTTGACGCTTTCAACATTCCCATTTTTGATGCTCCCGGATTTGAAGCAGATGATATTCTAGGAACAATTGCAGAAAAACTCAAAAAAGAGAATCACATCAATATAATTATTGCCTCGGGCGATATGGATACCATGCAATTGGTAGATGATAAGAAAGTGCAAGTATATACTCTTAAAAAAGGAATAACAGATACTATTTTATACGATGAAGATAAAGTTGTGGAACGGTTCGGTTTCCCTCCCAAGCTTTTACCCGACTATAAAGGACTCCGAGGCGACCCATCCGACAATATTAAAGGAATTAAAGGTATCGGCGAGAAAACAGCGACTACATTAATTACTAAATTCGGCACGATTGAAGAAATTTATGAAAAAATAAAGAAAGAGCCGGAAAGTTTCTCTAAAATTGGCTTGACGCCACGGCTTATAGAACTGATTAAGAACAATGAAGAAGAAGCGCTCTTCTCAAAAACTCTTGCCAAAATCCGACATGACGCGCCTATCGATTTTAAAATCCCACGCCAAATATTTTGGCAGAACGCTGATCTGCAAAAAATCGAAAAAGTTTTTGCCCAATTTGAATTTAGGTCATTATTAGCGCGGCTCAAAATTTTTTTTCAAAACGGTTCAAAAGATGCTCCAACCAAACCACCTACAGCTGACACCAGGAATAGAGCACTAGTGGACCCAAAAAAATTAAAAGAGGCCTCCATCGCTCTCTGGCTTATAAATTCCGAAAATGCCAATCCAACCCTCTCGGACATTCTTTTCTTCGCGAAGACCGACTCTTTTACGATCGCCTATGAATATATCTTCGAGGAAATCAAAAAAAATAACCTGACTCTGGTCTTCGAGGAAATCGAGAAACCGATCATCAACCTCGTCGATGAGATGCAAAATTATGGGGTGCTGATTGACAAAAAATATTTCGAAAATTTGTCCAAGGAATATCATCAAGAACTAGACCTGCTGACAAAAAAAATCTATAAAATAGCCGGCACCGAGTTCAATATTAATTCCCCCAAACAACTCGGAGAAGTGCTTTTCGTCAAAATGGGGCTGAAGAGCAAAAAGCGCGGACAAAGCGGAACCCTATCCACAAAAATCTCTGTTCTAGAAGATCTCGAGGAAGATAATTTAATCATCAAAGAAATAATGGCCTATCGCGAACTACAAAAATTACTCTCTACCTATATAGATGTCATACCAAAAATGGTGGCCCAAGACGGGCGGCTCCATGCCAAGTTTTTACAAAATGGATCAACTACCGGGAGGTTTTCTTCGCAGGATCCGAATCTGCAGAATTTGCCCATTAAAACGGAACTGGGTAAAAGAATTCGTCGAGGTTTTGTTGCTGCCCCGAGGCACAAGCTTTTAGCTCTTGATTACAGCCAAATTGAACTCCGAGTGGCTGCTATGCTCTCTGGAGACAAAAAGATGGCTCAAATTTTCCGGGAGCGGAAGGATATTCATGCCGGAGTCGCCTCGTTCGTTTTTGGAGTACCGCCCCAGACAGTCAATGCTGAAATGCGCCGGCAGGCCAAAGTGATAAATTTTGGAATTATTTATGGGATGGGAGTTACGGCACTCCGGAAAAATATCGGCGGAACTCGAGAAGAAGCACAAAAATTTTATGATAATTATTTTAAGCAGTTCTCTGGCATTCGCGATTATCTGGAAGAGATAAAAGAATTTGCGATTAAAAATTCTTTTACTGAAACGCTCTTTGGCCGGCGCAGATATTTCCCAAACATAAACTCCAAAATTCCATTTTTGAAAAATATGGCCGAGCGGACTGCGACCAACGCCCCCCTGCAGGGAACCGCGGCTGATATTATCAAACTCGCCATCCGATATGCCAAGGAGGATCTGGATAAGGCCGGACTGGGAGAGAGAGCACATCTTATACTCCAAATCCACGATGAATTAGTTTACGAAGTTGAGGAGGAGGCAGTAGAAAGGGCCGATATGATAATTAAAAATGCCATGGAGCAAGTGCTCGGGAGATCTTATCTGCATTACAAAACCGATATTCCCCTGGTTGCGCGCTCCGGCAGGGGAAATAATCTTGAGGAGGTAAAATAAAAATTCTGTGCTATACTTGCTTTATGGATTCTTCCTACACCAAAGGAACCAGTGAGGAGGAGAGTGCCTATACAGTGCACCACGTGCTGGCCCATTCTTATTCTTTTTACTTTTTGTTGTTTATTATCGGTATCGTGCTGGACTTTTTCTACCCCATCACTATTTTCCGTGACTCAATATGGCGGTCTGTCGGCTTTTTAATTTTAATTTTGGCCTCGCTTTTAATTCTCTGGGCACAAAAAACGTCGAGGGATTTGGCCAAAACAGAAAAAAAAGACAAGGAGGCCTTTTGCCGCGGACCTTATTGTTATAGTCGCAGTCCGACACACTGGGGCCTTTTTCTGCTGACACTCGGCTTTAGTATCATTGCCGATGCCGGGTTCGTGGCGATATTTACCATAATTGCTTTCGTTATTTCTAAACTTATTTTTTTAAGAAAAGAAGAAGCTATTCTGGCGGCGAAATATGGGACCCCCTATCTGGAATATAAAAAAAAAGTAAAGTTTTAATCCAATGCTTTATCTTTTTGCCGGGGACGATGCCCCTAAAAAAATTCTAAATTATGAGAAGTTTTTGGGATTACTACCCAAAGAAGTTGAAGTTTTCTCTTTCAATCGAAGCGATTTCGATAAACTCCAAATTGAGAGTTTTTGCTCCGGCGCGGGGCTCTTTTTTAAAAAATCCGCAGTGATTTTCTCCGGTGCCCTAGAGCGAGAAGAAACGAGGGAATTTATTTTAAGCAAGCTCCAATCAATGGGGGAGTCGCCGAATTACTTCGTATTTATTGAGTCAAGGATAGGGAAACCGGTTATCGATCTTTTCAAAAAGGCGAGAACTGAACTCAATATCTACGAACTGCCGAAAGAGAAAAAAGAGAAATTCAATAATTTTCTCTTGGCTGATGCCCTGGCGCAAAGGGATAAATTGAATTTATGGCTATATTTCCGGCAGGCGGTGGATTTGGGCGTAGGGCTCGAGGAGCTGGCCGGGGTTCTTTTCTGGAAAGCCAAAGATATGATTCTCAAAAAAAACTTGGGTAAATTCAAGGAGCCGGAACTTAAAAATTTTGCCTCCAAATTATCCTATCTTCTGCCCGAGGCCCGCAAGCGGGGCCGCGACGCCGAAGCCGCCTTCGAAGAATTTTTACTTGAAGCAGTATAAAAATTTAAGATTTTTTTTCTAAAGCAGTCAGAGCCGAATCGATTAATACCCCGTAGCGTTTCGGGTTTGCCGAAAATTCCGTATGGGTTCCTTTGACTGAATAAAAACCGTCTAAGTGTTTGGCCTTAACCATTTTTTGAACTTTCTGCATGTCATAAATTTTATCATCTGCGGAATGAATAATAGATACTCCAATTCCGAGTTCCTTCAGTTTTGCCAGCGCATCTAAAATATCGGTCCCAGGAATTGACGCTACTTCCTGGATAGAAGCCCAAACCCCCGACTTTAAATGCTTGGCGAGAGTATCATCAGCCACGTCCTCCCGCTCATCTAGCTTCGGGGCAACTCCTTGAGCTTTCGCGCGGCTCGCTTCTTCCAGTTTTCTTTTTGCGTGAGTTTTAGTATCGCGAATCGCTCCCAGGACAAAATTGAAAATACTGCTTTTCCCCATTATCCCGGAAGGATTTACGAGAACAATATTCTTAAATCGCTCCGGTCGCATTAAGGCGGCAATCACCACGTGCAGGGCACCTTCAGAGAAAGCCACCCCGTTGATTCCTTGAAGTCCTTCCTCTTCAATCGTTCTTAAAAAAACTGACGCTTTTCTCAACTGCACCCCGGCGAATTTTTTCAGCGTTTCCGGATCGGACTCCTGGATAGTTTTGTCTAACTCAATACCATGTTGTGTGTATGGAAAAACAACTTCTCGGCCTTTATTGAAAAGTTCATAAAGATTTTCCCGCATTAATCTGGGGTTGGCCGGCCAGCCATGACCGAACAATAGGGGACCGGTTTTTTTCTTGCCCGGGGCTGCATGGTAAATTTCAAATTTTTCATCCCCTACGGCAACTGTTTTAGGTTGGTCGTATTGTTTATCAAAAGAAACTCGGCTATTTTCCAGCCCAACATTAGTTGTTTCCATCTGGCTATTCATGTTTGGTGGTCACACATAAAATTCTTCTGAATTTTGCGCTACCCCGTCTCGGCACCGTTGTGCCTGCGGCTCGCACAAAATGCCTATGCATTTTGTGCGCCCAGTAGGGATCGAACCTACGACCTTATCCTTAAAAGGGATCTGCTCTACCAACTGAGCTATGGGCGCGTGGATCCAATATTACCCTTGTTTTTTAAGCCAGTCAATCATTTTCTGATAAGTGGTGGGTCCGGCTTCTCCGTCGGCAGTTAACCCTTCCTTTTTTTGAAAACTGGTCAAGTCGGTCTTGGTTGTCTTGCCGAAATCGTTGTCAATCTTTTTTGAAGTATCAAAATAGATATTGAGAAATGTCTGCAGAGTGCCTACCCGCGTGCCCCGGGACTTTTCTTTCATTACTACATTGTCCGCAATAAGTTCTTCGAGTGCTCCGATCAAGCTCTGATATTTATAGGAAATGGCGCTTACTGGTGGCTCTGTATTTTCTGTCACAATCTCCTCTTCCGGTGCAGCTGGTTGCAGAACCGCCAGTTCGCTTTTCAGTTTTTCTATTTCCTCTTCCAATTCTCGATTACGCTCTTCCAATTCTTTTTGTCGCTGTCGGTTGGCATGTATATCTCCCGGTTCTAACGAGCGCACTGCCCAGTATCCTACCAGGCCAACGACTGCCAGAATAACAATTGAGAATATTATTAGTTTAAATCTCTCCATGCCGTTAAGTATAACAGAAAAAAGCGTTATGGTATAATATTGGCATGTCTTCAATTAAAGAAGTTAATCTCTCTTATTTATATTTCCTCATTTTTACCGCCATTAGTTCTTTAATTGCTTTTTATATTGTAATTCATGCTTATGATACAATTTTTGCCTTGAGTGTCAGTATAAGATAAATTATCTATTTAAAAAATAAATTTAAGCAATAATGTTATAATAAAGCTGTGCAGAACAAGACTCTTACAATTTCAGTTCTTCTCATTTTAGCCCTTATTGTTGGCGGGTATTTTTTGTTGCGGGATAAGGGGGTCGAAGAGACGAAAGTACCTGATGGGGAACGGACGGGAGAAAAGGTAGAAGCGCTTGTAGACGAGTCCTTGGTAGAGGAGGAAACTTATACCGAGCCGGACCAGTACGCGACATTTAATGTTGCCTATCCTCAGTTTAAAAATGTCGGGGCGGAATTTAATAGCCAAATTCGCAATGCAGTTATAGACGCGATTGCGGATCACAAAAGGAGTTCCGCAGATAGTTGGCAGGGCCGATATAAAACTCAATTACCCGGAGAAAAAATATCGGAGTTTCCCGCCGAAGAAGAAAAATACTCATTAAATATTTCCTGGGACCCCATTCAAGTAAATAAGCAGTTTATCAGCTTCACGCTCTTTTTGGAGGCCTATACCGGTGGGGCGCACGGGTATATAACTATTACTTCATTTAATTATGGTGTTATCAAGAAAGAAGAAGTTCGTCTTACTGACTTATTCCCAAACGATAAAAATTACTTGAAAACCGTCTCTGATTTTGCACGCAAAGATCTTCTGAATCAGTTTCGGAAACAGCTGGAGATAAAAAATAAAGCCGACGAGGAGGACATTATGCCCCTGCTCCTCTCCGGCACTGCCCCCGATTTAGAAAATTTTAGCATTTTCACTTTTACTCCGGAACAAATCACTTTTTATTTTACTGAATATCAAGTAGCACCTTACGCTATGGGAAGCTTCACCGTTTCTATGCTAAGGTAGATGTGTTAAAATGTGCATTCTGACCCCGTGATGAAAGAAAATATAATAATTCTCCATAATATCCGAAGTGTGGAGAATGTCGGTGCAATGTTCCGCACTGCTGATGCGGCGGGAATAAATAAAATTTATTTAACGGGCTATACGCCGACACCACTTGACCGTTTTGGCCGAAAACGCAAAGATATAGCCAAGTCAGCGCTCGGCGCGGAAGAATATGTAACATGGGAGTATAAAAAAAATGTTTTGCCTACGATTTCGAAACTAAAAAGGGACGGCCACCAAATTATCGGTATCGAACAGGACAAGAAATTTGTCGACTACAGAAAGGTGAAGTTGAAATCAAAAAACGCATTCATCGTCGGCACCGAAGTTTCGGGTATTCCAAAAAATATATTAAAACAATGCCATATTATTGCCGAAATCCCAATGCACGGCAAAAAAGAATCGCTAAATGTTTCTGTGGCACTTGGTATAGTTTTGTTTCGAGTTTGTAATTTATAAAGCAATCTATCTGGCGAGGCTTCACCAGCGAACTGCTCGTCACTCAAGAAAATAATATCAGGATTACCTAATTTATTTTCCCTGCCTGCGGCAGGCAGGTAAGCTCCTGTGCAAGGCTTTCTAAATCACAAACTCTAAACAGGCCTTATTTCTGATGTTTAGAGCAGAAATGGGCACTGCGGCCATTGATGACCTTACGTTTTATTACGCCTCCGCACTTTCGGCATTTTTGGCCTGTGCGGCGGTAGGTCTGGTGGTGGAGCTGAAATTTGCCGGGAAGGCCGTAAATATTGCGGTAGTCGGACATTGAGTCCCCGCCAAAATCTATGCCTTTCTTGAGTGTTTCTTTAATTGCTTTGAAAATTAATTTCAATTCTGATTCCTTAATCTTTGATGTCTTACGTTCCGGATGCACGCCTGCTCGCCAGAGAATTTCATCGGAATAAATGTTGCCAATACCAGCTATAACGCTTTGATCCATTAATACCGTCTTTATTTTACCTTTAGGTTTTGTGCCTAAACGCTTTCTTAAAACCCCTATCGTAAAATCCTTTTCGAGTGGCTCTGGCCCCACATTATTTAAATGTTTCGTATCGTGCGCAGTTTTTGTGTCGAGTAATACTATTTTCCCAAATTTTCGCATATCTGAAAAATATAATTTCTCGCCATTATTGAATGTAATTACAAAATGAATAAAACGGTTAATAGGATCTTTTTTATAATCCCCATACAGTAAATGCCCAGTCATTTTTAAATGAATAAGAATTGTTTGGCCATGGGAGAGATTTATTAAAATATTCTTTGCCCTCCTCTCGACTGAAATAACTTTTTTACCGCTTACTCCACGCCTAAAAGTTTTGAAATGTTTTACATCCGCCACCGTTCCATCCTTGCGTTTATCCTTCGTCGCCAAATCAGTCCAGACGTCTTTGATTACCAGACCTTGTATGGTCTTTCGTAGTCCTCTAACTGTCGTTTCAACCTCCGGAAGCTCAGGCATCTTTATTTTCCTCCTAAGATTTTCAAGGCCTCACGGATTTTAGTGTTTGTATTTGCATCAGGAGAGACTTTTTTAAGAGCTTCACGTGCTTCATTCTGCGAATAGCCCAAGGACTTTAGTGCTTCTAGCGCATCGAGTTCGCCTTGGAGCGATGTGCCTGACTTTTCTTCGCCGACTTTGTCGCGCAATTCGATGACAATTTTCTCTGCTGTCTTTTTGCCGATGCCGGAAACTTTTGTCAGGTAGCCAGTGTCACCGGTAGAGATTGCTTTACGCAATGTCTCAAGAGTTGCAATGCTCAATATCGAAAGCGCTCCTTTCGGGCCGATGCCGGAGACGTTAATAAGCATTTCAAAAAATTCCTGCTCCTCGCGATTTAAAAATCCGTAGAGATCAATAGAGTCCTCGCGTACATGAGTATGAACAAATAGCGATATATCGCTATTTAGTTTGGTTCGGACAAGAGTGTCGGGGGAGATGCATACTTTATATCCTACCCCCGACACGTCCACAATCAAGAATTTATCAGTTTTTAGCTTTATTTTGCCAGTTATACTGCCAATCATAGCCATATAATATCATGTTAAATTAGCCGTACCTATATCTTGACTTTTAACCCAAAAGGGTGTATAATTATGCATGAACGGTGGGAAAACCACAGCTGTCCCGACAGTTGAAAACGGGTTGTACGTCTACATAAAGGAAAAACGATGAGCACAATCATCGGCGCAGACGCGGCCAAACTGGCTGGTTTGCAAATCGACCAGCTCCAGAAAGTTCGCGAAGGGCAGATCACATTGGACCACATTGAGTGGTTCAATCACATCAGCAAGGAGACCCGCGATTCTTACACGGCGGGCTTCGTGCTGCCGGGTGGCAGGGTCATCGGCGTCGCGCCGAAGCCCGAACCGCCAGCACAACCCCTCGAGAAGTTCGGGTTGCTTGCGGACCTCGGCATCATCACGGTGCCGGCGGACTACAAGCCCGTGACGGAATTCGCGGGCATG
>MFVU01000015.1:0-19974 GCA_001787125.1 Candidatus Nomurabacteria bacterium RIFCSPLOWO2_12_FULL_44_11
CTTAATAAAATATCTTGTATATACTGTATACCCATAATTACTTGATCGGCAATAAACCCATTCTCAACAATAACCGAGCATGTCCCTTGTCCGAAGCCATTAGTATAGGTTATTGACGATAATATAGTTTTCTTTATATAAGGTTTTCTAAATTGCGAAAGGGGTATTTTGAGAGTTTTTGACCAAAAATTGATTTGCTTTTTAATATTCATATCTGAATACAAGTGAAGATGTACTTTTAGTTTATGATGAGGAACATTAAAAAATTTGAGCCAGCGTATAAAAATAATTAACATTTTTGGATTTGTATTAGTTAATCCAATCGAGAGGACCTTTGTTTTTGACCCTTCAGCCCAGTATAGAAATAAACCTGCAATCAAAAATTCTCTATTGGAAATACTTCCAATTCTTTTGGCAATATTTTGATACGCGATTCTATTTTTTGCTTCGCGTTTTGCCCGCATTGTATTTCTATATTTTTCAATACGAATCGGGCTGTCAGCTTGTAATTCCCTGATTCGTTCCGCAGACAGCGGCATATTGTAAAGCCACCCACTCAAAGTGCTTTTGCTTATTCCAAGCTTTTCTTTGATTTGACTATAGCTCATGCCCTTGTGGCGCATAGCTAGCACTTTTTGTTTGTCTTTTTTCCTGGCCGTATATAATGCGTACCTGCAAATAATAGGTACTGGTATAGTATACCATGGTTCGTATATAGTAGAAAGCCTTAAAGCTAGCTGGCAACTTCGAGCTTGGCAGGTTCTTCTCTCTTCTTCGGCATGATGCCGTGAGTGACGATTATTTTTTCGTATTCTTCTTGTTCCAGTGTTTCAACTTCAATTAATTTTTTGGCAATGGCATCCAGCGCTTTGCGATGCTCTTTCAATACTTTTCCGGCAGTTGTAAGTCCGTTATTTATTATTTTTGAAACTTCTGCATCTATAACGGCAGCCACTTTTTCGGAATGGTCTTTTTCTACATCTTCGCTAAAGGGCATACGGCCTGGAGAGCCGGCAAAAGCAATCGGGCCCAGAGTATCCGACATGCCGAAACGAGTCACCATCGCTTTGGCTAGATTGGTAGCCACTTGCAAATCACTCGATGGCCCGGTGGTGATGTCGCCAAAGATCATTTGCTCCGCCACGTAGCCACCGAGGGACATCGCGATATCATCAATAAACTCTTTCTTGGATTGGAGACGTCTCTCTTCTAAGGGGAGTTTTAACGTGTATCCGCCGGCAGACCCACGAGCGATAATGGAAACCTTATGCACCGGATCAGCATAGGGCAATACAGATGCTATGAGCGCATGCCCTGCTTCGTGATAGGCAGTGATCTCTTTTTCTTTTTTGGATAGCAAATGGCTCTTGCGTTCCGGCCCCAGCATCACCTTTTCAATGGCCCGGATCAGGTCAAACTGGAAAACTTTTTTGCGGTTTTCCCGCGCCGCAAGTATCGCGCCTTCGTTCATGAGCGAATACAAATCCGCTCCGGAGAATCCCGGGGTTCGTTCGGCAACTAATTTTAGATTTATGTCCTCGGCCAGTGGCTTTTTGTTTGCATGAATTTTCAAAATCTCCTCCCGGTCAGTGCGATCCGGTAAATCCAGAATTACTTTACGGTCAAAGCGCCCCGGGCGAATAAGGGCCGGGTCGAGAACGTCCGGCCGGTTGGTGGCTGCCATGACAATAACCTTGTCATTCGGCTCAAAGCCATCCATTTCTACCAGAATTTGGTTCAAGGTTTGTTCACGCTCGTCATTGCCCCCGCCGAAGCCGCCGCCACGAGTACGGCCAATAGCATCTATCTCATCTACGAAGATAATGGCTGGGGCTGCCTTCTTTGCCATTTTAAATAGATCGCGCACACGTGAAGCACCAACTCCTACAAACATTTCTACAAACTCACTACCGGAGAGATGAAAAAAAGGCACGCCCGCTTCTCCGGCCACTGCGCGAGCAAGCAAGGTCTTGCCTGTCCCCGGGGCACCGGTCAGTATCACCCCTTTGGGAATCCGCGCCCCGATGTCGAGGAATTTTTTCGGGCTTTTCAAAAAATCTACGATTTCTTTCAATTCTTCTTTGGCTTCTTTACAGCCAGCCACATCCTTGAAGGTCACACGATTATTTTTATCATTCGGGTCGGTAATGCGCGCTTTGGATTGACCGAAGGTCATGGCCTGCATCCCGGCACCTTTAACCTGGCGTGACAGATACCAGAAGAAAATTACAATAAAGATAATTGGTAAAAGAAATGGAAGGATGTTCATAAACCAAAAACCGAAACCATTCTCATTTTTTATGTTTATTTGGGTTTTGGCCAAGGCCTCATCACTCACGCCATAGTTCACCAATGTTTGCGAAAGCGAACTACCGGCTTCCTTTTTGGAGTTTTTTATATCGCCATTCACATAAGTAATAGTGAGGTTCTCACCGGAAACTTCTATCTTCGTTACTTCCCCGGCGTTCACGCTCTTGGCTAAATCAGATATTGCAATTTGGGGCACCTCCTTTGATACTCCCGAGAGCACCAAATAAAGCCCAGTAATGAGCATAAATATAAGCACTGCCCCGGCAATACTCCCCGAGAATCGACTCCCGTTTTTCCCGTTCTTTCTTTTGTTCATTTCATTATTCTGTCCAAGAAAATTTAAATCCATTCCGTAAGGTTATCATAAAAAATTAATAAAATCAAAGAATAAAAACTATGGTAAGATATCGCTATGGCTCGTTATGCCGAAAATAGAAAAGCACGATTCAACTACGAAATCCTAGAAAAATACGAGGCGGGTATTGAGCTTTCGGGCTCGGAGGTAAAATCAATTCGCGGTGGACAAATATCACTCGAAAGTGCCTTCGTCATAGTGCGCGGGGACGAAGTTTTTTTGATCAATGCAAGTATTCCTCCCTATCAGCCGAAAAATCAGGCCGGCGATTATGATCCACTTCGCAATAGAAAAATTCTGCTCACCAAAAAGGAAATTCGCGAACTTGCCGGAAACGAGAAGAATAAAAGTTTGACAATTGTGCCTATTTCAGTGTATAATAAAGGTAGGAAGATTAAAGTAGAGATTGCGCTCGTCAAAGGTAAGAAAAAATACGACAAACGAGAAACTATCAAGAAACGCGACACCGATCGCGAACTACGAAGGACAGTAAAAGAACGTTGACAAAGAAAAATAAGAAAATTTGGGGATGCAAGGCATAGACAGTTGGCCTTTTGCTCTCGATGCATACCGAGCATGAACATAACCTCGTTAAAATTTGTTCAAATGTTAATTGCAAAATTAACTTCAGCAATCCGTTCGCCTTACTTCGGTAATGCGTTCGCATTAGCTCCAGTGACCGCTTCGGCGTAAGCTGGTGTCTCGCTTATGGACTTCCGATATATAAGCTGAGGCATAATATTATCGGGATTAGGGAGAGGACCGCCATGACCGCTTCCGAAATCAAAGTGGCTCGATTGAAAAATATTTGGCGCGTTTCTTAATTTTTCAATTTAATCCGCCAGCCGGCGGAAAAAAGCGCGCTAAGTATGTAGACTTCTTGGCGATAACCTTCTGCACCGGGGTTCAATTCCCCGCATCTCCACTGCTTTGCTCGTTTTTTAAAAAACGAGCTTGTTATAATATAATCATTAATATGAACCCGGAACAAATAAGATCTTTAAAGAAGGCACTGGCTAAACCATTAGAAATTTCAATGGGTAGAGAATTTGATTTTTTTACGAAAGTCAATGAAGCTTTATCATACGGGATAGATGGCAACGTTATGCACATTCATCTCAGAAATATCTCTCGTTATGATTATACCGAAAAGGAAAAACTGGTTATTGATGGTTTAAGGAAGTTAGCCTCAGTTGTTAGTGAAAACGTCAAAATACGGACCATAAGAGCGACATCACCTTTGGTTGCGAGATACCCGAGGCAATTAAAAAAACTGGGCTTAAAAACAACAGGTCAAATCAGTGAAGAATTGAGATTAAAGTATTTTAAAGAAGAAACTCTTCCCGTACACGAAGCAATAATGACTCGGGAGGAATTTCTGGCAATATATTCCTCAGGTCCGAAATAATTGACTTTATGCCCGAAATACGCTATTATCTTCTAGTCAAAGCTCGTCCGAACGATGTTCATCCGGGCGGACATATTAGACAATCTTGCGCGAAAGAATAAACAATCAAATACGAGCGAAGGAACTACGGGTCCTAGACAGTGAAAATAAAAATCTTGGTGTGCTCTCCATTAAGGACGCACTGGAATTGGCACAAGGCCAGAGTTTGGACTTGATTGAAATATCGCCAAATGGCAACCCGCCGGTCGCTAAGATTATGAGTTTCGGTAAGTATCAATATGAGGCAAGCAAAAAGCTCCGAAAATCGAGGGCTGGAGCCAAGACAACGGAGACAAAGTCCATTCAGGTAAAGATAGGCACTGGGGATCATGATTTGGGGTTAAAAGCGAAAACCGCCTCCAAGTGGCTTCGGGAAGGCCACCGGATAAAGATTGAACTTTTCCTTTCCGGTCGCGCCAAATATATGGATGAGAAATTTCTGCGGGAAAGATTAGATCGAGTATTGCATTTGATTACTGAAAATTACAAAGTATCGGATCCATATAAAAGAGGACCAAAAGGATTATTTTTAACAATAGAAAGAGCCAAATAACATGGGGAAAGGCATGAAAACAAATAAATCGTATTTAAAGAGATTGAAACTCACTAAAAATGGGAAGATTCTGTCGCGCAAAGCTGGTTTTAACCATTTCAACGCCAAACAGTCCCGGGTGAAGCAACTGGGTGGCCGCAAAGGCAACAATTTTGTGATAAAAAACAAGCCACTAAGCCACCTATTACCATTTAGTTAAATTATATGACGCGAGTAAAGAAGGGAGTCCATGCACTCAAAAGACGAAGAAGTATTTTAAGACAAACGAAGGGTTATCGCCACGGCCGGAAGAGCAAGGAACGTCAGGCGAAAGAAGCGATTCTTCATGCCGGGGCGTATGCTTTCGCGCACCGCCGCGATAAAAAGTCGCACAATCGAAAACTTTGGAACATCAAGATCAACGCGGGCGCACGCGAGCTAGGTATATCTTATTCAAAACTTATCGACAAGCTAAACAAAAATAAGGTGTTGCTGGACAGGAAAATTCTCTCCGACCTGGCCGAATACCATCTATTGGTCTTCGCTCGGATTTTAAAACAATTGAAATAACTAACGGACCTACTTCTGCGTTATCTTAAACTCTTGGGTCTTGTATTTTTTAATTAGAGCAATTATATCTTCTACTAGCTTTTTGGGGTCGGACCCGATGGCTACCTTGTCAAAAGGGCGATGGCTTTTAGCAATGATATCTTCCAATTCTCCGCCCATTTCCCAAGGACCTTCAAATATTCCTATCGGCTTAGATTCCTCAAAGGCAATGGTGAACTCATGGACAGTTCCAATGCGCCCGCACCCGCAGATGACCGCATCTACGCAGCGCGTGAGTAAGAGATCCCGGCCCGGGTAGCCAAAACCCGTATAAATAATGAGATCCAGATAATCGAGCGGGAGTTTATATACTTCTACGTGTTCTCGCTCGGATGCAGCCGGAGAAAAGCCGATAGATATGCCATCCGCTTCTTTCGCCCCCATCGCTACCCACAAAGGGAAACCGGTGGTCGCTCCGGTCACCAGGATGGCTCCATGGCGCGCAATTTCGCGACCCAGTTCTTTGGCTTTCTCTAGAGCATTCACTCCGCAGTGGCCCGTCTCTGCCGCTCCAGAGACACAGATCTTGAGCTGGGTATGCCCGTGCTTCGTAAAATCATTTAATGAAGACAAATCCATCCCGTACGAAGTAGGAAATCTTTAGATTTCCGTAGTTAATTTACTAAAAACGACTATAAAAATACGAATTCATTATAACATTTTAAATGACTTTAACTAACTGAAGGACTTCGTACGGAATTAACATTCCAAAACCACGCTCTCCCCCGCCTCCGGCGCATAGGCGTCAATACCTATATTGTCTCGCAATTTTTGCACTAAAAACATGGAACTTTTGAGTTCGCCCATGACCACAAAAATTTTTTTTACTGTATCCTGCATATTCAAAACAAAGTTGAGCAGCCCGTCAGAATCCTTATGACCCGAATACCCGGAAATAGTGACGATGTGCGCTCGTACTTGTATGTATTCGCCGGAAATTTTTACCGTTTTAATACCTTCTTGGATTAAACGTCCAGGTGTGCCGACGGATTGGTAACCAGTAAGTAGCAGAGTATTGTTCGGATCCGGCAGGTAGTGCCGCTCATGATGCACAATGCGGCCTCCAGCAGACATCCCCGAGCCGGCAATGACTATTTTAGGATTGGGAACGGTAGCGATCTGGCGGGACTCTTCCGAATGGAGAGTGGAGTGTAACCCCGGAAAATTGAACAAATGCTTGTCTACCGATAGAGCCCTCTGCGCATCTTCATTAAAGTAATTCTTGAATTGTTTGAAAATTTCCGTGAGTCGAATGGCCAGTGGCGAATCGAGAAAGATCGGCATAATGGGTATCCGGTGGTTTTCAACCAAAGAGTTCAGTTCGAATAAGAGCTCCTGAGAACGCTCCAGAGAAAAAGTAGGAATGATAAGCGTGCCCTTTCTTTTGTAATTGTCCTCGATGGTCTCTTCCAGAAATTTTCGCCGCGCATCTCGCGATTCATGATTGCGATCTCCATAAACACTCTCTACTACCAGATAATCTACATCCGTTATTTTTTCCGTATCCCGGAGAAGCATCGAGGGACTATTGCCTAAGTCACCGCTGAAAAGTATCTTTTTGCCGTTGTAAATAAATAAAACCATGGCCGAACCTAGAATATGCCCGGCATTTTTAAACGAGGCCTCCAGGGTAGGGGTAAGCGATATTTTTTCATGATAATTATATCCGCTCCAGAGACCGAAGGCGATCTTTATATTTTCCGGGGTATAAATTTTGTCCAATTTGAAGTCGGTATTTTTTGCCAGGATAGCCATAGTATCCTCGAGCATAGGCAGAGAAAGAGCGCGAGTGGGCATGGTAGAGTAAATTTTTCCGCGGAAGCCCTCTGCAATCAATTTGGGGATTCGGCCGATATGATCCACATGAGCATGGGAGATAAAAAGTATATCTATTTCCTTTGGATCGTAGGGAAACGGCGCCCAGTTCACATCGTCCGCCAATTTTATGCCCTGGGTTAGACCGCAGTCAACTAAAATTTTTTTCCCATCAGCTTCAAAAAGAAAATTCGCCCCGGTGGCTGATCCGATGCCTCCATGAAATGTTATTTTGGCAGTATTTTGCATCGCTTAAATTATACAGTATTTTCTAAAGCAGGCGCGGCGTGTCGGGAAAGGAAAAATACTGCCAGCGAACCGCCCAAGAGGTCGAAGAAAAGATCAGAGAGAGTGTCAAAAGTGTTAAAGGGAATTCGAGCCATGTAATTTTGAGTATAAATTTCAAAAATTTCGTATAAAATTCCGATGAACAAGACAAATAAAATGACGTGGAAAAGGGGTCGCAAAACCTGTTTCCGAACATAAAAAACATAAATAAAAAAGAGCCCTACCCACAGTCCGCTTAGAAAATGCATTACTATATCAAACCATGAAATCGAATAATACCAGTACAGCTCGCGAGCGATAAAGTCCGTCAAAAAAAGAAAAAACATCAGAAAGACCAGATGTTTTAAGAGTTTTTTTCTGTCCATAACGTCATTTTAGCATCAAAATGACCTTTTGTTAAGAAAAAATCCGCTCCGCCAGCCGGCGGACGGATTGTTTCTTAGGACTATTTCCAATGTATTACCATAGCTCAAAGCTAGGTGGGTGAGAGATGTGCTAGACCAAGGTCTAACCCAATCGACTCTCCCAAAAAATAGTGTTCTAGGTAATAATTGAAAATAACCCTACTTTCACTATACACCCAACAGAACTTTCTGCAACAATTTTTGCAAAAAGACACGGATTTTAAAGAAAAACAAGTTTTGGTTAGGAGCGTTTATGGTGCTTTTGCTTCTGGGTGAACATCTCGTGCACGGTTTCGTAGTCAAAGAGTTCGTTGTCCGAGAACCAGTGCGCAATTTCCGCTTTGGCCTCTTCCGGATCGCCGGAGGCATGCAGAATATTCGGCAGTCCGATGCCTTCCTTGTCAGCATGAGTGAAGCTCATGTGGGAATAATCTCCCCGAATGGTCCCGGGTAGTGCACTTTTAGATTCAGTGGGCCCTACCATTTTCCTGACCATGGCTACGGCTTCAATTCCTTCGAGTACCAGAGCGATAACCGGGCCCTCGCTCATCATCTCGAGAGTGACATCGAAAATTTTCTTATTGTGACGGGTAATCATCTTGCCGATATTTTCATAATGATGATAGTAATGCTCCTGTGACGGCATGAGCATCTTGGCCCCTGCAATCTTAAACCCAGCTTTTTCAAAACGCGCCAATATCTCCCCCACGATCCCCCTTTGCACCGCATCCGGCTTAAAAATTATAAGTGTTCTTTCTTGTGTATTTTTCATATACGCTTATATTACCAGAATTTTCAAAAAATTCAATTACTCCATCGAGGTATACCTCGCCATGATTTCAGCTTCGACTTCGGCGCGATCGCGGCCGTATTTGACGTAGGAGAGTTCTTTTAAACTATCCACGATTTCCATGTTCCCTTTCTCCGCGTCCATCGTTCTTAAATTAAATGGCTTAACCGGCTGGCCGTTCACCAACATACTCATATAAGCATTACGGTTATCAAGCTTGGTAATGTCGTGCGCAGTAAATTGAGGTTTGAATTTTTGTTCCAGGAAATTGGCATCTTCCGTGCCTACCCGAAACACCGCCATGGAACCCACGTTGCCGAATACTGCATTTTTTATATTCTCTTCGAGTTGAGTAATGTATTGATGGGCAATATTGAGTGACAGTCGGTATTTGCGCGCTTCGGAAAGAATTGAGGCGATGGATTCAGTTGTCACATTTTGGAATTCATCTATATATAAATAAAAATCATTCATCGGTTTGCCGAACATGTCCACGCGGGAGAGTGCCGCCATTTGGATTTTGCCAACAAGTACCAGACCGATCAAGTTCGCATTTATGTCTCCCAGGCGCCCCTTAGAAAGATTTACCAAGAGAATTTTCTTCTCATCCATGATGCGCCGGAAATTGAAAACGGAATGCTGCTGCAGCACCACCGGGCGCATGATGTCATTACTGATAAAGTTGTCAAATTTTGAAGAAATATACGGCACGAAGTTGGCCAAGCTTTGATCCCCGGTCGTTTGCTCCGCCGAAACCCAGAATTGTTTGATAATAGGGTTCTTGCACTTGGCGAGTTTCATATCGCGGAATTCTTTATCGCCTAGCACGCGGGTAATCTCAAGCAGAGTTGAGCCGGAATCCGGGTCCTCCATCACCAGAAACGCGGAGTTTCGGAAATACTGCTCAAACATTGCTCCGCCGCCGATCTTCATATCGAAAAGTTTATTAAAGATTCCCATCATTTCGTTGACCACAAATGTTTTCTGTTCCGGATATTTCGGATCATACTCGAGCATGTTGAGCCCCATTGGCCGAGCCGTATAAGCCGGATCAAAATATAAGACATCATCAATTCGCTCCTTGGGAATGCGCGAGAGGATTGTCTGGATGTCAGTGCCGTGCGGGTCAATATAACAGCAACCGTCGCCATTTTTGATATCCTGGGTGATCATGTTAAGCATAATATTTGTTTTACCAGTTCCCGTCTGCCCAATAACGTAGAAATGGCGCATGCGATCTTCTCGTGCCATGTGAATTTCGGTATCCTTGCCTCGATAACTATTCACGCCCAAGAGTATGCCTTCTTTCCCGATTTCCAAGGGCGCTGGGGCGATGCCGGCCTTCGCTTCTTTGAGCTGCGGCTGGCTACCGATACCCACCGGGAAATGAAACACGGAAGAGAGCTCTTTTAAATTAAGCGGCATGATTTTATCATCGGAAAAAGTTCGATAAGAAAAATCATGAAAAAGTTTCTTTAAGTCGCTTCCGGAAACTTGCTCAAACCTAAAGGCATTGCTCGCCGCTTCGGAAAATTGGTTGAAGGAGGATTCTATTTCTCCCAATATCGCCCGGGCGCGTGCCTCCGTGGGCCCGGAGGCGATAACTCGGATATTGGCTTTCATAATTGTGCTTTTGATTTTATTACCTATTTTCTCCGCCGCGCCTTCATCCACTGCCCGCCTGCCCTTCATATATTTTTCTTTTTTCTCTTCTTCTTTTTTTGCGCCGAAAATAAGGTCCTTGCCGGCTTTCAGGAATGCTCGATTTAACTTATAAAAATTATCCGCCGCATGTTTGACAGAAGTCCCATCTTTCACGTCGTCTAGAATCATGTGAAATTCATTGATAAATTTATCGCCGGCCGGAGCAAGCACTAGTTGAATGGCCGCGCCTTCGCCGGAAGTTTGGAGCTTCGAGAAAACATTCAAGATGGTATTCATCGGGTCATGCTCGATATTGTCGTAGGTTTTGACGGGCATGACTCCCCGCTCTTGCAGTCGGGCATATGCCCCGGCGGACCCGCCTTCTTTATTGAATACGTTGTAATCCTCTTTGGTTTCGCGGATCTTGGCGTTATGGTAGAAAGCCAGAACCTGTTTCTCGAAAAGCGAGATGTGCGTGTTCGGGATGGCGGCGTAAACGACGACTTCATCGCTCTCCGAAGAGAGCGCGACTTCCAAAGTAAAATAATTTTCTTTCTCATTGTTCTTCCCGACGGAAATGGACTGCATACCGGCATAAAATTGTTCCATGGCTCCGATAAATTCTTTGAATCCCTTGGATTTATCCGCTTCATCTTCCGGCGGCGGTAAGGTAATTTCAAAGAGGGTCATGTGAAGTGATTTATACATCGGTGTCCCCTCCTTGAAGTCAAAGTTGACTTGTCCGGTTTTTAAATATTGAATTAAAATCCGATGAAAATCATCATCAATATGCGGGCTGCCCATGGCTTCCACCACCGAAAGCGCGTTGCGGATACCTTTGGTTACCACAATGCCCAACAACTCCTCCATCACGCTATCATGTGGCTCGGGTTTTAATTGGAGCACGATACCTTTCTCTTCCTTGTCCGTCATCATGTGCTCTTTATGCAGAACTTCTCTCTTTGGCAAATCGCTGTATTCTGAAATCACATCTCGCGCGGCCGTATCTTTGGCATGTTCAATGTGCCCTTTGGCTACCAATTCTTCTTCGCGTTTGGCAACATGCGCACGAAGAAAGGAGAGCTCCTCTTCCGGGTTCTTAAACTTCGGCATTTCCTTAAAAAATGTCGGATTCATTTAATTCAATTATACTATATTTTAGTTAGAATTTCTGGTTCACCTTCTCTTATGAGAATCGTGTGCTCGAAGTGCGCGGAGGGTTTGCCATCTGCAGTGCGGAAAGTGTAGCCGTCGGGGTCAAGCGTTACATTTTTCGTTCCCATATTTATCATAGGCTCGAGGGCTATCACCATTCCCGGCGCGAGCTTTACTCCCTTGCCGGCACGGCCGAAGTTCGGAATGAAAGGGTCCTCATGGATCGCCCGCCCCACGCCGTGCCCTGCTAAGACTTCTACAATCCCATACTTGTGTGCCCTTACAAAGCTCTCTACGGCACTGCCTATATCTCCTGTGGTATTCCCCGCTGCGACCGCATCTATCGCTATTTTGAGCGCCTCTTCTGTAACTCGAAGAAGTTTAGCTGCCGCCGGACTCACTTTGCCTACCGGGACAGTAAGCGCCATGTCGGTAAATAGTCCTTTGTGTTTTAGCCCCAAATCAATAGAAACAATATCGCCCTCTTTTAAAATTCTTTTTGAGCTAGGGATGCCATGCACGACTTCATCATTTACGGAAACGCAGAGAGAAGCTGGAAAGGGCTTGGGTGCTCCGGCTGGCCGATAGTTTAAAAATGCTGGGGTGTCTCCTCCCTCTTTTATCAGGCGGTGCGCATAACTGTCTAAATCCTTCGAGGATACCCCGGGCTTGATTTGCTCTTTTATTTTATAAAGAATGGCAGCGAGCCGCCTGCCTCCTTCGCGGAGAATTTTTATTTCTTTAGGTGTTTTTATAATTACCATGGTTAGGAAATAATCGTGCCCGCAAATTTTTTTCCGTTTAGGTAATTTTCCAAACTAGTGATGGGTTTGCCGTTCATGATGATTACTTCGAGGTTATATTCCTCTGCCAATTTCGAGGCGATCGGATCAAAGGGAGAATTTAATCTGGAAGTCCATTTTGGGGGAATAAGTTTTCGATATTCCGCCCAGGAAATCTTTTCTATCTTTTTGGCGTTTGGGTTTATTTTAGGATCCGCGTCGTAAACATAATCTATATTCGACAGATTGACCAATTTTTTAGCTCCGAGATTTTTGGCAGCCAACGCCGCATCATAGTCCGTACTAGAGCCGGGCTTAAAGGCGGATCCGATAATGACGGGCTTCGGGGAATCGAAATTTGAAGATAAATCCGCTATGACTTGAGGATGCGCCGAATCGCCGAAAATCACCCGCACCAGTTCGGCATTGAGTTTGAGTGCCGCAATACCAATCCAGTCTAAATCCTCGCCGGAAGGCGAAGAGAGTATTTTAGCGGCTTCATTATAACGCTGATTGATTTTTCCACCGCCGGTAATAATCACAAACTTTTTTCCCAGCGCAACTTGCGCCAAGACAAGCTTCTGAAAATCTCGCAGGAATTCTAAATCGATTTCATCCGGAATGATAAGCGAACCCCCGAGTGAAATTATAATTGTTTCTTTAGTCATGCCAGTTTTATTACCCGGAGGATATCTTTGTGCACGTCTTCCATCTTTTGCGCGCCATTGACCTGATAAATGGTGTATCCCGGCTTGCCTTTAAAATAATTCATCGCTGGAATGACATTTTTATCATATTCTTCGAATCTTTTCTCCAGCCCTTCCTCAGTATCGTCATGTCTCCCTCGTAGCAAATTGCGCTTTTTTGCTTCTTCCTTGGAAAGTTCGATGAAAATTATTTTTATATCTTTATGCTTGTAAAATTTCATCATCTCCTCAAATACTTCCGATTGAGCTACGGTTCTAGGATATCCGTCCACAATCAAGTGCTTTTCCGGAGAGATTTTGGAACTTAAAATATCGGCCACGATGGCATTGGCAAAGAAATCATCTATGAGGTGTCCTTGGTGCATCTTTTCCTGAAGAAGTTGCCCCGCGTAGCTTCCGGACTCTAGGATTGCCCTAAAACCTTCGCCGGTACCCGCATACACACACTCTCGGCCATCGTGGCCCTTTAGAAATTCCTGCAGGAGTTTTACCTGCGTCCCTTTGCCGGAACCCACAATGCCGAAAAATACAAAAGTTTTGCCGTGCATGTTTTTACAATACAAAATTTTCGGGTTAAAATCAATGGCCTCACCCTTTCCCCTCTTCATTACAAAATGGAGAGGGGCGGATACGAAGTAGACGGGGTGAGGTGAATTTCGTTAGAAAATATGCTTTAATTGCCTTATGAAGAAAGAAATCATCACTATCTGCGGGGGGCTCGGCAGCGGCAAATCCAGTACCGCCAAGCAGGTGGCGGAAATTTTGGGGTACAAGCATTTTTCTTCCGGGGACTTTTTCCGGCAAGTTGGGCTGGATCTCGGACTCTCCGTGACCGAGCTTAACATCAAGGCCGAAAAGGAGCCGGATATTGATTTCAAAGTAGATGAAAAATTGCGGAACATGCGACAGAGCGAAAAAGTGGTGATTGACTCCCGCACCGCTTATCATTGGATCCCGGAATCCTTCAAGGTCTATCTGGACCTCCCGCCGGAAATTGCCAAGAAAAGAATTTTGAATAATTTGAAAGAAAATAAATTGCGCCAAGAGAGCGAAAAAGTGTTTTCCGAGGAAGAAATTTACACAAAAATGCGGGAGCGCTTTGAGAGCGAGCAGAAACGCTACTTTAATTTGTATAAAATTGATAATACCGACAAGAGCCAATTTGACTTGGTAATAGACACCAACAAAAACGACCTCTCCGAGGTCGTCGCCCTTATCGTCTCGGAATACAAAAAATGGATAGCGAATTAGTATTCTCGCATAGACACTTGGGCGTCGATTTTTTTGATGAGGTCGAGGACTACGGAGACGACGATGAGAAGCGCCGTACCGCCGAGCGCTATAGCGGTGATGCCGGTAACCGCCCGCATGATGAGCGGCAAGATGGCGATGAAGCCGAGAAAAGTGGCACCGAGCATGGTAATACGTCCCAGGACTTTGGAGATGTATTCAGCGGTGGAAGGGCCGGGCCGGATACCGGGAATGAAGGCGCCGTTCTTCTGCAGATTGTTTGAAAGCGCTTCCGGATCGAAGGTGACTGCGGTATAGAAGTAAGTGAAGAGAAATACGAGAATAAAATAAAGCACCGCGTAAAGCACGGAGGTCTGGGAAAAAGACGCGAGCACTTCCCCAATTTTCTGGATGACGGGACTGCTAAATTTAGTGAGGGCTGTGCCGATCATTTGCGGAAAAAGCAAAATGGAGAGCGCAAAAATGATCGGGATCACGCCTGCCTGGTTCACTCGCAGCGGCAAGTAGGTGGAGCCACCGCCATACATTTTCATGCCTCGCACACGCTTGGCATAAGTTACGGGTATTGGCCGTTCCGCCTCAGTCACAATAACCACGCCGGCAATAACAATAGCTCCTATGGCAACGAACAGCAGAAGCAACGGAATTTGCGAAGCATCAAAGGCAAATATGATTTGATTCAATTCAGTCGGGAGTTGAGCTACGATACCGGCGAAGATAATGAGGGAGACACCGTTGCCGATACCAAATTCCGACATAAGTTCCCCGAGCCACATTAAGACAATGCCTCCAGCCACTACGATGACGAGATTGGTAATGCGGTCAAAGGGGGTTAGATTTACCAAGATGCTTTGCGATTCGAGAATGGCTAAAAGTGAAAAACCCTGAATGGCCGCCAAGGGCACAGTAAGCAACCGCGAGTATTGAGTAAATCTTTTTCGGCCGGCTTCCCCTTCCTCATGATAAATGCGCTTGAGCGCTGGGACCATGATGGTCAGGAGCTGCATGATGATGGAAGAGGTGATATAAGGACCGACACCGAGCATGATGATGGAGAGGTTCGAGAGTCCGCCACCGGAGAAAATATTTAGGATGCCGAAGAATTGGTTGTTAGAGAGAAATCGATCCAGAGCAGCGGTATCGATCCCTGGAATCGGTATGGCGGCGAGTAGCCGGAAAACCACCAAGGCAAAAAGGACAAAAAGAACTCTCTTGCGCAAAGTTGTATCGGTCCAAACCAATTTTATTTTATTCCAAAAATTTTGCATTATTTAATTACAATCTTCCCGCCTTTGAGGCCCAAGCGTTTCCGAATAGAGGCAAAGCTCTCCTCGGCTTTGGGAACTTCTTTTTTGCCGAGAATGATGGGTCTTCGAATCGACTTGAAACTATACCCGCGGTTTTTCGGCAGTTTCTTTATGATATCACGGAGTTCCGGCCGGCGCTTGTTGCCCGCCCTAGCGGTTTGCCCCTTGCCGCCGCGACCGGAGGTCTTGGCGTGCTTGCCGCCGCGACCCACGATGCGGTCTTTTTTATTCTTATGTGTTCTCTTTAGGTTATTGATTTGCATGGCTATATTAATTAACTTTCAATTTCAGGCGTCGGGACTTTGAGCGTGATGGCGAGCTTCTCGGCAGCGGGCTTGGCGTATTTTACGGAGAGCGGCGCGAGAGCGAGCATCACCGCTTTAGAATTGTTTAATTTATTCTTCGTGCTAGACAAAATTTTCCCGGTCACGTCCCGGATGCCTGCTAATTTGGCAATGTCGCGCACCACTGATCCTGCTACCAGCCCGCGGCCGCGGTTCGGCATGAGCATCACTCTGGCACTGGAGAACTTGGCGGCAACTTCATAGGGCAAGGACATATCTTTCGTAAGTTTTAGGCGGATCATGTTCTTCTTCGCACTGCGCAAGGCCTTGTTGATCGCGAGAGAAGTGTCACCCGCTTTGCCGAGACCCAGGCCTATGGAGCCCTTTTTATCTCCGGCCACCAGGGCAACGCTGAAGGAGAAACGCCGGCCCCCGGCCACCACGCGAGTCACTCGGCGAATAGAGAGAATCTTCTGATCAAATTCCGGCTTCGGCCGATTAAAAGAAGACCCTCTCCTTCCTCTCTTTTCTCTTACATTGTCATTTGTTTTTTCCATAAATTTATCCGCCTAAATTTTTTAATATTATTTATTTTATCTTTTTGTTTTATTTTTGTTAAAAATTTTGGTGGATTAGAACTTAAGCCCCGCCTCGCGAGCGGCATCAGCTACTAATTTAATACGGCCGGTATATTTAAATCCATTGCGGTCGAAAACAACTTTGCTAATTTTTACTTTAGCGCATGCCTCCGCGATCATTTTGCCGACTTCCTTCGCATGTTCAATTTTCGTGCCTTTTTTGAGTTTAATATCGCTCGCTTGCACTAGTGTCTTGCTAGCATGATCATCAATAACTTGCGCATAAATAAATTTGTTGGAGCGAAAAACAGAAAGGCGGGGGCGCTCCGAAGTCCCCATGATCTTGGCCCGGATCTTTTTCTTCAATCTTATTCTTTTGTCTTGTTTTGTTTGCATATACTACGCTGTCTTCTTCCCCTGCTTGCGTCTGATTACTTCACCCTCGTAGCGCATGCCCTTGCCCTTATACGGCTCCGGCTTCTTGAGCGCACGAATGGTAGCGGCAAAACTACCCACTAGTTCCTTGTCCGGTCCGGTAATGGTAATGTTATTTTTATCAGCCGTAGCAGTAATTGTATCCGGAATTTTTACCACCACCGGGTGGGAAAATCCTAATGCGAAATGAAAATCCTTACCTTTGACCTCGGATTTAAAGCCCACGCCCTCCAAAATTAATTTCTTGACATACGGTATGGTCACTCCGGCAACCATATTCTTAATATGTGAAGCATAAGTGCCCCAGAGCGATTTGGAAAATTTATCGTTGCGCTTGGGCGCTAGAGTTACCATCTCTGGAGTGATGGTAATGACAATATCATCCCTGAAATTTTTCTTAAGCGTGCCCTTCGGACCAACTACAGTAAAAACTCCGGCCTCTTGGCTTACTTTTATTCCGGTTGGTATTTTTATTTCTTGTTTCCCTATTTTACTCATTGTATTTATTCGTATTATTTGTAGATTTGTATTATTCGTATATTCGTATGTTTATCTACCAAAGCCTGAACAGTGCTTCCCCGCCGACTTGCTCCTTGCGGGCATCACGCCCTGATAAAATCCCCTTCGGCGTAGAGAGAACCAAGAGACCAGTGCCATTCCGTACTTTGTGTATATCTTTCACTCCGAAATAAACTCGACGGGACTGCTTGGAAATTCTCTCGGCCTCAGTAATTTTAGGTCTTTTGTCTACATACACCAGTTCAACTTCGAGCATCGGTTGACCTTTTTTTCCGCCCGAGGTGAATCCCTGCCCGCCGGCAA
The DNA here is from genome assembly GCA_001787125.1 of Candidatus Nomurabacteria bacterium RIFCSPLOWO2_12_FULL_44_11. Lineage (GTDB taxonomy): Bacteria > Patescibacteriota > Minisyncoccia > Phycocordibacterales > UBA9973 > UBA9973. The sequence continues at coordinate 17,516 of MFVU01000015.1, forward strand.
GCGCGGCGCCCTTGGTGGAAACTTTTTTCACATAACCCTCTTTCTTCAAACATTCTAAAATGGCATTCTTTAATTTTGAGTAGGGCAGAGAAACAGAGGGCCGGCCGGCAAGTCCCGCATTTTTCATCATTATTATCATGTTTGCAATTTGATCTCCTACCATGACGATTTTCTTACTCCCGGCAGCATGCCTTCGTTGGCAAGTTCTCTGAAGCAAATTCGGCATAAACCGAAGTCGCGCATGAAGCCATTGCCCCGGCCACAGCGAAAACATCTGTTCTTCTGCCTGGTGCTCCACTTTGGCTTCTTTTTGCTTCGCGCTACAACTGATGTTTTAGCCATCCCATTAAAAAATTAATTAATAACGTTTATTGGTTAAACCACTTGCCCATAATTTTCTAACGGGACAAGTAAACAAATAACCTTTAGATATCGGCGATATCGTGTGTTTTTTCTTAAAACTCTTATATCTTAAGGAGAAACACAGATCAGCCCATACTTTTAAGGTATTTAGATACTAGCAAAATATGCCTAAATAGTCAACAATTTATTTTTTCTTAAACTTTGAGTCCAAAACTTTATACAAAGTTATGATGAAATATGGGATTATCAGTATAAACAAATATTCTTCCAGGGGCATTAAACCAATTTTAATGCCTAGAGTCCCCCCCCCTGGAAAATACCAATGGCTGCGCCAAATTGCAAAAGTGTCCCAAATAACCCCAATTACAAAAAATAGTCCTACTATTTCAGATCTCTCCTTTCTATTGTGGTATAGATGTATCTTGTGAGTTTTCTCAAGCAACAGTGTAAAAACAAAAAATATTATTAAAATCAATAGATATTCAAAAGATATAAATTTATTTATATTACTTCTTTGTCCTTGCGTCAATAATCATAAACCCGCGCGGGATTCGCCTTACTATCACCCTCTGGCGCTCCCGCCAGCCGAGTGAACGCACCCCTTCCGCCGGAAGCATCACGCCCAAAGCACTTCGGCCAATTCTTGTAAGTTTTCTTTTGTTATCTATCGGTCTCATGTATCGTATACGATAACTACGTAGTTTAATACGTAATTATTCTATCATAGTCCTCCCCTCCTTGTGGAGGAGGGGTTGGGGGTGGTGATTAAAGTACAAAAATCGGGGGTGGGGCGGTTCGCATTCGCGACACCGCCCCCTCCTGATACGCTACTTGATTCGCTGTGTGGCCTTCTCAACGACTTGGCCACACAGGTCGTGCCACATTGGCCGAAATTCCTCGCCCATGGGGGATAGTCCGGCCCAGGGACGATACAGAGGGGAACGAAATTCTTGTTGCTCCTCTCTGCTGAGCCATGTATGGAAACCGCCGTTCCGGCCGTGGCCCACCTCGCCATCTGGCAAACGAACGACACAGTGCTTCCATTTGTCGGCCCTCGGGTTTGCATCCGAAGGCTTTGCCCACACCTGAAGGATCGTCTCCTCCTTCCCCTCCGACACGCGAAGCGCGTAGAAGTTGGGGGTGTCGACAAACGCTTGTGTGAGCAGGATTTCATCCCACTCGAGGTGGTAGAGAATCATCCTCCTGCAGTTCTGCGCTTCGAGGCATTTCACGAGCCCTTCGGGCACCGTCGACTTTTCCTGCTCAGCGCCCAACGTGGCGGCGAGCAAGGCGAATACGCACACGAGTGTTTTCATAGGACTCTCCCAATCCGAATTCTATAACTTACGAAATTAGAGTCAAGCTACGCAGCTGCTTTAGGAGCTGCTGCCGGAGCCACGAGGACGCTTTCCGTCTTCGGCTTGCGCTTGCGCTTCTTTTTTTCTTTCTTTTGAAATTCTTTTACATCTTCCTGTTTTTTGAAAGGAATGCCAAGAAGCTCGAAGAAGGCGGTGCCTTCTTCTTTGGTTTTTGCGGTAGAAACAAGAGTGATAGACATGCCGAATACGTCCTTGATGTCTTCATCGGCTGTTTCCGGAAAAATTGTGTGCTCTTTTATGCCTAAAGTTAGATTGCCGACATTGTCCACGGCCTTTTTAGTGATTCCGCGGAAGTCCTTGGTGCGAGGAATAGCAACATTGATGAGTTTTTCCAAGAAAGCATACATCCTTTTTCCGCGCACGGTCACTACCAGACCGATCGGCTCGCCCTGGCGAACCTTAAAAGAAGCAATAGATTTTTTCGCCCCTCGTAGTGCCGCTTTCTGTCCGGTAATTTTTGCCAGACGGTCCGCTATAGTTTCGTTTTTATTCTTATCTTTTTTTACCGCTGTTCCTGTTCCGACATTGACGACAATTTTTTTTATTTTCGGCGCAGCCATGGGGTTTTTATAATGAAAATTAGTTTTCATTTTCTCAAACGCTTCTGCTTCTTTTTCTTTTACAGTTAAATGCTTCATGTTTTTTTAATCCGCTTTTTTGACGTTGGATGCATGAATAGGCATAGCTATATTTATCATCTGTCCTTTTTCGTTGGTC
>MFVU01000015.1:19991-54566 GCA_001787125.1 Candidatus Nomurabacteria bacterium RIFCSPLOWO2_12_FULL_44_11
TTTTTTGGTCATGTTCAGCCCTTCGACAACAATTTTGCCCTCGCGCGGCAAAGCCCGGACAACTTTTCCTTTTTTGCCTTTATCTTTGCCTGTGATTATTACTACATTGTCTCCCTTTTTGATTTTCATAAATATGATACCAATATGCTAATTTTTACTAAAGATACGAATTTTATTTGTATAATTGGTAGTCATTTGTATATTTGTATCGTTAAATGACTTCGGGGGCCAAAGAAATGATCTTCTGGAAGCCCTTCTCCGCAAGCTCACGGGGAATCGGCCCGAAGATACGCCCCGCCTTCGGGTCCATCTTATCTTTTTCTAATATAACTACCGCGTTGTCGTCAAAGCGAATATAAGAGCCATCCTTTCGCCGATAGGCATTCATGGTGCGAACAACCACCGCCTGATGCACGTCTTTCTTTTTTACCATTTTACGAGGGCTCGCAACTTTGACGGAAATAACCACCAAGTCGCCGATAGTAGCATAACGTTTCTTGGAAGAGCCAAGCACTTTGAAAACGGCCCCAATGGTGCCCCCAGCGTTGTCTGTAATTTTTACTAAACTTCGTGGCTGAATCATAGCTTTAAATTACTCTAAACTTTTTGTCTTTACTAATAGGCCTGGTTTCAACAATTTCCACAGTGTCTCCGATTTTATATTTATTTTCGGGGTCGTGTGCTTTATATTTTTTGTTTATTTTATAATACTTTCCGTAAAGCGGGTGCTTGACGAAGCGCGACACCGAAACCACAATGGTCTTATCCATTTTATCTGAAACCACTACTCCCTTCAATGCACTTCTTTTGGATTTTTCTTTGGTCATTTTATTTTTGATTTATCGCGGTTAAAACCCGGGCGATGTTTTTTCTTAAAGCTAAACTTTCCTTGACATTTTTTGACTTGGCGCCTTCCGTTTTAAACCTAATCACTCGCAGGTCCTCCCGCAGAGCCACAAGCTTTTTCGAGAGTTCGTCCTGGCTTAATTCTCTTAAATTTTCCTTTTTCTTTGACATCGTTACTAGAATTATTTATGCACTCGAGCCACCACGCGGCCTTTAATCGGGAGTTTAGTGCCGGCCTTGCGGAGCGCCTCCCGAGCAACGGTCTCTTCGACTCCGTCCACTTCGAAAATAATCCGCCCGGGAAAAACCTCGACGCAGTAGCCCTGCGGGTCGCCCTTGCCTTTGCCCATGCCCACTTCGGCGGCTTTGGCGGTATAGGGACGGTCGGGAAAGACACGGATCCAATACTTGCCGGCTTTGGTTAAGGTTCGGGCGATAACTTTGCGGGCGGACTCGAGCTGGATGGACTTAATTCGCGCGTCCGTCTCCGCTTTCAGGCCAAAAGATCCGAAGGCTAGTTTGATGCCGCGTGTATCGGGCGAGATGGTCTTCCGATTAATGCGCTTGGTCTGCCACTTCCTAAATTTTACTTTTTTTGGTAAAAGAGCCATGGTTTTTTAATTTCCGCCAAGGGCGGATCCGCCTCGGGCGGAATTTTTTTCCGCGAAGATCTTGCCGCGATAAATCCAAACCTTGACCCCAATGGTGCCATAGGACATAATGGCGCGTTCTCTTTTAAAATCAATGTCCGCGCGGAAGGTCTGCAGCGGGATAGAGCCGCGCTTGAGCTCCTCGGTGCGGGCAATATCGGCCCCGCCCAGGCGCCCGGCGAGTAATATGCGCGCGCCCTCCACACCTCGGGCCGCCATGACCTTCTCCATTATTTGCTTGATAACTCTGCGGTAGGGCATCCGTTTTTCCAGTCCTTCGGCAACCATGTAGGCCACGATTGCGGCATCGGCTTCCGGATTTCCTACTTCCACGATCTCTAGTTTGAAATCTTCCGGTCGGGGAATTTTCAAACTGTCCATTTTTCTTAAAATTGCTTCTTTTAGTTTGGCGGCGCCCTCCCCGCTTCGTCCGATAATGAGTCCCGGTCGCGAGGTTCGAATGATAAAGCGAGTGGCTTTGCGACTTCTCTCAATTTCAATTGAGGAAACATACAGTCCGCGCAGTTTCTTCTCTAAATATTCGCGAACCAGAACATCTTCTTTTAAATAGGCAACATATTTTTTTGGATCGGCAAACCAGCGGGACTTCCAATCTCGGAGCTGAATCAATCTATGCGCGTATGGATGAACTATCTTTGACATAAATGTTTAATTTCTAAATTCGAATATCGAAATCCTAAACTTTCTTTTTTAATTTGGTAATTTTTTCGGATTTCGTTTTTCGTGCTTCGGGTTTGGCTTGTTCTGCAAGAATAAGCGTAATGTTGCTGGTGCGCTTGTTAATGCGATGACCGCTGCCCATGGCTGCCGGCATCATTCTTTTCATGGTAACGCCCTGATTTACCAGAAGTTCTTTGATCATCAAATTTTCTTTGTCCACGCCGGCTTGCTTGGCATTGGCTACGGCGGAAAGTAAAAGTTTTTTAAGCGGCAATCCGGCGCGCTTTGCCAAGAAGTCGAGCTCGGCAATCGCCTGTGGCACGCTTCGGCCCTTGATCACATTGGCGACCAAGCGGACTTTCCTAGGTGACTGTCTGTAATTTTTTAAAAATGCTCGCATGTAAGTTATAAAGTTTGTAAAGTAATTATTTGGCGGCAGGGGCGGCTTTAATGCCCGCGCCTGTTTGCGCAGTTGCTGCTTGCGCCTGCGCAATTTCCGCTTCCTTTTTCGCTTGCTCGAGCTCTTTCTGCATGCGTCCGCCGTGCTTGATAAATTTCTTGGTTGGGGAAAATTCCCCCAAGCGATGCCCGACCATGTCTTCCGTCACTAAAACTTCGATGTGAGTTTTTCCGTTATAGACGCCAAAAGTGAACCCAAGCATATCGGGAGAAATTTGGCAGGCACGGTTCCACGTCTTGACCATGGGGGTCTTCATTGGATCGCGGCCGGCGATCTTTTTCAAAAGCCGTTCGTCCGTGTATATTCCTTTCTTTATTGAGCGTGTCATATAAAAACGAGCTCGCAATGGAGCTTGAAAACATACTAGCAAATAAGGTTAAAAAGTCAAACAAAAAGAATGGGGGGAAACGATGGATTGTTTCCCCCCTTTCGTGCACGATGGTGACTAGCACCACTGGAGGACTGTTAGGCCTCCTTTTTGTGGGAGCGCTGAGGTGGCTCCGCATGACCCTTGGGGCTATGGGGACCCCATCCCGGCTCTTGGAAAATACTAACTCTGACTAGCATTTACCATGAGCACCAACGACTTGGTTGAGGAACACTAGGGCGATTCCTCTTTACCCTTGGAGCGGAATTTTCATCACGACTCCCAGCGACTCGGCCACTCGGCCGAGAGAACGGAGTGACTTCCACCATGCCCTAGATGGCCACCGTCATAGAGTACCCTCCCTTCTCTTTCCATTTAGGAATATAGTCCTTTTAAAAAATAAATCAACTAAAAAAGTGAATAACTATTCTTTCTTGCCGGACTTGCGTCGGTGGGAGACAATAAATATATTCGAGTATTTTTTCGGAGTGCGGGTCTTGCGTCCGCCGGTAACTTTGCCCCACTTGGTCTTCGGGCGCTTGATACCGCGGCCTTGGCGGCCCTCACCCCCTCCGTAGGGATGGTCCACCGGGTTCATAGCCGTGCCGCGCACCGTCGGGCGAATGCCTTTCCAGCGGCTACGCCCGGCCTTGCCGAAATTCTGCAAATGATACTCTTCGTTCGAGACAACCCCGACGGAGGCCCAGCAATTTTCATTTATTTTGCGGATTTCAGTGGAAGGCATCTTCAAATTTGTGTAGCCCTCGGCATTTGCCACCACTTGGGCAAAAATTCCCGCGGAGCGGCCAATCTTGGCGCCGCCTTGCGGCTTTATTTCAATATTGTAAACAAAAGTTCCGACCGGAATATTTTTCAGAGGCAAGCGATTGCCCGGGTTAAGTTCTGCTTTTTCGGAAACAATGAAAGAACTTCCCGGCTTGACTGATTTTGGTAAAACCACATATCTTTTCTCTCCATCCTTGTAGATAGCAAGTCCGATGAAAGCGGAGCGGTTCGGATCGTATTCGACGGAAGTTATCCTAGCCGGGATATCGCGCTTGTTATAGAGAAAATCCACGTCGCGGTACAGGCGCTTGTGCCCGCCACCCTTATGCCGCATGGTAATGCGGCCGGCGCTGTTGCGACCCACGCTACGCCGGAAACCGTGAAGAAGCGACTTGGTCGGCTCCGTCTGAGAAAGAACTCCGCGGTAAGTCACATGGGTCATTTGTCGCCTGGATTTACTTGTAGGTTTGTATGATTTCATTTAGATAAATTCTATTTTGTCTCCTTCTTTTAAATACACAAGCGCCTTGCGACCGCCGCCTTTGGTAAAAGGCACGCCGCGGACTTTCGTGTTCTTTTTGGGAACTTTGGCCACATTGACCCGCACCGGTTTTACTTTGTAGATGGCAAAGATCGCTTTTCTAATTTCGTTCTTGCTTGCTTTATCGGCCACATCAAAAGTGTAAACGTTGCCTTCCAGCAGGTTGGACGCTTTTTCGGTAATTCTCGGATTTTTAATTATCTGGTTCATTAATGCGTGTTACGTGTTACGTGCTTTTATCCTCGGCTGGCTAAAAATTTAACACTCTCTTCCGGGTTTTCTATTAAAAGGTATTTGTGGTTTAAAACATCCAATGGATTGAGGTTTTTTAAAAAAGAAATTTCGAGGGTAGAAATATTGCGCAAACTTTTTTCGGCATTTGGATTGCGCTCGTAAAGAGCTGTTAAAATCCTCGGCTTTCTGCTCTTCTTGCCGGCATCAAATTTCAGAACTTTCGCCAAACTCTTTATAACTTCCACGCCGGTTTTTGTTTTGATCGGGGTTATATTAAGAGAATCTACAAAAATTATTTCCTCGTCTTTCATTTTCTTAGAAAGCACGGAGAATAATGCTTGGGCGCGCATTTTTTTGGAAATTTTTCGCTTGTAATTTTTCTCCGCCAAAGGGCCATGGGTTACCCCACCGCCTACCCAGATCGGGCTCCTTGAGGAGCCGTGACGGGCTCGGCCGGTACCTTTTTGTTTCCATGGTTTGCGACCACCGCCGCGGACTTCGCTGCGATCTTTGGTGTCTGCAGTGCCGGCACGTTTATTGCTTCGCATGCTCTCCACTACTTGGTGCACCAAATCCGCGCGCCATTTAACGGCAAAAACTTTTGCCGGTAGATTGATCTCCCCTGACTCCTTCCCTTTTTGATTGTAAATTTTTGCATCCATTTTTTTTGTTGCGTGTTGCGTGTTACGTGCTATGTGTTACCTGCTCACTATTTCCACTAATGTGCCTCGGCGGCCGGTTATCGCCCCTTTGACTAAAAGTAAATTATTTTCCGGGTCCACAAATACTACTTTCAGATTTTTCTGGGTAATGCGGTCTCCGCCCATGCGGCCACCCATGCGCATACCGGCCGGCACGTGAGTTCGCAACCCGCCGCCGATCGAACCCGGCTCGCGTTCCGAATGTTTCTGGCCGTGCGTTCGGGGCCCGCCGTGGAATCCATGGCGCTTGACCACCCCCTGAAAACCCTTACCTTTGGAGATACTCGAGACCTGAAGCTTGTCGCCTGGCGCAAAGACGGAAACATCGATGGTGTCTCCTTTTTTTGCTTCACTTTTATCCCCGGGCTTCAGCCGGAATTCTTTAATCTTTTCTTTCTTTCCCAAGGTGAAGCCCACCTGCACGGAATCGTAGCCATCCTTGGCTTTCTCGAAAATGTGTTTAACTTTCACCGGCCCGGCGGTTACGACCGTCACGGGAACAACTTCCCCCTCGGGGGTAAAATATTCGGTCATTTCTTCTTTTGTTCCTAAAATAAACTTTACCATAATTTCTAAAGCATTTTCACGTCAATATCAACTCCGGAGGGCAGTGAAAGGTTCGTAAGCGCTTCGATGGTTTTCTGATTGGGATTGATGATATCAATTAATCTTTTGTGCACGCGAATTTCAAATTGTTCTCGCGTATTTTTGTAAATGAACGCAGAACGATTGACGGTATATTTTTTGATCTCGGTTGGCAGGGGTACGGGACCGACGATAGTGGCATCGTAGCGGGTAGCTGTATCCATAATCTGTTTCACCGAGGCATCCAGAATTTTGCTCTCGTAAGCACGAACCCGGATGCGCAAAATCACCTTGGTCTCTTCCCCCGCCGGCTTCTTTTTTTTTTTGAAAACAATTTTTGGCTTGGCGGATTTCGCCCCAACCTTCACCGGAGTCCCGACTTTGGTCGGGAGTTTCTTGGTTTTTGTTTCTTTCATTACCATGTATTACCCGAGAATTTTTGTGACTACTCCCGCACCTACCGTCTTACCACCTTCGCGAACAGCGAATCTTTGCTGTTCCTCGAGCGCCACCGGAGTAACCAATTTAACCGTTATTTTAACTGTGTCTCCCGGCATTACCATCTCTGTGCCCTCGGCAAGTGTTACGTCGCCGGTCACGTCTGTAGTTCGGATGTAGAACTGCGGCTTGTAACCTTTGAAGAATGGGGTGTGGCGTCCGCCTTCCTCTTTTTTCAAAATGTAAATCTCGGCCGTAAAGTTATCATGCGGAGTAGTTGTTCCTGGTTTACAAAGAACTTGTCCGCGAGTGATATCTTCTTTCTTTAGACCGCGAAGCAGGACTCCGGCATTGTCGCCGGCCATACCTTCCTGCAAGTTCTTGTTGAACATTTCGATTCCGGTAACAGTCGTCTTTTGAGTTGGTTTGATACCGACCACTTCCACGTCTTCACCGACTTTCACGATGCCTCTCTCGATTTTACCGGTTACAACTGTGCCGCGACCTTCAATCGAGAAAATATCTTCAACCGGCATAAGGAATGGCTTGGCAGTATCACGAACTGGGATAGGAATGTAAGTATCAAGCGCATTCACGAGCTCGAGAACTTTCTTAGCCCATTCGTCATCAACTGATTTGGATTCCAGGGCTTTCAGGGCAGAGCCACGGATAACCGGGCAGTCCTTATCAAAGCCTTGTTTAGCTAGCAATTCGCGAATTTCCTCTTCAACGAGGTCGATCATGTCTTTGTCATCAACCATGTCGCACTTGTTTAAGAAAACAATTATCTTCGGCACACCAACTTGCTTCGCAAGCAAAACGTGCTCCCTGGTCTGCGGCATGGCGCCGTCAGTCGCCGCCACCACCAGCACCGCGCCGTCCATCTGCGCCGCGCCGGTAATCATGTTCTTAATGTAATCCGCGTGCCCCGGAGCATCAATGTGAGCGTAGTGACGAGTGTCCGTAGCGTACTCGTTGTGAGAAATGTTAATAGTGATTCCTCGGGCCTTTTCTTCCGGAGCGTTGTCAATTTGGTCAACACCTCGAAGGCGAACTGTCTTGCCTGCCATGTTTAACACATGGAGGATTGCCGCGGTTAAAGTAGTTTTACCATGGTCCACGTGACCGATAGTGCCTACGTTAATGTGCGGCTTATCTCTTTTAAATTCTTCTGCCATATAATTTCTCCGCCAGCTGGCGGACTTTAATAATGAGGACCCAGCGTACGAGAACCAGTCACTAAGGCCTAATTACTAACTACGTTAAAAACATTAATAATATCTAGTGTTTTTATGATTTTTTACAAAAAAGCAATAGAAAAACTGCCAAAAGTGCAGTTATTATTATATTAGCAGATTACGAAACGTTGTCAAATAGGGCTTATCTATCTTTAGCTCCTTCGTTTCGAATGATTATGTCGGCCGCAGGACCACTTTTTTCATTTACTATAAATTCTTTTCCTGGCCGGTACACACCAATATAAAAATCAGCATAGGTGTCAATCTCTCCGGGAGCATTCGGGTTGGCTGTTAGTATAATATCTCGAATGTTTTCTCCTTTTCTTTGCTTTATACCTTCATGTATAGTTATCCATACTACTTGTATGCCAGGTCTTTTAGAAGCCCTAAAGACATGTATACTTTCAACATTTCTTAAAGTTAATTCAGATTGTATGGCAGATAAAAGAAAACTTTTACCTACTTCATGCCAGGAACCATTGATAATTACATAAACATCTCTTTTAAGAGATTCCATTAAATTCAAAATTCTTTCAACTGCAATTTTTACTCCTTCTTCAAAGGAATACTCGGGAATTTTAATATCTGGTGATTTTGGTTTTGGGTCTTCTCCCCCTGGTGTTTGTCCTATTGGCATAAATGTATTATAAATTATGCCAATCAATATCAGTGGGCTTTATCTTTGGTAATCCTGTGCCACCCTCGAGATTTTTCCCTCCTGTTGTTACGTAGTCCTCTATAATCCTACAGGCTTTACCGAAAAGAACCATATCTATGGACCCATCTTGTACCTGTATTCTCTGGGTAAGGGCTGTTGTATCTACTGTACCAGTACTTGCTAGCTCTTCAGTAATCAGTGCTTTATAGGTTTCTTTTAACTGACTTTGTGGTGTAAGATTTGGATTAGTCAATCTTTTTCTATATTCCACAGCTTTTGCAACTATAGCTTCCCTGCCTTCGATAAGAACAATTTTAGCCGGAACTTGTTTTATGTTTGTTGGTTCTCTTTCTTGTTTCATAAATTACTTATATTTCCTTATCTCCTCACAAAGTTTTTGGGCTTCGGCTTTTGGATCAGCGGAGAAAATTATGCCACGAGAGGAATTGATGATGAGCCCGAGGCCCGCTGAATTAAGCCCTGCTTTAACTATTGCTTCAACTGATCCGCCCTGAGCACCCACACCCGGCACAAGAAAAGTCATGCCACCAGTTATTTCACGGATCTTTTTCATTTCTTCTGGATACGTGGCACCTACGACAAGCATGCAGTTATTATTTTTATTCCAAATTTTCGAGACCCGCTCTGCAATGACTTCCCAGAGCGACACTTGTCGACCTGCGAGGTCGACAAGTTGATCCTGCAGTTCTCCAGCTCCTGGATTTGATGTTCTACATAAAATAATACTACCTTTATCTTTCCTGTCTAAAAATGGCTGGACCGCTTCCTGCCCCAGATACGGATTTACTGTAACGGCATCGAAGCCGAGCCAATCAAAAAGTGAAATAACGTAACCTTCATTAGTGTTGCCTATGTCCGCACGCTTAGCGTCGCAAATAGTAAAAATTTTCGGGTGATTCTTTTGCAAATACTCCATGGTCATTTTGAGTTCCCGGATGCCTTGGTCGCCGCGAGCTTCATAGAAAGCAATATTTAATTTAAAAGCGGCAGCATACTCATGCGTCTGCTCGATAATCCATTTATTGAATTCAAACTGCGGAGTATGATTCTGCTTGAATTTCTCCGAAATTTTCTCGAAATCTGAATCCAGCCCAACGCATAGTAGCGAATTTATTTCTTTGGCTCTTTTGTTGTATTTATCTATTATCATTATTTTTATACGTATATGTATACGTATTTATTTTTTCAACTCCAAAAACTTCTTCCCATGACCAAGCGTAGTATTTATCGGAACTCCCTTTTTACATAAAGGGCACTCCTCTGCAGTATAAGTTGTAACGGGTAATTCCGAAAGAGAATCGAATGGAATTCCTAAAACTTTTGCATTTATTTTTTCAGGATCTTTGTTCACCATAACACAAACTCCTATAACTTTTCCGCCGGCCTGTTCTACCGACCTAGCTACTTTTATAACTGATCCACCAGTTTGGGTAGAATCTTCTAACACTAATACTTTTTTACCTTTAACATATTCGTCGTATCCTCGTTTAAATATTTGGTCGTTTTCCGAAGTTTTTTCCGTAAATACGCTCAAAACTTCTTTGCCCGTAAATTTAGTTAAATGGTAGGCAGTCCATTGTGAAAAAGGGATACCTGCTACGGCGGGCGAGACCACAACTTCCACTCCTTTATCTTTATACTTTTCGGCAAAGAGTTTACAAATCCCTGACACCGATTCAGTATGCGGAAGTAATGCATCCTTATTAACATAAGTATCAAAATGAAGCCCAGAGGTTCCGACAAAGTGACTATCGGTTATTATCGCACCAACCTTCTTTAATATAGAAATAATATCCATTGTCTTTATCTTAACCTCTCTTTAATCTCTTTCGCAAGGTAGGGGTTCCACATCGCTCCAATCGCCGACATAACAATATCGGCTCCAGCATTTCGGTATTCGAAAAAGTCATCGGCGTTTGTCACTCCTCCGACCCCGATGATAGTGTATCTATAGCCGAACTCCTCCCGAAATTTTTTTAATTTCTTGGTCATCTCGAGCCCAGCCCATTTAATCGGTGAACCACAGGTCCCGCTAGTAACTCTTCCACCAGTTAAAGCGGGCTTGCCCTCATCGTCAATAATTTTAGCGGGCATTGTATTGATTGCCGAAATCGCTTGGACCATGGGCGCTACCGCTTCGACGAATTTCCTCAGGTGCTCGGTGTCTGGAAAATAAGAAATTTTTATAATTATAGGGGTGTCGCCTATTTCATTTCGAACTGCTTCGACGACTATCTTTGAGCGCTCAACATCTAAACACAATAAATTGTTTATACCTTCATTCGGGCAAGCCAGGTTAAGCTCAATAATTTTTACTTCGGTTTCTTTCATCAATTTCGCTATTAATATAAAATCTTTTAGATAAAGTTCGAAGCCACCAACCTTCGGGAGGGTGCCTTGAATTCCACCCACCACAATTTGTCCTTTTTTGGCATATGAGATAGAATCGCGTAAATCTGCTTGCCAAAAACTCGGGTCCATTGATGGTATGCCGAAAGAGTTTGTAGTCGAGAGCGGTTCGGTAAAAGATTTCGCTATTTTCACTCCCTTCGAAGCGAGCTCTAAAGTCATATCTCCTACTACTTCTAGTGGAGCAATGTTAGGCAAAGGGTGACAAGGATGCATGTGAGCTCTGGTGTCCTTGTATTCCACAATATCGAATCCCTTATCTAGAGCAGCTTTCACAAAATTACCATTTATCAATGGCCCGTTTGCAATCCCAAATGGTGAATTTACTTTAAAACCCAGAAAATCGTAGGTTTTTTTAGAGCTATTCTCTATAACAACCCCATCTGCAAAGGCGCCAAATGGCCCCTCCTTAAAGTTCTCCTCATAAGTTTTATTGGGGTCGTAGAATGGTTCGTGAAGCATTCTATTTATACTAACAGAAAACTAAGGAATATTCACTGGGGACTCTTTGAAGCTATGGCGAAACATAAAGTATACAAAAATTGCGCCCACTAAAATGAGAATGTTGACATGATTAAGAAGAATGGAGCCAAAATGATAAAACAAAATGGTCCATAAAGTGTTCCAAATAGTTATTGAGATTAAAGAATAGAGCGCGAATTTTAAAAATGAAAGATGGAGTATTCCCGCCGCGGTAGCGGCAAGTGCGCCGAAGTTAGGATGAACATAGGTGGTAAAAAGTATTTTAAGCCCCTTCTCGCCTATTTTCGTTTGCACTTTTTCCAAAGGCGCTCGCAAGCCAAATTTTAAGAGCACATGATACCAGCCAAATCTGCCTAAGACATAATTAAAAATTGCGGTAAGAAAAAATCCAAAGATGACTAGAAGAAGCATAAAAGGGACATCAAGCCCCGCCTCGCGCGCAATCACCACGCCCAGGGCCACCACAATTGAACCCGGGAAATACCAATTTATCAGTAACAGCCCTTCACCGATGGCGCCCAAGAGAACCACCCAGTAGCCGTATTTTTCATAGTAAACCGTGGTGAATTTTATTATTTCTTCGGGCTTAGGCAGGCCCAGGAGGTTGTAGGTAAATAAAAATATTAGATACGCGGCGACAATTACAAGTAAAACTCCAATGTAACGAAAAAATTTCTTCCACTGCTCTGTCATCAACAAAGTTTAGCATAAAACGAAACGCCGGAGAGCGCGAAGCCCCCCGGACGGTGTGTGATTACTGGCAAGCACGTCTATCGTACTCGTAGCTCGCGCGAGCGGCAGCGAGAATCAACCGGCGGTGATATCCCCGCTCAGATTGATTGCGTCCGCCAAGCCGACCGATCGCGCTTTCGAGGATATCATCGGAGATCTGGCCACTAAGCGCCCAGCCCCGATCATGGATAATCCACCCGCCCTTGCTTTTGACCCACGAAGCTCGTTTGACTCCGAGGGAATCAAAAACGTAATGCCCTTCCGAGGCCGCGTTAAGGGCAGAAGCTAGGGCGTGAGCCGCAGCATCTTCAGCCAGAGAACCAGCCATCTTGCGAAAATCAACTTCAGTCAAGGTACCTCTCCTCGCCCACTTTATATCACACTTTGTGAAAATTACAATAAGGATTACTCTGTAAGTCTAATTTCTTTTCTGTCTTTCCATTCGGGCCAATGAGAAATTATTTTTTCGGCTTGCGCTTTAGTGGATCTCAGAAAAAAACGAATGAGCTTTGTTGCTTCCTCAGGTAAAATCTCTACCGCAGATGGAAAATGCTCCCAAAGTTCTGAGGCCATGGTTTTGTTATGACTTACACCAGCATTATCCTCCCAAGTAAGCATGTGGGCTTCCCAGATTTGCCCGGCGAGACCGGTGAGGTAAATGTCAATAGACGGATGGCCTTCGGTAACCAAATCGACAAAGAATTTTTCCTCGGCTTCCGTTAGGTTCGGTACTTCGCCTGGTCTAAGTTCGGAAAGTTTCTGCGGTAAACCGGGGGCCCTCGTCGCCATGAAATCGATAAATTCCTGGCCGAGCCAGCGCAGATTAAAAAAAATCTCTCTCTTTGGAGCAAGGAGCTTATCCCCTGGACCTCCTGGAACGCCGGGATTCATATGTTATATTATAGCTCTCTTTTCTAAAAAATTCTCGGCATCAATTTCACCTTGCTTGATAGTTTTTTTGATTCTCTCTTTATTGGTATCCAAGCTATTTAGAAGCGGCATCCGGCTCGGTTCCAAAATTTCCCTCAGACCGTAAATTTGGTTGAAATATTTATTGGAAATAACCCCGATAACTTCATCGTAAGCTTTTAATTCCTCTTGCAGAATATTTCTAAATTTTCTGACTGGAGTCATGCGACCGTCTACATATCGCCGACCGCCTATAAAAACTTTCTTAGGGTAAAGAAGAGGCAAGGCACATGCGGCACGCATGAGATCGAAAATATTATTTTGTTTCAAGTCCATCAGTATCGGCTCCTTGGTTTCCCAGTCAGTGATAAAAGTATACAAATTGGCTTTCGAGTTCTCCATCGCTCTAATATTCAAGCGTGTTTTTAAAATATTAATCAAGTAATCTAAATCGAGGATTGGTTTTTTACGAAGTGGATTCAGGAAATTTATTAGTTTTCTGCCGGAGCTGTATTCTACCCACACTTCTTCAAGTTCCTCCATCTGGTTCGTGACAAAGGGCACTTGCTCAAATATTCCCACGGAAGTGGAAAAAATAGTGTCAAAATATTCTTTCCCCAATTCTCTTTCAAAAACTTTAAGCACTCCCACAAAATAAGCCCCGCGCATCGTCCCGCCCTGGATAATTAATGCTCTTTTAGGCATGACGATCAAAGACCCTTTTTAAATTTCCTTGCGCCACATCAGCCATGAATGCTTTGGCTTTAGCCTCAAACGCTAACTTGAGAGCTACGTCTATAAGCACCTGAAGGTGAATATCCTTTTTTCTCTTTTGATATTCTTCTATTAAAGTAAGTCCTTTTTTTGCCTGCTCCTTGCACCATTGTAAAACACCTGGGTGATTTTTATATTTCCGCGACTTTAAAGTATCTATTGTGATATCTAATCTCTCACAATCCTCTGCTGAAATGTTTACCAATCCAGCTTTCAAATCCTCTTTGAGGTCTCGAAGATTATAGTAAATTCGATCGGCTTCACCAAGTGGTTGAATGGCACTAAAATGCTCTGGGGACTCTCCGCACGCTTTCAATGCCCCTCCAATAACTCCTCTAATATCTAATTTATAGAAGTGATCATAGAGTTCTTGCCCGCTAAAAATTTGGTGAGTACCTTTGCGTTTTGCGTCAAAAAGTAAGGATTCTAAAATATCTACAGTCTCTTCGCTGATATCGAAGCCTGCTTCCTTTGCTAATTTAAAACAAAGTTTAAATAATTCGTCTACTTTATCCTTTGGTAACCCTCGTGCTGTTAGATTATCAATTTTTTGTTGTACGTAATCCGCGGAACTTGCATAACCATCCGGTAAAGGAACATCCCCATCCGCCACATCATCAACGAAACGCATAGCGATGTAATAATTTTCCATAAGATGACTTCGTTCAAAAGAACCGGAAAGCCTTCGAAGAATTCTAATGCCGAGAATAAACCATTTGTATTCTGGTTTTCCTCGTTCTAGCATTTGGTTGAAGACGTCTTCGCGAACAGAAGCAAATTCAGCAACTTCTGAATTTAATTGAGAAATACGTTCTTTCTTGGCATGTTCAGCTGCGAGCGTTTCTAGGCTCTTAATTTTCATAACCATATTCTACTAGTAAGTACCAGTAAAAACCACCCTTTCGGGTGGCTTTTTTATTTTCTCGCTGCAATGATGGTTTCCGCCACCCCAGAACCAAAGCCTTCGGCTTGGTACAGGGCAGGCGTTATTCGGCATTACTTACGAGCGGCTATTATTGTTTCAGCGACATTATTGGGAACCGTATCATACCTCAAGAATTCCATAGTGAAGGAGGCGCGGCCTTCGGTCATGGAGCGCAGGCCGGTCATATAGCCGAACATTTCAGAAAGCGGCACGATAGCGCGCATAACTTTATTCATGCCGCGATCTTCCATGCCCTCTATTAGTCCGCGCTTACTCGAGAGGTTGCCAGTAACATCACCCATAAACTTTTCCGGAGTTACTACTTCCACTTTCATCATTGGCTCCAGGATCACCGGGCGCGCTGAACGGCACGCGTCTTGCACGGCCATGGAGGCGGCAATTTTGAAAGCCATTTCGTTCGAGTCCACTTCGTGATAACTGCCGTCCCAGAGGTCCACCGAAACATTGACCATCTTAAAGCCCGCCACGATCCCACGATCCAGCCCTTCCTTGAATCCTTTTTCACAGGCCGGAATATATTCCTGCGGAATCACGCCGCCTCTGATTGAGTTTACAAATTCAAATCCCGGACTGCGCTTGGTATTTTTCGGCAGGTCTTCCAACTCTTCTTTGGTGAGCGCCTCCATCGGCTTGACACGGATCTTCACATGGCCATAGTTACCGCGACCGCCGGACTGCTTGATGTATTTGCCTTCAGCTTCAGAACTAGCAGAGATAGTTTCGCGGTAGGCCACTTGCGGTTTGCCCACATTCGCCTCCACGGTAAATTCCCGCTTCATACGATCCACAATAATTTCAAGATGAAGTTCACCCATGCCGGCAATAATGGTCTCCCCTGTCTCCTGATCGGTAGAGACCTTGAAAGTTGGGTCCTCCTGCGCGAGACGGTTTAAGGCCATACCCATTTTTTCCTGGTCGGCCTTGGTCTTCGGTTCAATACGCAGCGAGATAACCGGTTCCGGGAAAACGATACGATCAAGTGCTACCGGGTGGTTCTCGTCGCAGATAGTATCGGAGGTGATAGTGTCCTTGAGTCCCACCGCCGCGGCGATTTCTCCGGCGAAGACTTCTTTCACTTCTTCACGGTCGTTGGCATGCATTCGAAGTATGCGTCCGATGCGCTCTTTGTTTCTTGTGCGCGGGTTATATACATAACTTCCTGCGGCCAGTGTTCCGGAGTAGACCCGGAAGAAAATTAGCTGGCCCACGAAGGGATCCGTCGCCACCTTGAAAGCCAGTGCGGCAAAGGGTTCGGCGTCCGAGGCGTGCCTTTCTACTTCCTCGTCGGTGTCCGGATTGATGCCTTTGATGGCCGGAATATCGGTCGGCGCTGGCAGATAATCCACCACGGCATCAAGCACGAGCTGGACGCCTTTATTCTTGAGTGCGCTTCCCGCAAAAACCGGGAAAATTTTATTAGCAATTACGGCTTTGCGGAGAGTTGCTTTCAGGGTATCGAATTTGGGCACGAGGCCGTCTAAATATTCAGTCATCAAGGTGTCATCTGTTTCTACAATTTTTTCAATTAATTCATTGTGATATTTAAGCGCGTCGGCTTCCAGCTCCTTTGGAATTTCTTTTTCAATAACCTTATTGCCCATTTCACCTTCAAAATAGTAGGCCTTCATACGCAGAACATCTACCACGCCTTCATGTTTCTCTTCCAGGCCGATGGGTATTTGCATGCGTACCGCATTTTTATTCAAACGGTCTAAAATTGTGGCAAAAGAACGTTCAAAAGATGCACCGGTGCGGTCAAGCTTGTTGATGAAACATACCCGTGGAACTTTCGCTTCGTCTGCATAGCGCCAGTTTGTTTCGGATTGTGGCTCCACGCCAGCCACGCCGTCGAAAACAACCACTGCGCCGTCTAGCACTCGGAGTGATCTTTTAACTTCCACGGTAAAGTCAATGTGACCCGGAGTGTCAATAATATTGAAACGATGTTTTTTAGTTTTATCGCCTGCGGCATACGTTGGCGTCCAGAAACATGTTACCGCCGCGGAAGTAATAGTAATTCCACGCTCGCGCTCCTGTTCCATCCAATCGGTCACCGTATCGCCCTCATGCACCTCCCCTATTTTGTGCGAAACGCCGGTATAAAAAAGCACACGCTCGGTCGTAGTCGTTTTGCCCGCGTCAATGTGGGCGATAATTCCAAAATTTCTAACTTTTTCTAAGGGGTAATCTCTTGACATGGTAATAAAAAAGCGCCTGATGCGCTTGAAACACTATATAATATAACCCATCTTTTTGCAAACCAAAAGCCACATTTTGGTGGCCTTCGAAATCAAATTATTATTCTGTTTTTAGTTCTTCGGGCGGTTTAAAATAATCGCTTATTTCTTGATTCAATTTTCTTTCTGCAGATGACATCATTTGCCAGACAGCAAGAGGAATATTTCCACTATATTTAAGCATTAACTCCATAAGCAATTTAGCAGCATCTGCTGTTCCTTCTAAACTAAACGGTTTCCCCTTCGCATCTTTTCTGTTAACTGGTAATTGACCACTTCCAGGTGTAGTTTCCATATATTTAAACTGAATTATCTATTAATATCTAAAGTGTACCCCCTGACACGTGCTGTCAAGGAAGAAAAGCAACTTATCCCAGCCCAAATTTTGCAAGATAAAAAATGAAAATCTGCTTCGCGCATAAGGTATGGCCTATTCGGCCCCGCAGATTTTATTTTCAAACGTAGGGTAAGTGGTTATTTAAAATATAGGGAGCAAACGACGGCAAAATTTGAGCGGGATGATGAAAACATAGTCGCTACGCTCCTTGTTTTCTATCACCATGCGAAATGCGCAAAGGCCTTGTTGGCTTCGGCCATTTTGTGAGTGTCTTCTTTCTTCTTTACGGCCACGCCTTCGTTTTTTGAGGCAGCGATGAGTTCATCGGCGAGTTTCAAATGCATGGGTTTGCCTTTACCGCCGCGGGCGGCATCGCGAATCCAGCGCACCGCGAGCGCGAAGCGCCGCTCCGGCCGGACTTCGCGAGGCACCTGATAGTTGGCACCACCAATCCGCTTGGAGCGGACTTCCGTCATCGGACCGGCGTTCCGAATAGCCGCATCGAAAATTTCCAAGGGGTTAGGATTACCAGTTTTTTCCTTGATTGTATCAAAGGCGCTGTAAACCACCTTGCGGGCAGTTTCTTTTTTCCCGGACCATATAATGCAATTGATAAACTTCTCCAATTTTTGAGAATTGTAGATAAAATCCGGACTAACTTCTTTTCTTGCTTTTATTTTGCGTCTCATTTTTTGTTATGTGTTACGTGTTATGTGAATTATTTGGCTTTAGCTTCCTTTGGTCTCTTGTTTCCGTATAAAGATCGGCCCTGGCGTCTCTTCTCTACCCCTTGAGTATCAAGCACTCCGCGCACGATATGATATCGGACTCCGATTAAGTCCTTCACGCGACCGCCGCGAAGCAGGACCACCGAGTGCTCTTGCAGATTGTGGCCCTCGCCAGGAATATAAGCGGTAACTTCCATACCGTTGGTAAGGCGCACGCGAGCGATTTTACGAAGAGCGGAGTTCGGCTTCTTCGGGGTAGTAGTGGAAAC
Organism: Candidatus Nomurabacteria bacterium RIFCSPLOWO2_12_FULL_44_11; assembly: GCA_001787125.1. Classification (GTDB taxonomy): domain Bacteria; phylum Patescibacteriota; class Minisyncoccia; order Phycocordibacterales; family UBA9973; genus UBA9973. Next base: position 38,022 of record MFVU01000015.1, read on the forward strand.
CTTGGTGCAGACACCGCGCTTGAAGGGCGAGAAGAAAGAGACCGGCCGGTTTTTGAGCACGTTGAATCCGCGCGTCAAAGCCACCGTTTTATCTTTCGGCTGGGGCTTGGTTCTATTTTTTCTGATTAGTTGATTGATTGTCGGCATGATTAATTTTTAAGGAATGAAATGACTAAAAAAATATCACCATGTGAAATAACAATCCTAAGGATTGTTCCTTGCTTTGCAAGGATTTCACGGGGTAAAGAAAACCATAGTCACTAGTTCCTTGGTTTTCTAATATACTATTTTGTTACCTAAATTGCAAGACCGGTAATTAGCTTGAAAAGATAAGCCATTGTTGGAAAAAGGTAGTTGGAAAAATAGACGATGAAAAGAATGAGTAGGATAAAAGAAAACTGTTCCAGAACTATCACGACTTCATAGAAGGATCTTGGCAGAAAAGAAAAGAGGATTTTGGAACCGTCCAGGGGTGGAATGGGTATAAGGTTGAAGATCGCCAATACTAAATTTGTTATAACAATCATGAAGGTTATTGAATAAAATGCATCAGGCAAAGAGAAACTTGAGGAGAAGCGAATTACCAGACCAAAAAAGATTGCAATGAAAAAATTAGCGAGCACGCCGGCCGCGGCAACGGCTATGGTTCCCCACTTGCGATTGCTTAGATTATCCGGATTGTAGGGCACCGGCTTCGCCCAGCCGAAGAGGAAGGGAGAGTGGGTAAGAACCAAAAGTGCCGGTAACAAAATAGAGCCGAACATGTCTAAATGTTTGAGCGGGTTTAAAGTAAGTCGTCCGGCGAAACGAGCGGTTTTATCACCAAAACGCTCGGCCATGAAGCCGTGCGAGACCTCGTGAATAACTACGGACATTATCAATATAGTTATATAAAAAATTACATCAATTCCTTGCATATTCAATATTTTAATGATAGCATAGAAAAACTATGGCGAAAATATGCGACATAACAAAGATGGGTTCACTTGTCGGAGGCGGATACTCCAACCGCACTCGTGCGACCCAGTTCAACCCCACCGGAGCAAAACGCAAATACCCGAATCTTCAAAAGAAGAAGGTTTTTATCCCGGAATTAAATAAGTCAATAAACATAGAGGTTTCCGCCCGCGGCCTGCGCACTATGAAAAAGCGCGGCGCCTACATCACCCTGCTCAAAGCAGGACTCATTGAGGCAAAATAAATAAAAAAAAATCCTCGCGGAAGGGTCCAGCTTGCTGGAGGAAGCGGGATTTTTTTATTTCTTTATGGGACTACGCCGGGATAAAAGTTAGGGCTGTCCCCTTTTTGCCAGAGCGACCGGTGCGGCCGATGCGGTGCACATAGGTATCGTAGGTTTGCGGCACATCGTAGTTGATGACGTGGGTTACGTCCGGAATATCGAGCCCGCGAGCGGCGACGTCGGTAGCAATTAAGATATTTATTTTGTCGTGTTTGAATGAATCAAGTATACGAATTCTTTCTCTACTTCTTTTATCTCCATGGATCCCGCTAACCTTAAACCCTGCTTGCGCAAGCTCTTTAGTTAAGGAATCCACGCTGTGCTTCATCTCGCGGAAAATTAATACTTTATCGGATCCATCTTTTAATAGAACTTCATTAAGTTTCACCAGTTTTTCTTCTTTGCTTCGCACGCGAATTATATCTTGATCAATATTGTTTAGTGTCTCACCGGAAATTACAGAAATGAAAATCGGGTCTTTTAAATATTGAGTAGTTAGCTTTTTGATGTCGGGCGAGAGCGTTGCGGAAAAACAAAGTGTCTGTCTTTCCTTTGGAGTTTTGCCTATGATATATATCATGTCATCCCGGAAACCCATATCGAGCATGCGATCGGCTTCATCCAGCACAACAGAGTAGCAAGTCGAAAGGTCTAAAATTTTTTTATCCATCAGATCGCGCAAGCGCCCCGGCGTGCCGATAATGAACGAGACACCTAAATTAATTTCCCTAATTTGTTTATTAATCGGAAGTCCGCCCACGCAGGCGACCGAAAACATGCCGAAGCCGAAAGCAAGTTTTTTAAAATCGGACTCTATCTGTAGTGCGAGCTCGCGGGTCGGCGCCATGATTAAAACTTTTTCTCTTTTATTCTGCCCCTTGGTCTTGGCAATTTTTTCTATGAGTGGTAAAAGAAATGCCGCCGTCTTGCCTGTCCCGGTGTTGGCCATGCCGAAAACATCTTTGCCCTTTAGTACCGTTGGAATAGCTTGATCTTGAATCGGCCGCGGGTGTAAATACCCCGCGCTGGTTATATTTTTATACAGTTGTGGGTTAAAAGGAAAATCAGCAAAAGTGTGTCTGGAAACATACGGTGCCTCTATAATATGTGTTCCCTTTTTAATAAAACGTGAAAAATCTATCCGCTCGCCTCTGCGTATCGGTTTTCGGAAGTTCCTATTTCTTTTTCCTACGAATCCTGGTGCAAAACGAGAATGAGAAGAATGAGAACTTTTATTAGATTTTCTGTAAACGTAAGTGATGCTTTGAATATAGCATTTAATGCATCATTTGTCAATGATTCTTATTGGAAGAGAAAAGCTATAATGAAAATATGAGGATTTATCTCGACGCGCTTAAAAAAATAATGACGGAAGGAAACGACCGAGAGGGCCGATATGGCCCGACCCGAGCTATGTTTGCGGTTCCGTTGCGTTTTAAAATGAAAGATGGCTTCCCGGCGATGACGACCAAAAAACTTGCCTTCAGAAGCGTTGCTGCAGAATTGCTATGGTTTATTTCTGGCAGCGGAGACAATCGAGAACTAAATAGATTGGGTTGTCATATTTGGGATGCAAACAGTAGCGCCGATTACTGGAAGCCGAAAACAAAATTCGAGGGGGATCTAGGAAGAATTTACGGGGTTCAGTGGCGCCATTGGCGGAAGCCGGATGGGAGCGAAACAGATCAGTTAAAAGAAATTATTGAACGGATAAAGTCCAATCCTTATGACCGGCGTCTGATAGTAAGCGCCTGGAACCCGGGAGAATTGAACCAGATGGCTCTACCTCCTTGTCACATGATTTTCCAGTTTTTTGTCTCAGGCGGAAAACTTTCTATGCATATGTATCAAAGAAGCGCCGATATGTTCCTAGGGGTACCCTTCAATATCGCCTCTTACGCATTGCTACTACATATCGTCGCGAGATTGACCAATTTGGAGCCCGATGAACTTGTGATGACTCTGGGGGATGCCCATGTGGTGCACAACCATTTTGATGCGGTTAAAGAACAGCTGACCAGAGAGCCGTTGCCCCTCTGCAAGCTCTGGTTGAGCCCGGACATAAAAAGTTTGGAAGACCTGAATACGGCCCAATTTAATGAACCCGACGATATATTTAAAATTATTAAATTGGTGGATTATCAATCTCACCCGGCGATTAAAGCGCCCATGGGGATATGATTTCTCTTATCGCCGCCATCGGAAAAAACAACGAGATCGGAAAGAAAAATTCCCTCCTTTGGAATTTGCCTGCAGATATGAAGCATTTTCGCGATACTACCCGCGGCCATACAGTAATTATGGGAGACAAAACTTTTGAATCCATCGGCAAACCCTTGCCGAATCGTAGGAACATTGTGGCAACTTTAGATAAAAACTACAAGGTACTCGGGGTAGAAATTTCCAACAATTTACAGAAAACGGTAGCAAAATTTAAAAAAAGTTCGGAAGAAGTTTTTGTAATCGGCGGCGCTCAAATTTATGCTCTAACTATTGCCGGCGCGGATCGACTCTACATTACGCACGTAGAGGCAAGTTTCCCGGAAGCGGATGCTTTTTTCCCTGAAATAAGTTCAGATATTTGGGAAGAGATTGAGCATAAAAAACATATAAAAGATTCTGAGAACCCATACAATTACACATTTTCGGTTTATGAAAAATTGACAAAATAGCTGATTGTGCGAAACTGGCGATATGATTCTATCGGATAAAAAAATTCTGGAGGAAATGAAGAAAGGCAATATTGTGATCAGGCCCTTCAACCTTCAAAATATGGGTGGCAATTCTTACGATGTGCATTTGAGTAAATATTTTGCTCAATACGTTGATAAAACTTTGGACGCAAAAAAACACAATAAGGTAAAACATTTTGAAATCCAAGAAAAGGGTTTCGTGCTCAAGCCAGGTCAGCTCTATCTAGGCACCACGACGGAATACACAGAGACACATAAATTTGTTCCTTTCCTGGAAGGCAAGTCCTCTACCGGCCGGCTCGGAATCGATATCCATGCAACGGCGGGTAAGGGTGATGTCGGATTTTGCGGATACTGGACGATGGAAATATCTACCTCCAAGCCGGTTCGTGTTTATCCCGAAATGCCAATCGCTCAGCTTATATATTATGTCGTAGAAGGAAAAGTGGAACGCCCGTATAACAAAAAAGCAAGTGCTAAATACGGCAATAAAGAAAAATGGCCAAAGGAATCAATGATGTGGAAGAATTTTAAGTAGCTGCTAATCTTTCTTCCCGAGAGCTTTGAGAATTTTTAAATACATCGCCTCGACTATCTTCCGCTGTCTGGCTCCAGTGGTCACATAGTGATCTAGTCCAGGCGCTGCATTTATTTCAATAATATAATACTTGCATCTCTTCGGGTCCTTCGTTATATCCCCTTCCATCACCATAATATCTACTCCGGAAATGCGAAGTCCCATTTCGCGAGTAAGATCGATGGCGATTTTCTTGAACCCAGGATGGATTGTTCTCGTAACATCAACACTATCCCCTCCGGTGGAAAGGTTGGCATTATCCAGTAGATAAATTTTTTCTCCCTTGGCCAAAATGCTGCCGAGAATATAGCCCTCTCGGCGCAATTTCAATTTTATTCTTGAATCTATAAAATTTATTTTTGTGTCGCGTCCTTTCTTTATAAAATCTCCCTGTTTTTGCCTAAGCAGAGCGAGAATAGAGCGTCGCCCGTCACCGGTGACAGAGAGAGCGATGCGTTCATAGGCAGAAATGATTTCTCCATCCAGCACCACAATTCGATAGTCGCGCCCGGGTAAATATTTTTCAATGAGAGCTACTTTATCCACTTTGAATATCTCAAGGAATGCTCGCCGCAACTCCCTAGCATCATAAACGAGGGAGACCTCGGCTCCCTGGCTTTGACTGTTCGGTTTGGCAATCACGGGGTAATTCAATCTTTTTGCGTATTGCAGTCCAGCGGGAATTTTGCGGTTGCTTTTTATGGTGTTCGCCCAGCTATCCTTAAAAAAGGTCCGCCCGGGAGCGACGGGGTAACCCTTTTTCTTCATAAAAAATTTTGCATAGTCCTTGTCTTTAGCAATATCGGAAGAAGCAATGTGATTGAGATCTAGCGAATACATTCGGAGCGATCGGACCACGCCATTTTTGTAAATTACCTGCGCAGCAATACCCCACTCGGGCTCGATTACTACCTTAGCGCCCACTTTGGGAGCAAGTTTTTTAATTAAGTTTGTCAAATAAGGGTGCATATACATCATTCTTGGGATTTATTGTTAATTCTCCTCGCTTCGTACCTCTGACAAAGTCAGCCGGGGCGTCTGTAATCACCGCAAGGGGCTGTCGTTCTCTCCCCTCACCCATACAAATAGCCGCTGCGGTCGCGAAACTATCCGCCACGTTAACTTTTGAATAAACGAATTTGCGACCGAAAATATCGGGTTGCCCGATATAACTCTTTACTCCTTGGAAGCCCGCATAGCCGAGGGCCATGCCAATAACGCCGTTTCGGAGCGGGAGTAAGCCCGAGTCCGAAATAATAACTCCGAGATTTTTTATTTTTAATTTACGACAGAGAGTTTTATGCAGTTTTTGAGCTGTGCGAAAGCTGTCCTTGGGTAAAAGGATTAATTTTTTATCAGCATTGGACTCATCAATGCCCGCGTCCGCCATAATGGTGTTATCTTTGATGGTAAGCCAAACATGTTTGCTCTTCCATGTAAAATCGCTTTCCTGTTTAATTAAATCTTCTTTTTTTCTTACGTCCAAAGAAGTTCGCCCCTCCGATAGAGCGACAATTTTGGAAGCTACAACCAAAATAGAACTTTCTGGGATCTTTTTTATATATTTAAAAATAAAAGAATTTAAATCTTCATTTTCTCGAAATATCCTGGTTTTTATCGCTCTAATTTCCATATTTATATTTTAACAAGAGAGTGCCGGATTTGTTGAGTTTTTTCACCAATACCAGAGAAAATTTATATTTTTTGAACTTGCCTCCTTGAAACATCGGAACACCGGCGGTAAAAACATATGGCTCGACAGTTACGTAAAACTCATCGAGCATGTTATGGCGCAGACAATAGTCATAAATTTGCGACCCGCCCAATATGGCTACGGTCTTATAATGTTTCTTGCGCAGGAAATTTTTCAAATTTGATGTCCTGGGGTTGAAAAAAACTGTTCGCGCTTCTGTTTTCGGCCGGTGGACTTTGGAAGTAATAACAATGGCATTCCGACGCCTTAAGCGACTTTCCGCTACTTTAAAGGTAGCATGGCCGACGATTACCGCATCGATTTTTTTAAGTGATTGTTGGAAAAAATTCCAGTCCTCTTTACTTGTCCAATCTGTACCCGAGTGATTATTTTGTGCTATTCGCCCGTCAATGCTAGTGGCAACATAAGCGACATAAAGAATTTTTTTATATGGATTTCTAACGGGATTCATTGCGAAGCACGCCAAAAAGATATTTTGACTCTATCATAAAACCAAGATTTAAGATACGCTTTTTTGCCAAAAGGGCCAGAAGATTGTTAACTAGAACGAAAGATACACAGATTCCTAGAGCGAACAAGCTACGCTCTAAAGCCACCACGGGTATAAGCGATATCCAGATCGGCGCCGGTAAAGCGAAAACCCACATCCATAAAGCTCCTCCGACCGCATGTGCGGTAAAAGTGGCACCAAGCGCTCGCGCCAAGAGGAACCTGTCGCGCAGATAGTAAGCAATTATCGGAATAATCCAGAAAAGAGTAAAATACCAAACCTCCCGACCAATCGGATGCGCCACAAAAGCTATAATGGCGATTATTGGAATAACTAGATTAAATTTTCCTTTGCGGGTAAAATATAAAACCGCAAAAAGCATCGGCAAAAATCGGATAATCGTTCCAGCATCCTCTACTACCGCCCCGTGCACCACAAAATTCACAAACTGCATCAAAAATACCGCCACTACGCCAGGTAGTGTGCCAATAAAAGCGCCGGCCACCGGTGCGAAAGCGTCGTAAACCATAAACTTCGCTTTTGACCCCTCTAGTTGAGTAATCGGAATCTGCAACGCGATAAAACCCAAAACTGTAAAAATAATTATAAAAAGAACTTTTTTCTTGGTAAAATATTGTTTAATGTTTGACATATGAATATCTTAACACAAATTTCGCTCCTATCCTTTGACATCTATCCCCATCGACCGGGCGGAGCCGGCAATAATAGCAATTGCCCCGTCGTCGTTTTTAGAATTTAAATCCTGCATTTTCTTTTTGGCAATCTCCAGTGCCTGGGCCTTGGTGATCTTGCCGGCTTTGGCGGAATTCGGAGTGCCGGAACCCTTCTCTACCCCGGCCGCTTTCAAAATAAGACCGGTAACCGGCGGTGTCTTAATGACAAAATCATAACTACGGTCCTCGTAGACGGTAATAGATACCCCTACTCTATCTCCGGCCATTTTCTCTGTTGCCTTATTGAATTTGGTTACGAAGTCGCCGATATTTATTCCGGCTTGGCCAAGCGCTGGACCAAGAGGCGGCGCCGGGGTTGCCTTAGCTGCCTGAATTTGTAATTTTATTTTTTTGGTAATTTTTTTTGCCATGTGAATCTATAGATTATATTAAATTTTCTTAACTTGCAAGAAATCCAACTCCACCGGGGTTTCTCGGCCGAACATAGAAACCAAAACTTTTACTTTTCCCCGTTCTTGATCAACAGAATTTACCTTGCCTTCCAGCTCCTTAAACGGACCATCGGTAATGAGCACGCTCTCTCCTGTGCTCAAATCAATATTGTGCTTGGTAGTACTTGTATCCATTTTCTTGAAAAGATATTCGACTTCTTCTTTTTTAAGTGGAACTGGATTCACGCCCGCACCTACGAAACCGGTCACTCGGGGAGTATTGCGCACCACATACCAGGAATCATCCGTGACAATCATATCTACCAAAACGTAGCCGGGGTAAATTTTCTCTTCCACCTCCACGCGCTTGCCCCCTTTTATTTTTATTTTCTTCTCGACTGGAATGATGACATTGAAAATTTTGTCATTCATGCCTAATGAGTCGATACGCTGTTTGAGATTTCGCAGTACCACATTTTCATACCCGGCGTAGGTGTGAATGGCATACCAACTTCTAGTTCCTTGTGTTTCCTGTTTAGACATCTTTCTGGCTTTATGAACTTTATAACTTTTAACTACCCAGTATTTTCCCTAACCCGGTTGAAAATATAAAATCAAAAATACCCAAAAAGTAAGCAATAAGTGCGGAGAGCGCAACAACGATCAAGGTATAGTAAACCGTCTGACTTCGAGAAGGCCAAATTACGTGTTTGAGCTCGGTCTTTGTATCTTTTAAATATTGGGTAATTTTTGACATAGATATATTCCTTGTTTATAAAAAAGCCCCTCACAGGGCTCTTTTAATGATACTCCTTTTGAGCGGAATAGTCAATCGGAAATTTATCTTATTTCGTAGGTTATAGTTACGTCGGAAGTTATAGTATTTTCTCCCGCAGGGATTTCGGATGGCACCGACGCGGAACTTACACTGTCCGCCTCCATCATAGCTTTGCCGTAAAATATTGGTCCCGGATAACCGGACTCACTAAAGTTAGCGACTCGGCCTAATCTCACTCCTAAATCTTTAGCCAGCACTTCTGCTTTGGCCTTCGCGTCAGCAATGGCCTCTTTTCTTGCCTTGGCCTGGAGAGCATCCGGGTCATCAATCGTGAAATTCGGCCCGGACATGTTCGTCACCCCGATCTTGTTTAGGCCGTCAACTATTTTTGATACATCGTCAACCTTTCGAATTTTTACACTGATATTTTGGGACACGGTGTAGCCGATAATCTTTGACTCGCTACGACAGGGCGGCATTATGCTATTCGGACTATAATACAGGGGGCAGGGCTCTGGATTTGAATACTTGGGGTAGGAATTATATCCTTCGGTTTTAATATCGCGTTCGGTTATCCCGGATGATTTTAGAAAATCAAGAATGCTTTTTGTCTTAGTATTCACTTCATCACTTGAAGCGCTCTGCGTTGCCTTGCTTGACTCTATCGTAAAGTAAACACTCGCAATATCCGGAACGGCTTCCACTTCCCCGTGGCCGGAGAGCGTGATGGTATTGGCCTCGCTTGAACCCATCATGCCATAGGCGCGGAATTCAGCCAATAATTTAACGGCAAAAAACAAAGAAAGGATAACGATAAAGACGAGAGACGCTCGATATAAATTTTTTATGTATTCGGCTTGCATCCGACAATTATACACCCTCGGTCGCCTTAAATCAAATTGACTTCTGGGGTAAGTTTAAGGCCAAATTTTTTAAATACTGAATCAATGATTTCTTCAGCGAGTTCCTTTACCGCCTGGCCGCTAGCGCCGCCGTAATTCACCAGAACTAGCGCCTGTCGTTTGTGCACGCCAGTATTCCCCACCCGATAACCCTTCCAGCTTGTTCCGTTTTCGGGACCGCATTGTTCAATGAGCCAGGCCGCCGGAATTTTATGCACTCCCCCCTCCCGAAAGTAGGGCATATCCGGATAGAGTGTGAGAAACTCCCCTAGTTTTTTTTCTTCGACAAAAACATTTTTGAAAAAACTCCCGGCGTTGCCGATAATCGTCGGGTCGGGTAATTTGCTTTTTCTTATGGAAGTTACCGCCTCGCTTATGTCCTTCGCGGCCTTAGGTTCAAGTTTGTTCTTCTCAAAGTATTCCCGTAAAACTTTATAGCTTAGATTTTTACGCTCCAATTTGCTCAGCCGGAGAGTGATAGCGAGAATAAAATATTTATCCTTCAGCTCCTGCTTAAAAATACTGTCACGATAGCCGAGCTGGCACTCTGCCATTGAAAAAGTTCGCAGGTGGCCGCTTTTAACTTCGATCGTTTCGACGCTCTCTAAAACATTCTTGAGTTCCGCTCCATAAGCGCCAATATTTTGCATTGGCGCGGCCCCGACCGTGCCGGGGATGAAAGACAAATTCTCTATGCCCCACAGAGAACGTTCGACGGCAAAATTCACCAGGTCGTGCCACACCTCTCCGCTCATCGCTCGAATTTGCATACTCTCCTCGTCCTCGTCTAGAACTGTGATTTCTTTTAATCTATTGACAATCACTATGCCCGGAAAATCGCCGAGGAGCAAAATATTGCTGCCTCCGCCTAAAAACAATTTTTTATTATTTTTAAACTCTTTGGAATCGAAAAGTTCCCCGAGGTCTGCCTCGTTTGTAATTTCGGCAAAAAATTTAGCTCGCGCCGATATACCGAAGGTGTTTAATTTAGTTAGATCGTAGTCTTTTTTGATTGTCATGCTATTCTCGAAGTATAGTTATTGATCCATCAGCATGCAATCTAATAACTTTGGACGCTCTTGCGGTAATAGTTCCGCCGTCTATGTACAAATCAACTTGGTTGCCGAAATATTTTCTCGCCTCATCGATATTTTGAGCAGGCGGCAAATCCTCTGGATTAGCGGAGGGCGCTACTAGTGGCCCGGTTTTGCGGATGAGCTCTCTCAGATTTTCATTTTGCGGCAAACGAAAAGAAATATCCTCCAAGATAACACTGGTGGGCTCATTAAATTGCGGAATTTTAAATTTCTTTGGGTCAATGCGGAATTTTTTTATATCTTCCCAGTCCGCAATCAAGTTTATAAGCTTTTTCTCCGGAGATCTTTTCTTAATTTTATAAATTTTTTCTACGGTACTGGCATTCTGCGCTCTGCCAACAATCCCATAAAGAGTGTCAGTGGGCATAACTACTACCCCATCACCTTTGAGGACTTTAAGAAGATTCGGGTCGCTCCACATAAATATCGATTTATAAAATTTCTCTCTCTAACCTTTTTTCTATTTCCCCCTCGCTGACCGGTCGAAGCATTTTTTTCAGTTCCGGATCCTGCGAGATATCTATCCCCTGCTTCTCTAAGAGTAGAGCGATCATTTTCATAATTTTAGTAATTTCCCGCTCCGCAATGAGATTGAGTTGCAGATGGGTCTCTTCGCGCAGATCGTCTACCTTGGCGGTGCGGTTTTGGGAAATGAGCACAAACACGGAGAGAATGATTGCTTCCAAAGAAACTATCATGGTTAAAAGATTGAAAGGATATGGATCAAAGGGAGCTATGCCCTTTACTTGACTGGTATTGATAAGTATCCAGACGGCAAAGAGCAGTACGTTCAGCACTAAAAAAGTCATCGTTCCGAAACTAGAAGTCATGTTGTCGGCAATTTTCTCAACCGTCGTCCTTTTGGCGTTCGCCTTCGCTTTCATACTGCGAAATATCCGCTTCTGCGGCTCTTCGCTTTCACCAAACAACGCTCGTAGAAATGAAAGATGATGACTGGCCATGTTTTTGTAATTCACCTATATTATAACATAGGGTAAAATGGGGTGCCTATCCGGGGTTGAACCGGAACTAAAAGCTCCACAAGCTTCTGTGCTGCCGCTACACCATAGGCACCGTATATCAAAGTTATAGCACGCTGAAAATAAAAATAAAAGTAGAGACGGCAGCGGAGACGAAACACCAGGAGCATCCTTTTTTAAGAGCAAAAATTTGCACCCCGATAAGATAAAGAGAAAAAAGAAAGGCCATCACCGAAAGGATAAGGGAAGAATTGATTAAAAAATCAAGCGAGGAAATTTGCGGGAAAAGTAATACGGCGTGTAAAAGAGTGATCAGAGAATAATAGAACATGCCCAAAATTTCAACCGGTATGCCAAAAAATCTGGAGTAATCGCTATTGACCACCGTATTGCAGTCAAAACGGATGGGACAAACCAGGACGAGTCCCGCTTTTTTATGGTTGTAGATGTGCTTGGCAACGAAAAAGCCACAGACGCCGAGTATCACGATCGCAAAATGCATCACAACATCGTTTGGTAATATCATGAACCAAGTATAGCAGTTTAATCTACTCTTTCAAATCTAGGCAAACGGAATTGAGACAGTAATGTTTGCCTGTTTTTGCTTCAGGATCTTCAAAAATGTGGCCTAAGTGGGAATTGCATTTAGCGCAGGTAACTTCGGTCCTAGCCATGCCATGAGAAGTATCACGTTCAAATTTTACTGCTCCAGGCAATGCTTGATCAAAGGATGGCCAACCGGAAAGTCCCAGTGCGTTAGAACCAAATTTAGCATCTGAAGAAAATAAAGGGCTCCCGCAGGCCGCACAGACATAGGTCCCATTTTTTTTCTCATGCAAATATTTTCCAGAAAAAGGAGCTTCGGTGCCCTTCTCGCGTAAAACTTTGTATTGTTCTGGGGTGAGTTTCTTTTTCCAAATTTTTTCTTTGTCTTCGTCGATCATTTTATTATTCTACCATAATTAATATCGCGCCGGACGAGGGGATGAAACCCTGCCGGCGCGATGCGTGCTTGCTACCTCGGGAGGCAGCCGATCATGTTGAGTGCCGCTTGCCGGCGCGTTTGGCCGAAACCTACTGCGCCACCCGTCGCTACGGGTGCAGTTGGATCACGGTAACAAAACCGCATCCAAGCATACGACGAATTCGGATCGTGATCTGGTCGATACAGAAAACCTCGGGCCTCGATGATAGCTTTGGCTTCCAGTTCTTCTCCACTCTCAGTCATTGCTATATACCTCGTGATCAAAAAGGTTCGAAAGAAGAATAACATATGTTTTGTGAAACACAAAAAGAGGGATACTTCCGGTGCGCGGGGGGAGATTTGAACTCCCATGCTCTTGCGAGCGCTACCACCTCAAGGTAGTACGTCTACCAGTTTCGCCACCCGCGCTCGACTAGATTATATCAAAATTATTCAGCTTTGACCCCGCCTGAATGAACTTCAGGTCGGGCGGGTTTTGTCACTTCTTCTTCCTCATCAACAATAGTGCTGCGCATCTTGCGGCGGACGTCCTTCACCGCCTTGGTACGAATGTAGTAGAGTTTGGAGCGTCCGGTGTTTGCTCTTTTTACAATCTCAATTTTATCAACCATCGGGGAATAAAGCGGAAAAATTCTCTCCACCCCAACGCCCGAGGCCACGCGCCTTACGGTAAAAGTCCCGCCCGGTTCCGTGCCGTGCTTGCGCGCCAAGACCGTGCCCTCAAACGCCTGCAGGCGGAATTTTACTGTTTTTTCGCTTTTTTTATCTGCCCTAGTCGAAAATTTTTCTTCGGCAATTTTGGACCAGACCCGCACGGTATCGCCGGAACGAAAATCCAGTTTCCTCCGCGCCTCAATGTCCACCGGGCTAAATTTAATTTTGTTTAATAAGGCAGTATTTGCCATCCGGGACAATTTATCATAAAGCCCCGGTTTAAGCAAATTCAGAGAAATTCAGCTTGGTAGCATTTCTCGCAATAAACAATCTCCGGCCGGTCTGGCGAATAGGAAGTTTTTATTGGCATTTGGCATTTCATGCATTCGCGGTGATAAAGTTTAGGCATGTTTGTTTGTACGAAACGTGCTCGATGGCGACATTCAGAGCAATAGCGCGGAATGGGTAAACCAAATTTTCCTAAAAAATTTAATTCATTTTCTATTATTTTATACCCGCGTTTACATTTCATACATTCAATCACTTCCTGAAGGATATTTTTGTTGACATCTTTTAGGTCGTCTGGCAGATCAGCCGCTTTTTTGGTGATTTTGTAGACTGGCTTTTCCTTCTCGAACCAACTAAGTCCTTTTTTTGGTGGCCTCGGTTTCAGTAGTTGGGAAATATTCCTGAGCAATTGTTTCGTTATACCCAAAAGGAGACAGTATAAGTGGAAAATATTCTCCGTACTTGTAAACTTTTCCTTTCTCGTCGATATAGGGATTTTTATCCATATCCCCAATAATCTTAAATTTTAAAGTTTCGTATTCTTGTTTTGAGTATTGCTTATTCAAGATACAATATTGTTTCTTCTTTAAGTTGATGCAACCAAAAGAATCTTTTGAGCTGTTAGCTGCGTAAATACAATATTCTAGATTGCGTGCATTAGAGAAACACTCACTACAAAAACGGCAATTGGATGCTCCTTCCCCTACGACGCAACACTCGTATAGCTTTTCTGAGTTATTGCCCCAACCAGTATAATCATAAGCATCTTTCGTTTTCGGCAGGGTTAAAAATTGAACAAATCGACTATCTTCTACGCCGACCCCTATGTACACGTCGTGGGCATTTTTTGACTGGTATACATATTCCCCGGAAACCTTTTTATTCCGACTGTCACCCATGTAGAAGCGACGAGGAAATTGGAAGGAAAATTCCTGAAATTCTTTTAAGGTTAGCTCAACTGTTTGCCAGGAAGCCATATTTATTTGGGCTACTTTTTCTTTGTAATCCTCTTTAGTATGTTGCTTATTCCAAATGCAGTAATTTTTATTCCGTAAATTCACACATCCAAAACAATTTGAGCAATCATAACAATTACGAGAAAAGTGCACGTCGTGGCAATCTCCACAATCAATGGTAAAATGGCAATTATATAATTTATGGCCACCGATACTACCGTAGCAAAGTTCGGATTCATCTATGTGATAGCAATCCATGCAATCCCGAATGTGAGCCAAAATAGTACTGTAAAGAGAATTTTCTACATAATCCCCAAAATAAGTTAGATACGAATTTTTCTGCCAAGCAGTATAGTTCGTGTACGGAGTATTAATGTTTGTGGTATAGGTACATTCCAATGCCATATAAGGAGATTTACTTTGCAGCTCTTTCATTTGTTCAAAAAAAGAGCGTGAGGGATCGTAATTCATTCCATATTCTGTGCCATCCCAACTATCGCCCCACCAGCAGGGATTACAGTAGACCTTTAATTTTTTGTCTCTGTGGAACATCGAGATTATACTTGCGCCACAGAGATCACAGGATCTTTTATAAAGTGTCCTAATGTTCACAAATGAAAACCTTCGGATCATCCGGCACTCTGGGCACCAGGTCGGCGGCGGGACTTGCATCTTTTCGTAGAATTTAAAATCCTCCGGCTCTATATTAAAGTCCTTTTTGCAATTCTGGCATGTTCTTGTTTCCACGCCCAAATTATATAATTAAATTTTAAAACGTCAATTTAAATATTGATTGTCGATAAGAAGTACTTATGCTACTTGATAATTTTAAGGAAGTTTATAATAAAGTGTCAATTTTCTTGACATTTTTCTAGGTTAATATATACTAGATTGATGAATCCGATAGAGACTTTGAAACAATTGGGATTGCATGAAAAACAAGCGGGGATATACCTGGCCCTTCTTGAACTAGGCGAGTCCTCTATGACCGAGATAGCCCGGAAGGCAAACTTAAAACGCCCTACGGTATATCTGATGATAGATGAGTTAATAATCCTCGGTCTTTGCTCGGAGCTGACCAAGGGAAAGAAAAAGTTTTACTCTGCCATTCACCCGCGCCGACTGGTGGAAATGACTCATTTCAGGAATAAGCAAGCGGAAAAATTATTGCCGGAGTTAGTAGCACTTCAAAATACCGCTGGGAAACCAAAGGTTAGAATGTTGGAAGGAATCGAGGGTATGCATATAGCTTATGAGGAAGCTTATTCTTCGTTAAACAATAAGGAGGAGGGATTATGGATAACAAATATAGATTTTTTGGAAGAAAAGTTTCCGGAGGTCATAAAACTATATTTAAAAACTCTAGAGAGACTGCGCAATCCCCCGATTCGGGAAATAGTCCAAGGCGGAGAAATAAGTAAAAATTACATTAAACGGGTGATAAATCTTAAAAAAGGAAAAAATTATAAAATAAGATACGTGCCTCAAACATACTTATTCGGATATACCGACCAATTAATAATTGGCGACAAAGTCATGACCTTCGTCCTGGGTAAAGAAATTTTCGTCCTTATCGTAGAGAGCAAAGACAACGCCCAAACTCAGCGCGGAATTTTCGAACTGGCCTGGGGTGGGGCGGAAAAAATAAACTAAAGGAATTTTTGGAACTCTTTTGGCAGGGGTGATTCTATTTTGATTGTTTTGTTTTTTCCGCCAGAGGCGGATCCGCCTAGAGCGGAGAATTCTATTGACTTAGCGTGGAGTGCCATGCGTTTAATGCCTTTCGGGCAGGGACCGTCCGGGTTATAAAGTGAATCGCAGACAATTGGGTGATTTAAGTATTTCATATGCACTCTTATTTGGTGCGTCCGGCCGGTCTTGGGGCGGATTTCAAGAAAACTGAATTTCACCCCCTCGGCCTTTGGCCACTCTCCCTTCGCAGGGCGAGATTGTTGGATGTTTCCCTCCCTGCGAAGGGAGGGCGCAGGGAGGGTGAACCGCTTGAGTACCCTGTATTCCGTTACCGCTTCCCGCATTTCCCCCCTGGCACCTCGACCCGCGAGAT